>JBFLVN010000001.1:0-51563 GCA_040758475.1 Bdellovibrionota bacterium
GAGCCCCGCCGGTAGTCCAATGGATAAAGCCGTTACCGGCAAACCGATGGCGGCGGCACAGGCGGGGTCCATCACCCACAGGAGAAGCATCCGGCGGAAGAGTGAAACGGCCGTGAAGACGGCCGCGGCGATCACCAGAAATATCCAGACGTCCACTGGCGTAGCCCCCAGAAGGGTGGAGGACGCAAGGCGGTGGATTTCTTCCGTTCCATGGGGGCTCTTGGCGAGAAGGAGGACGGAGAGGCCCCCGGCGGAGAGGAAAATCCAGCCCGTCACGGCTTCGCGGCTTTCCCGGCCCTCGCCTCCTCCCCGCTCCCCCGCGAGGGAGGCGGCGATGGAAAAAAGCGAGGCCCAGGCGGCGGCGAGGATTTCCGAATCGCTCACCAGGAGGGAAAGAGCAATTCCCAGGACGGAAGCCTGGGCGACGGCGGCTCCAAGAAAAATCTGCTCCCGCGCGACGACGAAGACGCCAAGAACTGAAAGGGTCAGAGCGGCAAGCCACCCCGAGAGGTAACTGGCGGCAAAAAGATCCCAGGAGGAGAGGAAGGAAGTAATCATGCTATCCCCTCCACCGCTACTGGATGGCCATAAGCGGTTTCCAGGTGCCTTGGCTCAAGGACTTCGCTTGCGGGGCCCGTAACTGCCTTCCCGTTTGCGAAGAGCGCGGCGTGGGTCCCCATCTGGTGGGCGACCGAAAGGTCGTGGCAGACGAAGAGGATCGTCACGTCCCCTTTGCCGTGCAGCGACCGGAGGACTTCCAGGAACGCCGCCTGGGAAGAGAGATCGAGCCCGGCCGTGGGTTCGTCCAGGATCAGGACGGTGGGGTGCCGGATGAGGGCCCGGGCAAGGAGCGCCCGCTGCCGCTGCCCGCCCGAAAGGGACCAGTAACCGCGGGCATCCATTCCCGAAAGATTCGTTCGGGCGAGAGCTTCCTCAAGGAGATGCTCGCGGCCGGACAGTGGCGGCTTGGTTCCAGCGAGTCCAAGAGAGATAAATTCCCTCACCGTCGTCGGCAGGGCAGGGCTCATCTCGCATCGTTGGGGCACGAAACCCACGCGCTCCTTTTGGAAGAGTTCGGGCTCGCGGAAGAGCGTCCCTCCCATCGGCGGCAGGAGTCCCAGGATGGTTTTGACGCAGGTGGTCTTCCCGTGCCCGTTAGGCCCCACGAAGAACCAGAACTCTCCCTCCCGGATTTCCAGGTCCAGGTTTTCAACGACCGGGTAGCGGCCATAACCCAGGGAAAGCCCGGAGGCGCGGATGAGGATTTGGCGGGTGCTCATAAACCCCCTCCGAGCGCCTTGGCTGTTTGCCTCACGTTGTAATCGACCATCTGCAAATAACTCTCCGTCCCGGGGCGCGATCCCACTTGATTAGCAAGCTCCGCGACCCGGGCCCCCGTGTTTTCCGATACGAAGCGGGCGTGGCGGGGATCGAAGTAGGCGCTCGTGAGGATCGCGCCGGACTTCTCCGCCTTCATTCGCTCGACGAGCCCGGCCAGGTGCCTGGCCGTGGGGGGGACGCCGGGCTTGGGCTCGAGGTGTCCCACGACCACAAGCCCGAAGCGCCTGGCGAAGTAGGGCCAAAGGTCGTGGTCGGTGACGATCTTCGACCCGTAGTAAGGAGAGAGGGCGCCAAGCCAACCCTGGAGTTTATCCCCCAAAGCCCCCGGCCCTTCCGCCGCGTAGCGCTGGGCTATTTCTTCCGCGTCCGGTGCGGCAGCGAGGGATTCTCCCAACAATGCAGAGAGAATTTCCTTGCGGGACGCTTCGTAGTTCGCCTCGAACCCGGCCCGGTTTTCCGGCGAAAGCATTCCCAGGCGGTCGCGGATCAGGCGGGCCACCCGCAGGCCCTCCAGGGGATCGAGGAGGTAGTGGGGGTTTCCCCCCGCGTGGACGTCTCCCATGGAACGGTCGACGGGGCCGGTGGGAACTCCCAAGGGGACGAGCCCTTCGCTGGCGTCGAGGAAGCCCGGGTTTCCCGGAAGCACTTTCCCGTTGCGGGCGCTTTGGAGGAGAAGCGGCGCCCAGCCGATTTCCAGTTCGAGCCCCACTTGCAGGTAAAGATCGCACCGGGAGAGGGCTTTGATGAAACTGGGCCGGGCTTCGACGAAGTGTGGGTCTTCCACTCCCTTGGCGAAGACGGTCACCTCGACTTGAGCGCCGCCCACTTCCCGGGCGATGGCCCCCAGGTCCGGAACCGTGGCACAAATTCGGAGTGGAGAAGCCTGTGCCGCCGCCGTACCAAGCAAAGCGGTGATGAACGTGGTGATCGTGCAAAGGAATTTTTTCATGGCCGTGCTCCTAGTACTGGTGGGGCGGATGAGAGCCGATGAGGAATTCGACGCCGGTCCACACTGAGTGGGCGTTTTTCCCCGAAGGGGCCGAGAGGGCGAGGTGGGCGGCCCGGTCGAAGTTGTACTGGAGCCTTAGGCGAAGGAATTCCGAGGGGTGCCAGACCAGGATGGGCGAGAGGCGGTGGCGGTTGTCCCGGAAAGGGTCCTCGGAGCGGGGGACGACGGTGCCACCCAGCGTATCGACGCCCTCTTCCTTGCCGGTGGCGTATTCGTAGCGGAATCCGGCCGCCCAGCCGGTGTGGAATCCCCACAGTCCCTGGGCGTAGAAGCCGTAGTCGTGAAGGGTTTCTTCCGGGACCACCGGGGAAGCCACGGCGGCCGATTCGTAGGACCGGCCCGCGAACTCCCCTTCCAGGATGAAGAACGGCCAGCCTTTGGCTCCGCCGGGGCGCCACTTCAAAACGAGATCGGCGCCGTAAATCCAGGTGCGCGTGTTCTCGGAAGTGCCGTTGGGGCCAGCGAGGCCCGAGAGGCCAAGTTGCACGGAAACGTCGTCCGTGAGATCGCCGGCGTTGACGAGACGGGCGAGGTAGACGAGATCGCCCAAATCCTTCACCCGGGCGTTTACGTTGTCGCGCCCGCCCACGCCCGCGCCTTCCTCCTCTTCGCCAAGGAAGCTCACCATCGTTTCTCCGTTGGCGTTCTGGGTACTGAGAACGAGTTCGGAAGACCAGGGAACGGGAATCAGCCAGGAAACCCGGGCCCCCGGGCCCCGCTGGCCGTCGGGGCCGAAGAGCCGGGAGAGGATGAGGGGCTGGTCCTGCCAGTGCCAGGCGTGGGGGTGCAAGGGGTTCGTGCGGCCGAATTCGGTGAAGAACTGGCCGGCTTTGACTTGCAGGCCCCAGGGAAGCTGCTGGCTCGTGAGGAAGGCTTCTTCGAGTTCAATGATCGTCTCGCCGTCCTCAATGAAGAGAATGATGTGTCCTTCCCCGCGCACGTAGGGGTCGACCGCCCCGGTGAGCGATAATTCGGCCTGCTGGAGAGTGAATCCCCGGCGCTTGGGGTCGTGGCCACCCCCCTGGAGCTCTTCAATGGAAGGGTTTTCTTCCGTGGACCAGCCCGCCGCGAGGAGGGCGTCCAGGGAAATATCGATGAGCCGGACTTTTTTGGTGCCCGAGTACATCGACAAGAGGTCCGAAGGCCTGGAAGTTTCGGGAGGGGGACCGGTTGGCGTCCCCTGGTCTTGGGCGAAGGTATAAGAATTCGAAGCGGAGAAAAGACACGCGCTGGCCGCCAGGAGGCTGAGCGCGCGAGAGATTTCGCGGTTCATGAAAGACTCCTTGCCGGAGTGTTCCGGCAAACGGTTTTGGTTGCGGCGGAGAGCCGGACAGCTCCCGCGCAACGGGATGAATTTTCGGGATTTGAAGGGCTAGATCAGGAACTAAAGAGGCGGGCCGCGGGTGGCGCGGGTCGTTCTATCGATCCCCCTCCGGTGGGAAACGGGGAATTCGGTAAGGCGGACCGGCGTTCCTTGCAAAAGCGGAACGCCAAAGCCGTTCTGAAAAACCGCTGGCGAGTGATGGAGAACCTGGCAGAGGGTGCAGTGGGAGACGTCCTGGTGAAGGGGCGTCTCTCCAGAAGGCGAGACCGTTCCAGAGGGAGCGGACGGGGCCGACGCTCCCCAGGGAGCGAGTTCGCTGGCGTGTTCCCAGGCGTGGAGGAGCGGCGTCGCGAAAGTCGCGAGGAGGGCGAGGAGGCCTAACAGCCGGAATCTTTTGTTCGCATGCGAAGACATTCGCGATTCCACCAGCAGAGGCCAAGAATTAATGGGCGAGGGACCGGAAGGCAAGAAAAATCAGATCGCCTGCCTCAAAAACTCCTCTCGAAGCTGGGCGCTGTCCGCTAAAACGCCCCGGAAGGCCGTCGTCACGACTCTGGCCGATTCCTTTTCGGGGCCCCGCGAATTGAGGCAGAGCTGAGTCGCCTCGACGCGGCAGGCCGCCCCTTTGGCCCCGAGGTGGGACATGAGGGCCTCGACGATCTGCTCGGTCATCCGCTCCTGGGTCTGAAGCCTTCGGGCGAAGCAATCGACGAGGCGGGCGAGGCTCGATAGTCCCGTCACGCCCTTGCCCGGCACGTAGGCCACCGCCGCTCTCCCGAAGAAGGGAAGGAGGTGGTGGCAACAGACGGAAGTAAAGGCGATGTCCCGGACGATGACGGTCTGGTCGCCCGGCGGGGCGAACTGGACCGAGAGGATTTTGGCCGGGTCCTGCTCGTAGCCGCAGAGCATCTGGGTGGGCCAGTCCCGGGCCACGATCTGGGGAAGGTCGCTCGCGATCGGGTCGCTTACGCCCGCGCCTTCGAGGAAAAGGCGCATGGCTTCTTCGATCTTTTTCTGGTTCATCAATTGGCCTGGAGAAACGGATTAAAGCGCCTGGAGCTTGGGCCTCGGCGGATTGGTGTTGGTCTTTTCGAAAGGCTCGCTCGCCCGTTCGACGGCGGCCGCATCGTCTTTTTCACCCCGGTAGATCGTGCAGGCGTCCCAGGTCTCGTAAAGCTTGATTTCGGAGAGCTCCGGGACCGCGGGTTTTAGCTGCTCCCAAATCCAGACGCTGATGGCCTCGCACGAGGGGAGGGGGATGAAATCGTTCAAAAAGCCGTGGTCGAGCTTTTCGAGGACCCGCTGCTGGACGTGGCGGCTCAAGTCGTCGAAATCGACGACCATGCCGGTTTTCACGTTCACGGGCCCCTCCACCGACACGAACAGGGTGTAGGAGTGGCCGTGGATGCGGCTGCAGAGCCCCTCGTGGTTGGGGATCTTGTGCGAGGCCTCGAAACGGAATTCCCTGGTAAGCCGCATGAAAGCCCTCCTAATGAAAACGGGGCGGCGAAGCGGGAGAGTCTAGTCCCTTGCGGGGGATGAGCCAACGGCGGACGCCCCTGCGTGGGAGATCAGGGTTTTCCAGCGGCCACGAGCGGCACGGGTTCGCTTGCGGCCAGCAAGGCTTCGAGCTCGGGCCCTTCCAGATGTTCCTTTTCGAGGAGCCTGACCGAGAGGGCCAAGAGCCGGTCCTTGCGGCGCAGGAGGATTTCCCGGGCCGTTTCGCGGGCCTTGGCCACGATGGCCTGGGCTTCAGCGTCGATCAGATCGGCCGCCTTCTCGCCGTATTCCCCCTTCTGGGTGAGGCCGAGGAAGGGATTTCGTTCCTGTTCGTAGGAAAGGGGCCCCAATTTTTCGCTCATCCCGAAACGCATGACCATGGCCCGGGCGAGCTGGGTCGCGCGGGCGAGGTCGTCGGCCGCGCCCGTGGAAACGTCCCCGAAAACGACCTCCTCGGCGGTCCGGCCGCCAAGGAGCACCGCGAGCCTTGTTTCGAGTTCCTGCCGGGTGAGGAGGTAGCGGTCCTCCGTTGGCTGCTGCTGGGTGAACCCCAAAGCGCCGATGGATCTTGGAATGATGCTCACCTTGTGGACCGGATCGGCCCCGGGGAGGGAAGCCGCCACAAGGGCGTGGCCCGCTTCGTGGTGGGCGACGAGCTCTTTTTCCCGGCGGTTCATCACCCGCCCCTTGCGTTCCAAACCCGTCGTGATCCGGTCGAGGGCGGTTTCAAAATCCTCGTTCGATACTTGTTCGCGGCTTCGGCGGGCGGCGGCAAGCGCCGCTTCGTTGACGAGGTTCGCGAGGTCGGCGCCCACGAATCCCGGCGTCCGCCCTGCGAGCGAGCGGAGGTTTACTTCCGGGGCGAGCTTCACTTTGCGCACGTGGACGCGGAGGATCGCCTCCCGGCCGTTGATGTCCGGGCCGTCGATCATGATGGTCCGGTCGAAACGCCCCGGGCGCCGCAGGGCGGGATCGAGGACGTCGGGCCGGTTCGTGGCGGCGAGCAGAATGACGCCCGAGTTGGGCTCGAAGCCGTCCATTTCGGCCAGAAGCTGGTTGAGGGTCTGCTCCCGCTCATCGGCGCCTCCAATGGGATTGAGGCCGCGCTTCCCGCCCATGGAATCGATCTCGTCCACGAAAACGATGCACGGGGCGGCCTTGTGGGCCTGGGCGAAGAGGTCGCGGACCCGGGCCGCGCCCACGCCCACGAACATTTCCACGAACTCGGAACCCGAGAGGCTGAAGAACGGAACCGCCGCTTCCCCGGCGACCGCGCGGGCGAGGAGCGTCTTGCCGGTACCGGGCGCGCCCGTGAGGAGTATACCCTTGGGAATCTTGGCCCCGAGGCGCGTGTAGCGGTCTGGGTTTTTGAGGAAATCGACCACTTCCCGGAGTTCCGCTTTCGCCTCGTCGATGCCGGCCACGTCGTCGAAGGTGACTTTCACCTCGTGTTCGGCGGCCATTCGGGCGCGGCTGCGGCCAAACGAAAGGATGCTGGCCCCGGGGCCGCCGCCGGCGAACATGCGCCGCACGAAGAAACTCCCGATGGCGAACGTGATCAGGATGAGCGCCAGGAGTGAGAAAATCTGTGAGAACCAGGTCGTCGAGAGTTCCCCTTCGTAGACGACGCCGTGCTTGTCGAGAAGGGGGACGAGCTGCTCGTCCTCGGGGAGGCGTACGGTGCTGAAGCGGTCGGGGACGCGCGCCTTGAAGTCCCGGATGGCCTCCGGCACGAACCGTTCCGCTCCTGACGGCGGCACCTGAGGAGTTTCGGGTTCGGGGGGCGCGGGTGGAGGGACGAACTCGCCCGTGATGTGCTCGCCGGCGATGTGGACGCTCTTGATGCGCCCTTCGCTTACCGCTTTCTTGAATTCGCTGTAGGGGATTTGGACCGTGTTGCGCGTGATCCAGTACTGCTGGACCCAGAAGAGCGCCGTGAACAGGAGGAGAATCCAGATGAAGGGCGACCGGAACGGTCCCCGGGGCGGAAGGGGGCCCATGCCATCAGGCTCGCCCTTGGACGCCTTCTTGGGCTCCAACGGGCGCCTCGGAGACGGCGACGCGGCGTGGGTAAACTGGCGGCCCTCGGGCAGCATGACCGTTCTAATCTGAGGCTTGCACCATCCAAAGGCAAGGCACCATACTCCGGCCGCCCAGGGGGTCTGGGCCAAGGGAGGCTCTGCCGCCGTGGCGGAGATCGAGGGAAAACCAGGGAAAAGCGGCGCGCCCGCTCCATCCACTCCGAAAACGCGAAAACGCCTGCCCGCCAAGGGTGGGCGGTCCCGAAAGCACCGGGTGCTCGTGACCGGCGCCACGAGCCCGCTGGGCCGCAAGCTTTGCGAAAAACTTCTCTTCGACAAGGACGTCGAACTTGTTTGGGGGCTCTCTCGTTCGGAACTCCCGTACTATTTCAAGGACTTGGACCCCAAGCGTTTCGTTTTCAAGACCTGCGCGCCCTACAACGAGCGGCGCCTCGCGGAACTCTGCGCCAGCGAGGAGTTCCAGGCGGCGCGCATTGACACGATTGTCCACCTGGCCTTCCAGGTCGGACGCGCGGCGACGGACGCCCAGATCCAGGAATACAACCTTCGGGGAACCCAGAACCTGCTCAACATCGCCCGCGAAACGGGCAGCATTCGGAAATTCGTCTTTCTCTCCAGCGCCAAGATCTACGACCTGCCCTCGGGGCACGTAGAGGCGCTCACGGAGGAGAGTCCCCTCAACAAGGACCCGGACGCCCCTCCTTACGTGAAGGATTTGCTCGAAGCGGAGGCTCTTTGCCTCGAACAGATGGGAAAGAAGAAAGGGCTCAAGGTCGTCGTCCTGCGCCCGTCTTTCGTCCTGGGGCGGAACATCCATTCCTTCTACAGCTATTACCTCGATTCCCCGGTCTGCCCGCGGATTCTGGGTTTCAACCCCGTGGTCAACCTCGTCCATTCGGAGGACGTCGTCCGGGCGCTCCGGCTCGCGATCACGAAGGATGCGGAGGGCGTTTTCAATATTCCGGGGAAAGAGACGAAGACCCTCCTCGAATACATCAAGTGGTCAGGGGCGCGGACGATGCCGGTGCCCGAGGCCCTGATCGAGCCCCTCTGGCAAGGGGTCCGGCTGCTCCAGTTCAACCGCCATCCCTTCCCGTTCCGGTCGGATTGGCTCAAGCGCAACTGCGTCTTGTCGGGCGCGCGGGCGAAGGCCGAGCTCGGCTATCAGCCGGAGCATCACGTCAAGTTTGAAGAAGTATGAAGAGCGCCGGAAGTCTCAATCTTTTTTCTTGAGTTTTTCCTTGAGCTTGCTGATGAGTTCGTCGAATCCCTTTTCGGAAATGATTTTCCCGAAAGAACTGCGGTAGTTCTCGATGAGGTCCACGTCGTCGAGCACGTAGTTCACGATCCGCCATCCGGATTTCGTGTTTTCGAAGAAATAATCCACCGTGATTTCCTCGTTGTTCTTGATAATCACCGTCTTGACGACGGTAGCCCCGTTGGGGCCCTTGGCCTCTCCTTCGTAGCGGATCTGGCTTTGAAGGAAGTGCTTGAGGGCGTCTTCGGAGGAGGAATTGTTGCGGGTGACCTGGGAGAAGACCCGGATGTATTCCTGGAGCTGTTTGGGCGTGGCTTTCTGCTTGTGGGCGCCCAGGGAGGAAATGGCGATCGTTTCGTAATCGAAGAGGGAGTTGAGGTCTTCCTCGATCTTGGAGCGCTTGGGCGCCGGGAGGGGGAGCGGATTCGCTTTGAGGAACGAGCGGATATTCGTGTCCCGCTCCTTGAGCAGGTCGGTCGGGGTCCCCGCCGTCGCCTGGGCCGAAACCGGAAGCCACAGGGAGATGGCCGCAAGAACGGTGAAAAAGAATCGCTTCATGGGTTTGCCTCCGAAGGAGCCGGAGCCGCCGCCTCCTGGCTGTTAAGGAGCGGGAGCCCCGCTTCCTGCTGCAGCGTCGCGACGGCTTGATGATAGTCGAAAAGAGCCTGGTAGTGGGCTCCCCTCAGTTCGATGTATTCCTTGTAGGCCTTGATAAGGCCGTCCGTATCCTCCACCCCGATTCCGAAGTTGAGCGTAGCCGAGCGGAACCACTTTTTGGCCGATTGGAGGCCTTTACCCACTTCCTCCAGGGCATCCCGTGCCCGGACGACTTCCAGATAGGCCTGGGTGACTCGCAAGGTGAATCCGAAGTCGGCCGCCTTGGAGAGGGCTTGCAGTTCCGTGAGCTGAGCCCGGGCCGTTCCCAGTTCGGCCGATTTGCGGTGCAGGGAGAGATCCCAGCGGAGGCCGATAAATGGGCCCCCGAAGAAAATGCGTTTGGGGTCATCGATCTCGGGCTCATTGGGTGGGGGATGGTGGCCCGGGGATTCCGTCCACTCAAGCCGCGCCCCCAGGAAGAGGTCGGGGTAGAGGTTGGCCCGGGCCATGTCCACCTGCGCCTGCCGGGCAAGGAGGCCCGCGCGAAGCTGCTTCATCTCCGGGTGATTCTGGAGCGCGCTTTCCCGGTAGTCGTCGATGGCTTTCAATTCGTATTCCGGAGGTGCGAGGCGCCGCTCGGCGGGCTCAAAAGTTTCATCCGGTGCAAGGCCCAACATGAGGGCGAGGGTCCTTTCCACCAGCGAACGGCCCTTGATGAGCTCCTGGATCTTGATGGCCAGCTTGGCCCGGAAGGATTCGATCTCGTAAAGATCGATGGCCGTGACCTCGCCCGTCTCTCTCTCGAGTTTATCCTTGATCTTCGCATGGGCGTCGTCAAGGTTTTTCCGGACGTCCGCCAGCATTTCGTCGATGTCCCGCGCCACGAGAAGGCCCCAGTAGAGGAGAGACACACGCTTCGTAATTTCCTCGGCTTTTCCGCGAGTTTTTTCGCGGGAAACTTCGAGTCCCTGCCGGGCCAAGGCCAGGGCAGCATCCAATTTACCGAAGGTATAAAGGGGCTGGACGAGATCTATTTGAAGGTGGTTGAAAGGGGAGAGTCTCTCGAAAAAGTTTTTACCAGCGTTGGTCTTGATATAATCCTGATTGATATTTTCGTCGTCATCCTCGCTTGGGTCTAAAATATAGTGGGATTCTCTGTTCGCTGAAAAAATATTTGTGAGCTCCGCTTTCGGAATCCATCTCGCCCGCTGGGCCTGAGTGACGTAGGATTCAGCAACGGCGGTTGAAGCGCGCACGGCATCCAATTCGACGCTGATCTGAAGGGCCCTTTCGATGGCTTCGGGAAGGGACAGGCGGACGACTTTTTTCGCCTCTTCACTTGCGGGCGGGGACGAAGCGGCCGTTTCGGCGGCTTGTGGAGGCGTTTCTTCTTGGGCCCAGACCCCACTGGCACTTCCCAGGGATATGGCAGCCAGACATGCCGCAACGGCGGCTACGGCCTTGCCATTGGAGCGAGGTGAAAAGACGAGCAGGAGGTAACTCAAACCCGCGAAAAGGAGCGTGCGGATGCGCCTGATGATCGCGAGGGAAATCCCCGCGTCGAGCCCTAACCCCAGGAGGGAGAAGAAATACCCATGGCTTCCTTCATAAGCCCCAAGGGCTCCGGGGATGAAAGAGAAGGCGGCGTTTATCAGCATGACCGACGCCGCGATGACGTAGGCCGAAGAAATGCCGACTTTCATGCCAAGAAGGGAGGCGGCGAGGACGACATCCCACGTCCGGATCGCCCGGCCCAGGAAGTGGATGGCGAGGGCCGCGAGGAACCGCCCCGGGTGGTCCCGCCAGAAAACGGCGATTTGCCGGTCCATTTCCTCCATGCGGGAGCGGAACTGGGGTGAAACCCGCAGGCGGACTTTTTCCGCCAGGTTCAAGATGGCGGTGACCGTCCGCCCCTTTCGCTGCTGCACGATGAGCCAGAGAAGGCCGGCGATCCACGAGGAGAGCATCAAGGCGGAGATTCCAATGACCAGGGCATGCCCCGAAAAAACGAAGAAGGCGACGGCAAGGCCGCTCGCCATGAACAGAAGGCTTGCGAGAAAGAAAATCGTCTTGTCGAGGAGGACGTAGGCTGCTCCCTGGTCTCCCTGAAGGCGGTCGCGAATCAGGAGGACCTTGACGGGTTCGCCGCCGAGATTGAGGAGCGGGGTCAAAGTATTGACCGCTTCGCCGCAAAGACGCGTGTGCCAGAGCGTCAGGAAACCGATGGAGGGGTGGCGGGTGTCGAAAAGAATCCGCCACGCCAAGGCCGCTACCGTGTTCCATGCGAGTGCCATGAGCAGCAAAAGGGCGAAACTCCACCCCAAGCCGCGCAGGCGCTCCAGGACGTCGTGAGGGCCCGCGCGCCAGAGGAGAAGCGCGAAGAGCCCCATGCCGGCGGCCAGGAGGAAAAGTCTTTTGGCGGAGAAACTCTTCATTATTTGGAAGTGGCCGGGGCGCCTTCGGCTTGCCCCGTTGGCAAGCTCATCCGGCCGGAGATCACGTAGACCAGCATACAAGTGATTGTGAACGCCGCCGCCCAAAAGAGGAATTCGAGCCCATTGAGAGCGCAGACGACGAAGGTCGTGAGGCTGAAGAAATCCCGTTTGCCCATGAAGCGGATTTTATCGAGGAGCCGGTAGGCCAGGGGTTTCTCGCGCCCTTCGTAGCGGGCTTCCATGTCCTTGTAGACGGCGACGAGCGAGCCGGATTTCGTATTTCGGAGGAGGTAACTGTACATGAGCCCCAGAACGAGAAAGACGCACAGGAGCAGGCCGTAGCCCACCCACCTCGTCCAGAGGGCTTGCGTGCGGGCGTACATCCCCTCGGTGAGACCCGCGACGAAGAGCGTGTAGGTCAGGTTGTCTCCCAGCGTGTCGATCCATTCTCCGTAGGGGCTCGCCTTGAACTTGCAGCGGGCGATTTCACCGTCGCAACGGTCGAGGGCGGAAGCTAGTTGGAAGCAAAAGCCTCCCCAAAAGACTCCCCATTGGTCCCCCCGCGAGAGGAAAGTAAAAGAGAGGGCCCCCACGAACGTCGCGAAGGCCGTGAGCATGTTCGGGGTAATGGGCGATTCGCTGACAATCCAGGAAATTGGAAGTGAAATCTTTGAGTTCACGTTTTTGGAAACCCACCCGCTCGTGGGTTTGGTAAGGGTCCGGAAAATGGCGAGCTTGGCGGAGCGGGCCTCAGACCGGGAGCGGACGGGCAGGAGGAAGGCATCTTTGGCTTCGGGGCGTTTTTCCGCCACGAGCACCTGGGCTTTGGCGGCCGCCGCCAAGGGGGCGGCGGAAGAAACGGCCTTGGAGGGAAGGGCAAAGAACTCCGTTTCCGCGGAGTATCGAAGCCCTTCGGCTGGAAGGGGCGCGGTGGCCAAGTGGCGAACGAGGCCCGTCCCGAACGCCAAGGGGCCCTCAATAAAGAGAACCCGATCAGCGCTGGAACTCGCCGCCGCGAGGGCCTTGGCCGATACTTCTTTGGGACTGCCTTCAGTGATTTCGAGGGAGAGTTTCCCAAGCCGTTCGTCCGATTCGATGAGCGCCCGGACTTTTTCCGAATGAGGGCCCGGGACAAGCCAGATTTTTTCAACGCCCCCTTGGGATAACCCCAGCAATTGACGGGTGATCAGGGGAAGGCCGGCTACGCGGAGGAAAGGATTGTCTCCGTTCGGGGCTTCGACCGGTTGTAGCGATAGGACTGCGGCAGTGCTCATGGTGGAAATTCGATCAGCGCCCCTTGCGCGACGAGGGCGCCCCGCCCAGCCCGCGGGAGGGAGCAAAGAGCCTCGGGTTTACTGGAACAGGCCGGAGAGGTTCTCGCGGACGAAAGCGAGATCCTCGGGGTAATCGATCTCGGCCCAGCGGAGGCCTTCGATGCAGACAGCACCGATGCCGTAACCCGAAAGGGCGATCCGTTCGACGGCCTTCGTGTACCAATCCGTGTTGCCGGTGGGGGAAGAAACCATCGCCTCCAATTCCTTGAGGAGGCGGCCGGCTCCTTCCCGGGTGAATTTCATGATCCCGATGGACTCGCCCTGGGCGCGGGCCGGGTCGATCGTCTTGTTGATCGCCTGGACGCGGCCCTCGCTCACAAGCAGCTTCATGTCGTCGTCGTCGTAGCGGTCCTTGCGGTCCATGCAGACGTGGATTTCGTAGTGGTTTTCCCCGGTGAGCCGGGTGAGGATACGGTGGTCGAAAACGTCATCCCCGTTGATGAGGACGAAGCCCTCTTCCATGTACTTCCGGGCCGACCAGAGGCTTACGAGATTGTTCGTGTCTTTCCAGCGGGGATTAAAAACGGTCTTAATGGGGAGGGAGGCGAGCCCGTTGCCGCGCCATGCGGCGACCGACTGTTCCACCAGATCGCCGCGGAAGCCCGTAACAATCACGGCTTCGCGCACGCCCGCCCGAAGGCAATTCTTGAGCTGGTGCTCGAGAATCGTGCGGCCGTCCACTTCGATCAGGCACTTGGGCCTGTCTTCTGTGTAAGGCTTGAGCCTCGTTCCTTGTCCAGCTGCCAGAATGATTGCCCGCACGCTGTTAATGCCTCACTTACCGGTCGCCCTTCAAAAACTGAAAGGGCGTGCGTATTCTTTTTCCCACTACCCCTCGGCTCGAAGGGCCTTCAGACTCTCTTTTGGGTGAGCTGCCGCTCAAAAGTCGCGGGAAAGTAATCCGAGCGCCTTCAAGCTGCAACACGTTCCCGTAGGGGCCGATCCTAGCAGGTAGCCCCCCGCTAGAATGTGTGATCCAAATCACATATTCTATTTTTTTAGTAGTTTCAAATAGTTACTCCAATTTATCAGCCCAAGGGCCGCGTATAATCGTTTACACCGCCCTAATAATAAAGTTTATCGCCCTTGGATGGAAGTTTTTGAAACTTTAATAAGTCCGCTTCTCCGGTGTTGCGGGGAGCACTTCGAGATCGGCTTGGACCGTCACGTGGCAGGCAAGGCGTTCCCCTTCCGTGGCATTGCGGTTGTTAAGCAGAATGCTTTCCAGGGCAGTGGGTGGTGTTAGCTGATCCGCGCCTTTCCCGGGTTGGAAGCGGCAAGTGCCGCAAATCCCTTGGCAGCAACCCCAACCGATTCCTTCGTATCCGGCTTGGGTGACGGCCTGAGCGAGGGGCGTGCCGATGGGGACGTCGACGAAGGAACCACCGGGAAATGAGACGCGGGGCATTGAAAAAGTATAGGGTAAGGCAATGCCCCTGTCTTCGTCTTCCAGACCGATTCCCCGCGGCCTTTATGCGATCCTGGACCCTGCCCAGTGCGGGGGACGGGAGCCGGTTGCGTACGCGAAGGCTCTCTTGGATGCGGGCGTACGCCTCCTTCAATTGAGAGACAAGGATTATCGCGCCGGGCGCACGCTCGCCCTTGCCCGCGGGATCGGGGCGCTTTGCCAGCAGCGGGGCGCTCTTTTCGTCGTCAACGACCGCTTGGACGTGGCGCTCCTTAGCGGGGCACCCGCCCTCCATTTGGGGCCCGATGATCTGCCGGTGGCGGTAGCGCGAAGAGAGTATTCGGGAATCCTGGGGCGGTCGACGAACTCGGTGAACGAAGCAAAGGAAGCCGTACGCGAAGGGGCGGATTACGTGGCTTTCGGGCCGCTCTTTGAGACGTCCTCGAAGACGGGTTCCGCCTTGCGGGAGAAGCGGACGCTGGAGGACCTCTCCCGCCTTTGCCGGGAGGTTTCCGTCCCCGTCTTCGGGATCGGGGGGATTACCCTGGAGCGGGCCGCCGGGATCGCCGCCGCGGGGGCGTGGGGTGCCGCCGTCATTGGAGCGCTCGTTCGGGCGGACGATCTTGCGACGGTGTGCCGGGCTTTTTCGGCCCCTTTCAGCGCTTGCTCCCCCGGCGGGGATGGGCAAAAGTGACGCCGTGAAAGAAGACGAAAACCCAACCGCCCGCCGGCGCCCCGCGCGTCCAAGCAAGGAGCGGATCCTCTCCACCGCCGCCCGCCTTTTCGCCCGCAAGGGATACGCCGCGACGAGCGTGGACGAAGTCGCCGCCGCCGCGAAAACAAGCAAGAGTTCGATCTATTGGCATTTTAAGAGCAAGGAAGACATCCTCCTTGCTCTCCTCACCCAATCCACCTCGGCCTGGGTGAGCCAGGCCTTGGACGTCGTCGCGGCCATCGAACGCCCGGAAGAAAAACTCCCCGCCGTCCTGCGGAACGCCGAACGCCAGATGACCGGATCGCGGGACACCCTGCGGCTTCTCATCGGCATGATCTGCGAACGGGGGGAAGTGCATCCCCGGACCCGCGCCGCTCTCCAGGCGATTTACCGGGAATTCCGCGAGGTGATCGCCCGGGAACTCAAGGCCGCGTTTCCTTACCTGACGCCCGACCTTGTACGGCTGGCGTCGGTTCTTATTCTGGCGGCGTTCGATGGGATGTTTATCCAGTGGCAGCTTGAACCCGAGGCGGTCGATCCGAAAAAGGTTTTCGCCCAGATCGAATCGGCGCTGGACCCCGTCGTGCGGCTTGCCACCGTGCCTAACCGGCCGGCGTGACGCCTGGTTCTTCTTCCGGTTCTTCCCAAAAAACCTTTCCGATCCCTTTCCGGATGAGGATGGGCACGCCGTCTTCCAGCGAAATGACCGTACTGGGTTCGAGCGAGAGGACGCCCGCGTCGAAAACGCAATCGACCAGTTTCCCGTAGCGGGATTCGATGTCTTCGGGGTCGTTGAGGAGCTCTTTCTGCTCGGCGGGGACGTCGAAGCGGGGGTCCGTGACGCTCGTCGTGATGAGCGGCCGTCCGAGGGCTTTTACCAGGGCCAAAGGAAATGGATGGTTTGGAATCCGGATGCCGATGGTCTTCTGCTTCGTCGTCAGCAGGCGAGGCACTTGGCGGGAGGCTTCCAGCACGAAGGTGTAGGGACCGGGGAGCTGGTGCTTTAGAATCCGGTAATCGGCCTTGGAGATGTTCGCGTACTCGGAGATGTGCGAGAGATCGGCGCAGACGATCGAAAGGGGTTTTCCCGGTTCGAGGCGCTTGATCCGGTAGATCCGTTCCACGGCCCGCTTGTCGTGGAGGTCGCATCCCAGGCCGTAAATCGTGTCGGTCGGGTAGACGATGACCCCGCCGTCCCGGAGGATCTCGGCCGCCCGTTCCACCGCGGCGGGCTGCGGGTTTTGGGGATGAACTTTGATGCGCACGGGAGACACGCTAAGGGGAGGCGGCGCCGCCCGTCAAGGCGGCGCTTTCGCCCAGGACTCGCGGGGGGTATCCTCCCCGGCCGCCATGCGGCCCGTTCTTCCAAAGATGCGATTTGCCGTTCTCCTGAGTCTTGCGCTCTGGCTGGGAGCGTTTCCCTTCCGCGCGGGAGCCCAGTCCCTGCCCGGCCAGGAAGAGACCGTCCGGCGGGCGATTGGGATGCTCGCGGAAACCTACGCCCGTGCTCCTCAGTCCGAGGAAGAAGCCCAGCGTTTTTCGGTTCTCCAGGGAAGGGCGCTCGACGACATCGCCGACGCCGGGCCCGCGGCTCGCGGAATTTTGCGGGAAGCCCTCCAACAGGAGGGCGTTCTTCCGCCCGTGGCCTACACGCTGGCGACGCTCCTCGTTCTTTCGGAAGGGAAGGGGGCTGCCGATTTCGTCCTCCGGGCGACGGCCCGGCTCTCTCCGGCCATTTCCCCCGCTGAGGCCTACTATTTTGCCCACACCCTCTCGGTCGCCGCCCCCAAGCAGGGGGCCGAGCTGGCTTTCCGTTTCGCGAAGCTTCCCGAAAACACGGAATTCCCCGTGCCGGCGGCCAATCTCGTACTTCCGCTCGTTCCGGCGATGGCATACCTCCTGGCGGCTGGCGACAACGAATCGCTCAATGAGCTGGGCCGCAAACTCTCCAAACCCGGGAAATTGCATTTTCAAAACGCCCGGACGCTCCTCCGGGTGGCCGCCCACCTCCAGGCGGTGGAACTCGTCCCCGGTTTGCTGCGGGAACTTCCGAAGCTGCCCGCGAACTCTCCGGTCCTCGAAGATGTTCTGGACACCCTCGGGCGGCTTGCCGATCTTTCGGCCTTAAAGCCCCTTTCGGACTACGCCCGGAAAGGGAAAACCCCGAAGGTTCGCGAGCGGGCCGCCTTGGCGCTCGCGGACCTTCGCTCCCCCATGTGCGAGGACGCCCTGCTCGCGGCCCTGGGCGATCCGGTGCCGGCCGTCCGGAGCGCGGCCATCGTGGGGCTTGCGGCCATCGAAACCCCGGGCTCTCTCGACGCCCTCCGCAAGGGCCTGGGTGGACTCGAAAAAAGCGAACAGGTCCGCCAGGACTACCTCCAGGCCGCCGAACTGGTGGGCGATCGTTCCTGGGCACCCGACCTGGACCGGGCGAGCCGCAAATGGGTGGGCGTGCAGGAACGCGTAAAACAGATTGAGAAAAAAGCCGCTCGCCGGGAAACTCTCCCCGAACGGATCGCCCCGGAACTCTGGCCGGAGCTTCCGCTCAACCGGCTGGACCCCAAGAAACTCGATGGGATTCTGATGGAAATGATCGAACGCGGAGGGATCGATTTCCCGGTCCAGAAGAAAACCATCCTGTACTCGGCGGTGCCGGAACAGATTCCCGCGCTCACGCCCCTTCGCATTCTCCTCGCCCAGCGCCTCACGCGCGAGAACATCCTGGCCTGGACGGAGTACCTCGAAACGCTCCGGCTCCTTCGAATCCGCCTTCGGCCGGACCCCCGTCCGCTTTTCCCCCAACTGGGGAAAGCGCCCCACAGCCCGCTCGAAATCAAGGATGCGAAATAGCCATGCCGGTCCTTCGCGCGGTCATTTTCGATTTCGACGGCGTTCTCGCGGACACGGAAAAGCTCCACTGGGAACTCTACCAGGAAGTCCTTTCGCCCCTGGGGGCTTCCTTCTCGTGGGACGAATATGTCTCCCGCTGGATGGCCCTGCACGATGAGGGATGCATCGAGGCGGTATTGATCGACCGGAAGCTTCCGGCCGAGAAGGGGAAAGTTTCCGCCCTGGCGGCCCAGAAGGGAAAACTCTTTCAGGAACGGCTCGGGCGCGGGCGGGTCGATCTCTTCCCGGGGGTGGCGAGCCTCGTGGGCCGTCTTGCCGCGAAGATGCCGATCGCCATCGCTTCCGGCGCCTTGCGGATCGAAGTGGAAGCCGTCCTCCGGGCCCACGGCCTTCTGCCCTCTTTTTCGGCCGTCGTGGCGGCGGAGGATTGCGAGCACCACAAGCCCCACCCCGAGCCCTACGAGCGGGCGCTCGCGGCTTTGAACCGGCGGCAGGGCGCGGCAGGCATTTCTCCCCGCGAGACCCTGGTTTTCGAGGATACGCCCGACGGCATCCGCTCGGCCAAGCGGGCCGGGATGTGGTGCGTGGGCATCACCAATTCCTATCCGGCCGAAAAGCTCGAAGCGGCCGACCTGGCCGTGGAGGGCCTCGAAGGGATCGAACTCCTGGGGCTCGAGGCCCGGCTCGAAAGCGGAGCCGCCCTCGGCGCGAAATAACGAGGCTTTGTGGTAAGATTCCCCCGCTGCCTTTTCCGGAGGGGTGGCCGAGCGGTTTAAGGCACCGGTCTTGAAAACCGGCAGGGCTTTGCGGCCCTCGTGAGTTCGAATCTCACCCCCTCCGCCAGATGTGACTTCCTCCGTTTTCCGCCATGAGATTGAACGGAAAGCGGTAATCAAATCGCACACTTGTACCGTCAAGCGCCAAGTTCGATGAGACCACTTCGGCCAGTTCGGCGCGGAAGTGGTGATTTCCACAATCATAGAGTGATTTCAGGCGGTTACAGAGTTCTATGACGTTCCGAAGGTGTTTATGGGCGCTGCTCAGGCCGCCGCCCTTGCGGGCGAGGTCGTTTTCGATTCTGGATAGCTCCGAGCGCCAGGCGTTCCATTTCCCCTTAAAGAAATCTTCATCAATCTTGCCAGTTACGTGGTCCGTATAGAGCCGATCTAGGTGGTTCTTTAGTTCGGCGGCCTTCTTTTCAAGGGAAACCCTGCCGGTGGCCGATTCGCCCTCCCACTTGGCCTCCGCTTCATCCAGGGCTTTCTGGAGCAGGAGGGCCATGTCGTCGGGGACGTACAGGGCGGTTATTTTCTCCCTTAAAACCGCTTCCAGCACTTCCTGGCGGACATATGCCCGCTCGCAGGTGCTTGGGCTATTGCCACAGTGGTAATAGACGTATTTCCCCTTCTTAATCTCAGCCGTGACGGCCCATCCGCATTTAGCGCATTTGAGGAGCCCGCGGTAAGGGAAATCGTGTTTGTAATAGCTCTCGGGCCGATTCTGGCGCCTAAGCTGCACCTGGGCGGCATCCCATAAGTCCCGGGTCACGATGGGATCAAAATTCCCCTTGTAGAGTTTTCCAGACCAGTAGAATTCGCCATAGTAGATGGGGTTTTTTACAACAATCTCTACCCCTCGTTTGTTAAGTTCCCTACCCGTACGGGTCCGAAGGCCGCCCCGGCTTACGAGGTCCGCCACCGCCGCCATCGAATAGCGCCCCGTGGCGTATTTCTCGAAAACTTTTCGGACAAAGGGCGCCTCCTTGGGATCTTGTACGAGACACCTTTTCTGGCGGTTCCATCGGTATCCGAGGGGCGGAATGGAGGGGAATTGGCCGCTTTCGGCCTTTTTCTGCTGGCCTTTCCGGACTTCTTCGGAGAGGTTCTCCACGTAGTTCTTGGCCATTAAGACCTTTATTTCGTGGATAAACCGGCTGTGGGACGAGGCCTCCCGCCCCAGGATTTCAGACTCTTTTACCAGATGAACCCGTACGTCCTTCTCGCGCACGAGATCGTCCAGGGTCGTGTAGTCCTTTAAATTCCGGTACGCCCGATCGGTCTTTTCGACCAGGAGATTTACCGGGAGGGGGCTCCGCCGAATGAAGGCGAGCATTTCCCCAAACTTCGTGCGCCCCGTGGCTCTTGCCGTTTCCACGTCCACGAATTCGGAAACGACCTCGAAGCCCTTCTCCAGGGCGTATTTCCGAAGGAGCGAGAGCTGCGCGTCGATGGAAAAGCCTTCTTCCTGTTCCCGCGAAGAGACGCGGGCGTATAAGACCGCCACCATGGATGAAATAGAGGAAGCCCGCTTCGAGCGGCTAAACATTCTATCTCTTTTAACGTAGCTCAGTCTTCCCATTGGTTCACCAAGACTTAGCTTTTAGACTGCCTAGTAAAACGCTCTATTTTCTCTTTTTCCATCACTGATTGTCAAGTAAAATCTGATTCTCGCTTTCGGTGGAAACGGGTGCTTTCGCGTTCCAGCTATCCTGGATTATCAGGATTTCAAAAAACTCCCCTAATACCCTGGCCGCTTCCCGGGCTTCTTTGTAGGAGAGTTCCTTCCCGATCTTTTTTCCCAAGACCTCGGCCGTCATTTTTACAAGCTCCTCCGATGGCGTGAAGGGTTTCACAGGGCTTCCTCGGAGAGGTCTTTGGTGAATTCAAAGTACCGAATCCCCTTGACGGCTTTCCTTCGCACGCCCCACCCGGCCCGAGTAAGGACTTCTTCGGAGTCGGCAAGCCGGGAGCCCATCTGTTGCGCGCTGGCAAAGGGTGGAAGAAGCCCCAGTTTCTTTCCAAGCGATCCGAAGGCCCCTTGGAATGTAAGAGCCGTGCCCGTGAAGGTGACTTTCGCAGGAACGCCGTTCTGGAGGGAGATCGTCTCGTGGCGGATTTTGTATTCTTTCCCGAAATCTTCGTAGCTTCCGGAGTGGAGAAGTTCGCTGGCGAGGTTTTCAAGGAAGAAAACGAAGGGGTTTGTATGAGTCTCCGCTTCCCGGGCTTTTTCCTCCTGGTTTCCCAAAAGTTCCTCGACGATCTCCTGGGCCATCTTTTCAGCCGGAAGGCTCTTCTTGCGGGCATCGGGGATATATTTGAGGAGCACTTCCAGGATGACGAAGAGCCCGGAGAGGAACTCATCTAGCCGCTGCTTGGCGTGGCCCGGGTGGTGGAGGCGTAAGTATTGAAGATAAAAGGCTTTTTTGCTGTTCCAGTGGGGCAAAATTTCTTTGGCGAGCACAAGGAAAAAAGCCGAGAGGATGGAAGAGCGCTTTTCACGGAGTTCTTCGAGAATGGCGGTTTTTTGAAACCCGGGGCTCCGGTACTTTCCATCGAATTCCAGGCTCCAGGTACGAGTGATCAACTCGTGCTGGTCAAAGGGCTCGATCGCCGTGACGATGACCTGGTTATAGAGGCGCTCGTAGACGTTCTCGGAGTCGGTCCCACCCTTTCTTTTTTGATTGACCGTTCCCGTGGCCGCGGCGAGAAGGAAGTTAAGGGTTCCCCGGTCGATGTCGCGGGATTCCAAATTGTCCTTGATCGTGAGGGGATTTGTCATGCCGTCGGAGAAATCCGAAGCGGTGCGGCTCTTTCCTACCCAATCCTCCCCATAGACGAGCATGGAACAGAGGTTCGCGGCAGTGGTTTTTCCGGAAGCCGCGCTCCCGCTCATGTGCAAAATGGCCCTATCCCGCGAGAAGCCAAGCAGGAAAAGATTCAAAAGCCAGGAAGCCACGAAGTACCGCCCCGCGGCATCGGTGGACAGGTTCGAGAGAAAGAGTCTTCGGAAATCTAAGAAAGCCCCCTTCACGTCCACGTCGGGAGAAAAATCAATGGGCCGCATTTTATTCGAAGGGCGAAGGAGCGAATTCCTGGCGTTTGGAAGTACGGTCACTTCGCCGGGCGCGATTCTTAGAATCTGGTCGTCCGGTCGTGAGGTATGGAGGAAAATCTCACTGTTCTCGACGTGCAACCAGGGGGAAACTTCGATTCTTCTGCCTGAATTAAGGCACTCGCACTCCAAGGCGTCGAAAATTATTTTCGCTCGCTGCTCCGAGTAGACGATGCGGGCTTTTTCATAGAGAAGCGCCCGAAATTCCCTTTCGGCCCCCAGGGCAAAAACTTTTCCTTCGTACGAGAGAAAGCATCTCCCGCCGTTCTTTTCGACAAAGAACGCCTTTTCTCCCCCCAGCCATTCCCAGATCATGAGGGCCTGGTTCTTGGCCGCCTCAGGGGCGAAGAATTTTATCTTTCGCTCTTCGCAGAATTCGAAATAGAGGGAGAGGCATTTTTTTAAGGAAACGTACTGGGGCAGGGATTGATCCAGGAGGACTTGAAGGGCGCTCTTCTGGTCTTTCTGGCTCCTCAAATACTCGTCAATGTCCTTCGTCTCCCCCGGCCAGGTGATGAGCCGCACTTCCGCGGTGGGTTTTTCTAGGATGCCGGCCAGCGTGGGCGGAAGGGGGGCGAGGGTCTCGATTACTTTTTCCGTATACATCCTCCCCGCTTCATCCTGGTCAAAAGCTAAGAAAATCGTTTTTCCAGGGGAAATCTCCTTGAGGACGTGAAGCTGCTCGCCTGAGAGCTGCCCGCAGATCGCAAGGACTGACGAAAACCCCCGCCCGGCGACGGTGAGAAGGTCGTTTTGCCCTTCGACCAGGAGGATTTCGTCTTTCTTGAGGGCTACTTGGTTTAGAAAAACGCATCCAGGGGAGCGGTACTCGGAGCGGAGGCGTAGCGGGGTTTTATCCTGGCTGAAGGGCTTGCAGGTAAAATCCCTAATATCACCGTTTGGAAGGTAATGGGGATAAACAAAGAGCCCCGGGGGAAAGGCATCTATGAGCCCTTCTCCCTGCTCTTTGACAAGGCCAGAGGCCAGGAGTTCGTCCCTACTAAAATCGTGGAGATGCCGGTGAAGGGCGCCATCCGAAAAGCCCACTTGGAAGGCTTTAAGGATTACGGGGGAATGGCCCCGTTTTTCTTGCAAATGCTTTAAAGCCTCATGGTTGCGGGGAGCAAAGAGGTTTTCGTGAAAATACTTCGTCGCGGCGGCAAAGACACTTGCACGGGGATTGCTTCCTGCTGATGGGGCGCTAGGTGCCGCTCCCGGGAAATCCAATTTAATGCCGTAGTCAGCCGCCAGGGCTTTCAAGGCGTCCACAGCCGAACCGAGCATCCGGTACTCTTTGGCGAACGTGATCACGTCGCCAAATTTCCCGCACTGGAAGCATTTGTAAGTGTCTTCGTAGACCGTGAAGCATTCATGGCCCCGGCAAAACGGGCATTCTTCCAAGTGGACGTAGTTCGAAAACTTCTTCTTTACCCGGCCGCCCGACTCCTGGATGATGAAATCCAGGAGCCGGACGGCTTCCTTCACCCGCGTAAAATCGCTCATAGGCCCTGCACCATCTTTTCGGCAATAACCCGCGCCGACGTGGCGATGGTTTCGCAGGACGTATCGGCGTCCTCGGGATTGGCGCAGATCCCGATGAGGGCGCAGCCTTCGTAGAAGCGCTGCAAATCCTGTTTTTCCTTGGGGACTTGAAGCCGGATCACATTGCTCTTTTTGCGAAGACGTTTAACGACTTTCATTTCTTGCTCCTCGGGCGTTTTTCGCCCTTTTAAGATCGGGGAAGGCTTCTCTTGGTTTTTGAGGGACTAGTTCATCGACAGGGCGGGTTCTTCGGCGGCGCGCTTCAAACACTCGATCAGGTCGTCCAGGAGGATCTCGTGTTTTCTGCAAAACGCTTCCAGGACCGTGAGGGACCCCTCTCCAAGCAGGTCCAAGGTGAGGTCGTCCGTGACGGTGCGGCCATTCCTCGTAATGCTCACGGTGTACTGGTGCCCGTTCGGGCCAATGTATTTACAGGTGGCTTTCAGCTCGGGTTTCATTGGCAAGACTCCTCCATTGAGACCGCGGGGGGTCTCTTTTCTCTCGCTCAGGATTTTTTGGGAAAAACTAAGCCGCGGGTTCTTGGGGCTCGTCCCGCTCATAGGGACTGGGGGGCAATTCTCCGTGGTAGAAGTAATCGGCTCCCTGGTCGCGTGATAGACCAAGTGCCTTTTGCACCCTCCGGGCGGTGGCTCTGTTCATGCTCTTTACCTGACCGGTGAGCCACCCCCGGAGGGTGTTGGGCGCGACCTTGAGCTTCTTGGCGAAAGCATGGGTGCTAAGGCCGCTTTCCCTTTTGAGACGGGACATGATGCGTTTCAAAGACGTGGGGGAATTCATAAAACCTCCTTGGCTTGACGAACACCCATGATATGAATAAAAGTGTAAATGTCTATATGCGGAAAGTTGCAAATGTGCGGGAAGTTGCAAATTTTGGCAAATTCAGTATTATTCTTAGGGACTTGGGCGGATCATTATTTTTCGTTCACGTGAGGAAATTTTTGTGGCGAGCCCGAAGAAAGAGCAGAAAATAGCCGCCTACGTCCGTAAGGCGCGGGAATCACTGGATATTTCACAAGGCCATCTCGCCAGTCTCACGGGCTATAGCGGCCCCGAAGCTATTAGCCGCATCGAGACGGGCCTTGTGGCCTTTCCGTTAGAGAAGGCTCACCTCTTCGCCGACGCCCTGGGCCTGGATCGCCGGGAGTTCTGGCTCTTCTGCATGGAGAGTAGCGACGTGGAGCAGCCCAAGAGCTTCGGAGTCTTGGCCAAGGACGGCCTCGTCCCCCCGGACATTGCCAATAAGCTGCTTAAAATCCGAAGGTCCGAGCGGTTTTGGGAGAAAGTCCGGGAACTCGTCAAGGACGACGACGAGCGCCGGGAACTCGAAGAGCGGCTAAAGAAGTTTAAGAAGCCGGCCGCCTGAGCGGCTATTTAGTATCCCCAAATCCGCCAACTTCGTCTAAAAATCATACAGATTAACAAGATTAAATCCGCCTTTAACGGTTCTTAAAGATTTCTTCATTAAAATCTTCCCTAGCTCCTACAGCACGCGAGGGCGCACGGGGAGGCGGGCCGTGAACTTCTTTATTCCACTCCATACCCATTCCAACACCGACTTTACTGATTGGTTAGACCCTCCCCGCTTGTGACGCTGGATGTCACGGGAAAACTAGACTTTCGGTTTTCGTTCGGTATCTTCTCGGGCCGGGAAGGTCAGGGCAATGAATTTCCAGCCAAGCAGGGTCTTGTACGCCGCGGAGTGTCTTCTGAAACAACTCGGATGGGAGGATAAAGAACCCCCTTTCTCGCCTTTGGAGGCGATTCGCTCGCTCTACGAGGGAAGAGTCATTATCTCCACGACGGCGGAATTCTCCAAAGGCGAGAACGGATGCGTTTATCTGGACCCCGATATTCCCGAAGCAACCTTCATCGCCTTGAACCGGAACGATCCCCTCTGCACCAAGACCGCCACCCTGGCCCACGAGCTTGGGCATCTCTTTCTAGGACACCCCTTGGGAGGGCTCGGGGGATGTCTTTGCCGGATAGAGGGCCAGGTAAGCGAGGGAAACGTGATTGAGCGCGAGGCCAATACGTTTATGAGCGAGTTTTTAGTGCCCTTAAACACCCTGGACCGTTACTTTTCCAAAGACATCTCCCTCATGCGGAAAAAAGACCCCGAGGGCTTCCAGGTGGAAACCGATCTCCTCTCGCTCCAATTCGGCGTCTCCACTGCCTTCGTCCTAACGCAGCTCTGGCGGCTCCACAGGCAAAGAAAAGATAGGTGGGGGTTATGAGGAGGAATTTGCCGACACGTATGGTTGTTATTCCTCGGTTTGGATCTCCGATCAAAGATCTTCCGCAATTCTCGGCAATGGATACCCCTTGGCGGTGTGTGCTTTCATATCTTGACGAAGTTTATCTATATGAAGGATATCCTTGCTGATAGCCTTAGCTGTTGCCGCGAAAAATGCGATTTGTGCTGCTTTACGGCCCGGCGCTAATCTAATCATAAACTCGCATAGCATGGTTGCCACTCCCTGGAATGATTGGAAAAATGGCTGCTGCATGAAGCGAGGACCGTAGATGTACACGAATTCCTCTGGCTCCTTCGTATAATCAATGTCCGCAGTCCCTGTACCTCTGAGATAAACCTCGGCCGCGCTTTTAATTCCCTGGAGCAGGGCGAGGGCACCTCCCTCTTTTTTTACCCACGATTTGAATGCATCTAGGACTTCTTTGTGATCGGTCGACTCCAGGATGGGTTTTAGTTCGGGACAGTCCAGATATCGCGTAGGAAGTTCTGCAATAGAGGATATTTCGTCGAAGTTTCGTATTGCGGCATGTTCTGCTGTATCGAGAATTTGCTTTGCTACTAGAAGAGCGTCACGACGATTTGTTTCTTGGAGATGCTTAAACTCCGCGAGGAACTGTATCCTCTGTTCTTCGATCTGCCTTGCTTGGTACGAAAGGCTCGCTGAGAACCATATAACCGCCAGAATTCCAGCTGCTGCTGAAATGATGCTGCCGTAACCGGAAAGGAGATTGATGTCGATTGACGCAATTGCTGCATAAACAGATATAAAAACTAATATTGTTAAAAGAATTAGCAACCGCATGCATCGTGCCTCCGAGTCGCATTTCATAACCGAGAACCACACGTGATCAGGTTCTCTTTGCCAATCTCGTTCTTGGCACGTCATTTTCTCAGATCGTCTAAAAACTCTGACGCTGGTTCGACTCCGGTGATGAGTAAGTGATCCCGTGCGCGGGTGCAGGCGACGTAGAGAAGGTGGCGCTCGGTGTTGTAAACTTCTTCGAGGTCGGAATCGTCCGCGACGGTCTCGATCCGCTCCTGCAAAGGGATGATTTCATCGTCACAGGCCATAACGGCGACGGCCCGAAACTCCAGCCCCTTCGCCAAGTGCATGGTACCGAGGGACAGGTAGCCGCTCACCGTCTCGACGTTTTCGTCCAGCAATTTGCAGGGTACTCCCGCCGCTTCCGCTGCCTTTCGGGCTCGCTCCATTTGGGTTGTCGAGCGTACGAAAACCCCTATTTCGTGGGGCTTGATGCCCTCGTTTCCCAGCTCAGAGAGCCACGCTCCGACTTTCTTGATCTCGTCTTCCTGTGTCTTGAGAACTGCGATTGTCGGCTCCGGCCCATTGAAGACTGAGACCGTGCCGCGCCGATCTTCTGTATTCCCGTCCACGTCCGAGATTTCGGGCCCCAGGAGCCGGTCGGCCTGCATTCTGATCTGATGGGATGTCCGGTAGTTGATCCGCAGGGTGCGCGAGCGCCCGCGGACCTCCACGCCCAGGGATTTCCAGGAAAAGGGCTGCTGGAAAATCCGTTGGCCCAGGTCGCCGGCAAAGAAGAGGCCGTTCGGCCGCTTCGCTCCGAGGGCCGCGAGGAAACGCAATTGGGGGATGTCTATGTCCTGGGCCTCGTCCACGACGGCAAAATCAAACGGCGGGCTCTTGCTGTTTTCAAGATGGGAGGCCAAGCGGCAGAACATCTCGGCTTCCGTGACGAGCCCGCGATCTCGCAGTTGGGAGCGCACCTGATCGACAATAGACCACAGCGCGAGCCGTTGCTTCTCGGGAAGACGGGTCTTGCGTCCCAGGCGCACTACGTCCCGGTACGCCTCCCAGGTTTTCAACTGCCACGCATCAACTACTTGCTCCCATTCCGTAAGCAGGAAGTACGGACTGAATTTCTTGCCTTCTTCCATTGTCCCGGCGGCCGCCATGAGCAGTTCGCGGAGCGTTTCTCGAGAAGGGACTTGTAACTTTCCCACGTTCATTTCGTAGAGCCGCCTACCGATGGAGTTCATCGAATGAACTTCAAGGCGCTCCCCAAGACGAGGCTCGTTGCTGATGAGCCGCCGCAGCTTGGTACGCAGGGCATTAGCAAGCGTGTCGGAGAATGTCGCCAGGAGCACCCGGGCATCCGGGTTCCTGCGGGCCAGAAATACCGCCCGGTGTAGGGCGACGATGGTTTTTCCCGTCCCCGCCGAGCCCGAAACCCGCGCCGGACCGCCAAAATCCCGCTCCACGATCTCCCGCTGGGCCGGATGCAAAAAGATCGTCCACTTCTCCCAGGGGTATTCGAGAGCGCGTTCGAGTTCCTCCACATTGGCCATCAACCGGAAGCGACGTTGGGCGTCGGGATGGACAAAGGGATCGGTACCGGCCGGGGCTGGTCGTGCGATCTGAGGCGTTACGCCCGTCGCCAAGTCCAGCAGGGCCTCGGCGGCCTCTCCTGGCAGGTGATCAGCCAGCTCCAGTATTGAATCCTCGTCGGCCCGGCGCACGTCGGCCAGCCACTCGGCAGGCACCCCATAGCGGAGGAGGTCGTCATCGGAGAGGTGGGAGAAAAGAGAGGGTTTGGTAGGCGCGGGGCGCTCGACCTCGACGTGCTTGGGAATCGTGATTTCCTCGATCCGCTCGCGGATTTCAACAAACTGCGCGGCACCGGTCTTGGGGTGCGTCTCCAGTTTGCGGCGTTCCGCCCAGCGGTAGGCAGAATCATGGTGATCGACGTAGCACAGGAGCAGGCTCGCCGCCGTTTTATGAACAATCAGGCGGATGTCCCGGGTTACCCGCACCGACCAGAAGTTCTTGTCCTTTGCTTTGTCGAGCTTGTGGAACTGCATTCCCGGATTGGCGGGATTCATTTGCAGGTCAAAAGCCGTGGTTTTCACGGCCTTCTGCTCTTCACCGGTCAACCGGGCCAAGCTGTCGGTGAAGGTATCGGCGATACGGAATTGCATCACTTCGTTGCACTCATGTTTCAGTAGTTAAAAGGGTAGGGCTACCCATGCATCACCGCTCCACAATTTCACCAGTGTTGGCATCCACCATAAAGCGTTTGAGATCTTGATCAAAAACAATCAAGTCGTTCTCATCAAATCCTTCAGTGATGAGCTCTGCAACCTTATCTGATGTGACTTTCATGAACTTTGTGTCTCGCATAATGTCAAACTGGATAAGTAGACCTGCAATGGGGACTCCGCCGCGATTCTCCACTTCTATCGTGGCATCCACCAACGGGACCTTCATATCCACGTGCCTGGGAGAATCCCAGCTTACCTCCTTCATTTTTCTTTCGATGAAATCATTGACCTGAACTCGCTCGCCTGGAAGGTTTAAGCAGACAGGCTGGCCGCGCCATAGGCCAGCCGATCCGCCTTTAATCGACTGTATATCGTCAGTGATTTTCTTACGGTCTTCCTCGTTGGTGACCGCAAACGTGACTTGGGGGGTGCTCGTTCCAATTATGTGGAACGTCAGATGGATCGATTTGATTCGTCCTTCCCAATCAGATTCCTTAAACTCTCGCAATACGGCCAACTTTATTCCTTTATGCTTCGCGAACTTCTGGGCATCCCTAGTAAAGCCATTGCAGGTGAGAATTATTGATTCATCAGGATGAATATCATCCACAACGGCCGAAAAGTTCCGGATAATGTCCAAGCCTACTTTATCGCCTGAGACATCGAAGTCTTTGCACTCGATCAAGATTCGTCTTAGATTTCCCTCCTTACTTCGGACCGTCACATCTATTTGATGCTTAACGCCTGAGTCGCCCGATAGCTCCAGGTCATGTATTACAACCTCATCCTGTTCTAACTTTTTAAGCAGAAATGCAGTCAGAATTTCGTAGCGGGTGCCCTGTTTCGTCGAGAGAATGGTGTGGTACTTATCGTGTATTTCATCATAACGTGACTTTGCCATGCCGACTTCCACCTTTCCCCAGGGCCTTCGATTGTCCTGGTTTGGGATGTCATTTCCGTGCGACCTGAACGATTTTAGCTACAGCCTCCAATATGTCTTTTGGGAGGTTCGATAGAATATCAGGTTCGGACTCCGCGCTGGCGCGCCGATCGAACTGAGAATCTTTAAATATCTTCTCGATGGTTTCCGTGAGAAACTTCGCGTATTCAACGGCTTGGTCCTTTGCTGCCAAGTCCCTCACTAATGTCGAGTAACCCTCAAGCGACAGTGACAGAGCCGATTTAAACGCATATACCTCTTCGGCGGAACGATCTCGCCTATATTGCGAAGCAAAAAAGTAAATCAGAAAGATTATGGGCCCGATAGAGAGCAATCTGATCCAGAAAAGCGAGCCCGCATCTTTTTGGCCGAACTCAAGCACCAGCACAAACGTTCCAACTGCTGCTGCTGCTGCTGCGAAAGCCAAAAACCACAACCATCGCTTGCGGGCTGTATATAATTCTTCTTTTCGTTGGTGAAATGCACGGAACAATCCCGTACTCGTCGCAATCTTGAGTTGCGCCTTATATTTCTCCTGTAATTCGCCAAGTTGGCGAAGCAAGTCGGTCGTCTCGGCCTTGTGCTTCTCCATTGCTTTTTCGGCAGTGTAAATGGATGATTCTAATTTTTTCTTGTTCTCGTCAATTTCGCCATGAAACTTGACGATCTTTTCCCGAAGCGCCCCCACTTCATCGCTCGATTTCTTTATCTCTGCTTGTTGGGCTGTAATTTGGTCTTTACTGGTTGTAACTGCCACAACGGCTTGCTGAGCTTGGGCTTGTAAAGTCTGCGCCTCCTTTGAGGCATTGGCGGCAGCAATCTTTGACTCGTTCACTTGCGCGAGTGAGGTTTGTGCCTGAGTCCGGATATCCTCTGCTTCTCGTGCTTTCTTGAGAGCGTTTTCAAGTTCGCTTTGTAGTTGACCAACGTACCGGAGTTTCTGCTCGAATTGGGATATGCTTTCATTCCGGTGAAAGAGGCCTGAACTCCAAAGTGTTTGGTGCAGAACATTTATACCGTTGGAGAGATTTGTAAAATTATCCAATGATGGACCAACGATCCATTGATCAAGATGAGGATATATCTGCTTTTGTAATGTGTTCCTGAGGCTAACCAGAATGTTGAACGGCGCGGTAGTGCCTTCGACAAAAACAGCATCAAGTAATGCATCAATACATGACGCGAGGATTGTAAGTTGCCCAACAGCATCGGAGCGATGCTCTTCGGGTGTTTTATTTGGCCAGCCCTGGTAAGTCTTTATATCCTGTGCTCGATCCGCTAAATCACGGGGATAGCTCTCCAATTTCTGCCGTGTTTGTATGTCTGCCGTACCCATAGTGGTTTTCTCCCTTCGCGCTCGTTATGTAATCTATACGCCCCCCCTCACCCCACTCTAAACACCTTCATCACTTCATCCCCCAGGTGATTGATGACTTTCACGGCGATGCGGCCGGATTTGGGCTTATCGAAGGGCCTGGAGGTGTCGCTGTGGAGCGTGGCCCAGGCGTCCTCATTGATCTCAGCCTTGAGGGTGGTTTTGAGCGCCTTGTAGGGGTCGTTCGCCCCTAGGAAATAGGCGTGGCGGACGAAGAAGCTTTCCTCATTGTAGTCGGTATCAATGAACCAGCAGGCGATCCCCTCGGGACCGTCGCTTCGGACTTCGCCCGTATTGGGGTGGAACACGTCCACGCCATTCACCTTGACCTGGATCTGGCCGTCCTTGGCATTGAGAACCTCGATGTCGGGCTCGCCGAAGATGACGAAGAGATTCCCCTTGCCCGTGTTCTTCAAATCCCCGGCCATGTGCAGGTCTGCGTTCATGCGGGCTTTGAGCACGGGGATACGGCCTAGCTTGTCAAAATCGGTGGAACGGGCGTCGTAGTTGAAGGCGCAGGCGATGAGCACGTCGAAGCCCGCGTCCCCAGCCTCCCGGGCGGCTTCCACAAGATCGGGGCGCGAGACAGTGCCGAATTCAGGACCGATGAAGACAGCCGCTCGCTTCTCCTTGCCGCCTTCTAAATATCGCCCCTCTGCGCACACCAGCGTCCCCGGCCAGGGGGTGAGGAACGTGAAATCAATCTTGTCTTCCTTGTGGGCCTGTTGGACCCCGGCGGTCTTCAAATTCTCCAGGATCATCTGAACGAAGGTCAGTCCTTCGCCGTAGCCGCCTGCTTGGTCGTCAACGCGGATCAACTCGTCGTCCTCGTCCACTCCGAGAACCCGGTGGGGCGTCAAGCTCTCTACCGTGAACGGCCCCGCCACGCGGACCTTTTTCTTGTCCTCGTAGGGCCGGTTATAGAGGTGCTCGAACTCCGCCTTGGCCGCAATGGAGGCGTCGATCTCCCTCTGCCGGGCGATGCGTTGCTCCCACCATTGAGCGTGGAGCTTCTTGGCCTCTGCGGGCCATTTCTCATCCGCCTCATGGGGGATCTCCCATTCCTCCCATTTATGCTTGAGGGCCTTGTTCAATTTGTCCCGCAGCGGTTCAAGGGTCTTCTGGAACTTCTCCCAAATCACGTCGATCTCGGCGTTGTTGGCAATGGATTTGAGCGTGATGTGCGGCACCCGCTCGTAGACGAACCCCTGGCGGATGTCCCCGCGGGTCGGCTGGCTCGAAGGCCCGGTTCGGGTGACTTCCGCTTCCTTGATCTGACCGTCCTTTGAATCGGCCAGCAGGTAATATGGATATCGAGCCCCCATGATCCGAGCACGGGCCAGCGCGAGCGCCACGCGGGAGGTGTCAATTGTGATCCAGCGGCGGCCCCATTGCTCGGCGACATAAGCGCTCGTTCCAGAACCGCATGTTGGATCGAGAATGAGATCGCCGGGATCAGTGGCCATAAGGATGCAACGTTCGACTACTGATGGCGCTGTTTGAACGACATAGATAAGGCCGGTACCAATTTGAAGTGATTCCCATCGATCACTTATCGGTAATACCGCAAAATCGTCTTTGTATCGCTTATAGCGGATTGTCGAATTGCCGGCCGCGACTCGTCCGCTTTTGGCCAATGTTGAAAGGCCCGTGATCGTCGTTTTCCAGTGGCTCGATGCACCTGGCTGATAGGTTTTTTCTTGAAAACGAAAGCTCTGCTCAGTATTTGCTTGACCGGAGCTGATCAAGCTGGTATGCCGAAAAATTCGGCCTTCGGGAAGTAGTTCAGGGCGAGCAAGTTCGTCTTTACTCAATCGCCTTTCGATACCATTTCCCAACTCGACTTGATCGTAGCGATCCGAGGAGACGTGTCCTGCGACACGCTCGTCGTATAGTTGTCGGTACTTTACGTGTTCACGGGATTTTGCAAACCACACAATAAAATCAACGGTATTAGCAAGCAATTTTGACGCTTGGCTACCAGTCTTTTGGACTTGAATGATTGAGATAAAATTATCTTCACCATAAACTTCATCCATTACTGATCGCACACGATGCAGATTCTCATCTCCTATTTGCACAAAGATGGAGCCGGAATCGGCCAATAAATCCCGAGCGACAGTGAGCCGATCTCTCAGATAGGTTAGATAGGAATGGATGCCATCCCGCCAAGTATCCCGAAACGCCTTCACCTGTTCTGGCTCACGGGTGATGTGCTCGGCGCTCCCATCCTTTACATCCCGGCTGGTCGTGGACCATTGGAAGTTTGAGTTGAACTTGATGCCGTAGGGCGGGTCGAAGTAGATGCACTGAACCTGACCCCGGAGCCCTTCGCGTTCGGCGAGCGAAGCCATCACCTGGAGGCTATCTCCCAGGATCATGCGGTTCTGCCATTTGCCGTCGTGTTGGTAGAAATCGGTCTTGTCGGCGCCTTCGGGGAGGCCATTAAAGTCAGCAAAGAGATCAAACTGGTTCTGAGTGGCCTTTTGGTCGGCCTCGCTGCGACGCAGGAGGTCGTCAATTAGGACCTTGGGGTGGACTTTTTCCTGGATGTAAAGCGGCGGGGCGTGGACCACGAGGTCCGACCAGTCCTGCTCATCCTTGCCGCGCCAGACGAGTTGTGGGTCTAAATCGCGGTTACGGCGCTCGTAGGCCACCCGGATCGGCGTCTGTTCTTCTTTCTGCATCACCGACTGGAACTCAGCGGAAGGAATGTTTTTTCGCGTGGCCTCGGTGTGCTTGAAGGTCTCGACTGTTTTCTTCGAGGCGAGCTTCTTGCCTGTCTTCTTGGCGGCCATAATCTTGATCCTATTTCCCCGTCTTCGCGGTTACCGATTCAACCATCTTTTTGAACGCGGCCTCGATCTCGTAAACATCCGTGAACTCGGTGAAAGCCCAGCGTCCGTACTGACGCAGGTTATTCACTCCCGGCATCCAGTAGGTATCCATCGTGGCTTTCTTGTCCTTGGCGTCCTCTCCCCGGTAGCCCTTGATCTCTATAATGAGGTTGAGCGTGTCGGCACGGCCGTCGTCCACCTGCACGATGAAATCGGGGATGTACTTGCGCATCGTGGAACCGTAGCGGTAGGGGACTTCGAGCCCGAGGCCGTGGTTCTTTACGTAGGCCCGGACTTTGGGATGGGTTTCGGCTACCCGACAGAACTCGGCCTCCCAATCACTATCCAGTACCACCCAGTTGACGTGGCACTTGCGCGAGTCGGTCTGCCAACGGCTTGACTTGGAGGTGGCAAAATGGACGTGCTTGGTTGAACCCTCCGCGTTGTAAGGATCGAGCACGGCCTTGATGGGCCGTTTCCCCATGAGAGCACGGGTGATCCCGGCGGTGATACGCTCGCAGGCCATGTCGGCAAGCTCCTGGTACATGAGCTGGGCCGGGAATGTGCCACCCTTGCAGACGAGGCAGGTATCGAGCCATTGCTTGGTAATTCGCTTTAGCTGACCGAACAGGTGGAGCTTGGGGTCGTCCCCCTGGTCCCGCCATTTTGTGTAGATGAGGCGCTTCGTCAGGTGAAAGAGCAGCGTTGACTGCCTCAAGTCCCCCGTATGGACGAGATTGAGGTCGATGCCTTCCCCGATAATTCCTGCGTTCCTGGTGATGGAAGGACCAACCTGGTCCGGCGTGAGTTCCAGGGTAGAGTCTGGGGTAAACGCCGCGGTTAGGCGCTCCTCGCCCAACTCAATCCGGTACCCCTGAACCCTAGGGAAACGAATCTCCAAGGCATCTCGTTCGGGACTCATGGCCTTTACCTGGATCGTCTCCCGGGGTTTCTGGGGCGGGGCGATTACGGGCTTGGCCGTGAAATCGAAGGGAATTCCCAGCACGTCGGCGTACTCCACATCGAAGAGATTGTCTTCGTTGAGATCATAGGATTGGCGCCGCAAGGCACGTCCGATCACCTGCTCGCAAAGAAGCTGCGTGCCGAAAGCCCGCACACCCAGGACGTGGGTGACGGTGTTCGTGTCCCAACCCTCCGTCAGCATAGAGACGGACACGACGCAGCGGATGGACTCGCCGAGGCGGCCTTCCTTGCCCACAGTGTTCATCGCTTCCCGGAGCAGATCCTGATCCGTCAGGTTCTCCGCCTTGCTGCGGTCTCCGGTGCGCTCCACGATCTCTCGGCGGAAACGCTCGATCTCATCCGCCGCCATTTTTCGGAAGTCGTCGTCCAAGGTCTTCCCCGACTCCAACTGCTCGCTGTCAATCAGAAGGGTTCTTGGGCGGGGAATCTGATTGCCATGCTCGTCAAAATTGCGGAACAGGGCCAGACGGCCGTTCTCCAGCGTCGTAGAGCCGTCCTCGTTTTCCCGGTGAAACCCCGAAATGTAGTCGTAGACTAGCTTGGACGTGGAGGTGTTGTTGCAGACGACAATGAAACAGGGCGGAACTTTGATGCCGGCATCCTTCCAAAGGTTGAAAGTCTTTTCATAGTGGCCGTAGAGGGCCTCCAGGGCGGTTTGCAGTTCCACGGGGATGCTCAAAGGATCGAGCGTCCCAGACTTCTCCCGCCCCTTCTTGGGCATCTTGCCCCGGATGTGTTCCCACAGGTTGCGGAACTTGGGCATGTCGCCGCCGGGGATGTTATCGGCGACGGGGACGCGCGGGAGCTTCACGATCCCGCATTCGATCGCGTCCATGAGTGAGAAGTCACTTACGGTCCAGGGGAAGAGGGTCCCCTCGGCATAGCCGGAGCCGCGCAGGAAGAAAGGCGTGGCCGAGAGGTCAATCACGCGGGCCAGCCCTAGCTTGCGCTTCACGGTTTCAAGGCCCGAAATCCAGACGCGGGCAGCCTCGTTGTTCTTCTCGGCTTCCTTCTTCTCTTCACCCTTGAGATCGTCGTCATCATCCTCACCATCGGGTTTCTCCCGATAGCAGTGATGGGCCTCGTCGTTGAGCACCAGGACGTTCTTCATGCCCATGAGGTCCGGCATCACCCGCTGGAGCATCTGCCCCTCGGTCTCCAGCGTTTTGATCTCCTGGCCGCGGCCCTGGAGAAGGGCGCGCCCCGTCTTGGAGATTTCCATTCGCTCGCGCATCTGGAAAGCGTGGAAATTCGTTATGACGATCTTGGCGTGCTTTACGTCGCCCAACATGTCACCGGGAACCAGCTCGCGGCTCTGGTAGTAGCTGTCCGGATCGTTGGGCTGGAGTACCCGCAGGCGGTCGCGGATCGTAAGGCCGGGCGTCACCACGAGGAATCCCCGCGTGAAGTGCTTGCTCCCCTGGCGGCGGACGGCGTTGATCGTCTGCCACGCGATGAGCATGGCCATGACGGTCGTCTTGCCCGCACCAGTGGCGAGCTTGAGGGCCATCCGCAGGAGTTCGGGATTGGCGTCGTTGTTGGCATTTGCCAGGTGGTCCAGGAACTTGCTTCCGGTCTTGCCGAGCTTGGGGGCCACCTCTGTCAGGTAGATGACCGTCTCGATGGTCTCGACCTGGCAGAAGAAAGGACGAATATCGCTGAATTTGTAGTGACGCCAGTGCTGAAGCAGCCGGGCAGTCTCGGGCGTTACGTTCCAATCGTTGGGGTTCGGAAGCGCCCTCCACTGATCCACGTGGCGGCGTAGTTCATTGATGTTGGAGGTAGTCTCGTATTGTTGATCGGTTGTCGAGAGCCCTTTGCCCTCATCGAAGACGATTTCCCGTTGGCCTTTGGATTTATGTTTCTTCGGCTTGGGGATGGGGGTAATGAAGGAGACCTTCCGGCGCTCCTCGATGATCCGTTGCGTGGGCTGGCCGCTCTCGTCCAACTCCCAATGGCGAGCCGGATACTCGTAGGGGGAGTTGAGGATCGGTTGCTCAAAGAAACGGTTGTCCATTAGATTTGCTTCCAAACCGTCTCTACCATTCAAAACGAGGTCTAATAACTGTATTTCCCAGATTCATCAAGGCGTTTCCGCCTTAAAATCCTCATATCCTCCAAGCCTTGTTTTAAGGAGCACTCGTTCTAAGAGCTGTATTTCTTGCAACCTAATGGAGTGGAGTTTTGGGCATTTATCAAAAGGAAGACACTGCGAACGGGTAGTTCTTACCTCCGTTGCCTTCGCTTCTTTTTCCCTTTCGCCAGCTTCGCGGCCGGCGCCTGGCGGAAGGGGTTGGGGATGGGGCCGCTCTCGAAGAGTTGAGGGATCGGCACCCCGTAGGCAATCGAGATCGCCTTGAGGATTCCCACGGAAACGTTTGTTTTCCCGCCTTCCATGCGTTGCAGGTAGATGGGGTGGATGCCGATGGCTTCCGCGGCCTCTTCCTGGGTGGCTCCCAGGGATAAGCGGATTTCCCGAAGTCTTGCCCCCAAACGGAGGCATTCCTTGCGGATAGCCTGGTTAATCTCAGGGCGTTGCCAGATTTCGCTTCGGCCGGGCTTTCGCTGGATTTTGGAGGAAGAAGCCACGTCCCGGCTATTACTGTCCTTAGCGGATCGTTTGAATAAACAATTGATTGACAGACTATCGTCTAGTTATTTAAGATTCCCGCCATCCGCCGAAGGGATGGGGGAGTCATGCAAGGAGTCGATGTCCCCGCGCCAGCTTTGATGGCCGGTGCCCACGTCATTTGCCGATACCTCACGCAGACCGGCAAGCTTTTGGCCGTCGCTACCCACGTCTCCGAACGCCGCCGCCAGGAGGTCTATTCCTTCCGGTATGGCTATCTCTACGGGGATAGGAAATGGGATTTTGAGGGCTTTAAAGAGCGGGAAAGTTGGGTTTCTCCTGAAAATGTTCCTGGCTGGCGAGGCGTTGTCGCCTGGGATTTGCCCAAGATTCTCGAATACCGGACCTGCGTATTGGCGAAACTCCCCGGGGAGCATTCGGGCTGGTTGGCTGACGATCTGGTCTTTACGTATTCGCAACACGTCCGGACCAAGGGGAGTTACCAGGGGGAAAGAGGCCGCATCCGCCACGACCGGGTTTATTCGGACGTGGCGCAGGTGGTTGTAAAGATCCTCTCCGAAGACGGGCCTTTCGGAAAAACGTTCAATGATCTCCGAAATTCTCAAAGAAACTCGCCCTGGCACGAGCGCAGGGAAGGGCTGCCAACTTATTGGATGCTCGTCTGTGGCCGCGATCTCCTGGCCGAAGAAGCCCGGATTTTGGAAACGGAGAGAATCTTGTCCATGAGGCTTGGGGAGGATTTTGAGAGTTTCCTGGAATTGTTGCCGTCCCTGGATACCCTGCCCCTCTTCGTCAATACGGGGGTGATATGAGGGTTCTTGTTTCGGCGGAAGGCGTTGCTTCAGACGGCCTCCTCAAAAGGGTGAGCCCGGCGGGGGTTTGTCCGCCGGGCTCTGCATCATGCGCCTCCTGGCATCTTTTCGGAACGGAAAAGTCTTCGGGGACTTACGATCCGGTGAAAACGCCAGGAGTCTCTCTAGGGTGAGAGCGATCATAGCGGGGTCGAAGCGGTTTGCAAGATGGCCTCAGGTGCCCAAAGACTGAAAGGAAAAATCCGAGGACGAGGAGGAGGAAACCTGCAAGACACTGGATTTACTGGAAAAATAACCTGTGCCCACCAAGTAGGCACTCCTGCGGCCCTGGCTCTCAGGCTGGCGCGAAGGCGTAAACCCGGTTTACGGTCGCACGTTGGAAGGCAAAGGGTGGGCGCCAACTAAGTATGCACTAATGGGAGGAGCGCACTGTGCGAGTGCAGCCAAAAAACAGCCTTGTGGCGCGATTTTCTCAAAGATTACGGCTCCTTATGCTGCTTTTCCAAGTGTGAGCCCCGTAGCTATTACAAAACGGCCGACCGAAAATCGGATATGGCATCGTAGCAAAATGAGTAGTTCGGCGGCGGTGAGCGACGCTCAATGGCGATTTCCCGAGTTATTTCAGGGAGTTGGGCTTGAAAAGGGTGTACACAAATAGTGCACGGATTTGAAAGGGGACGGTTGATTTCTCTCTTGCCATTGGTTTAATAAGCAAACTGTAACCAAACGAATTGGCCCTGTCGTGGTGGCGGGGCCTGTTCCAGCTAGCGGGGACAACAAGGGGCGGTTTTTGGGGAAAGAAACCGCTGGAGGAGTCATCACGATGAACCGCGTGAGATGGGGAGTGTCTCTATTCGTCTGTACATTTCTCGCCGTTGGGTCCGCCCATGCTGATCCAGTAACGGTCATCTTGGACGCGCAGGGCGATACCTACGTTCGGGGCGGCAGCAGCAATACGAATGAAGGAGCGTCGAGCTTCACCCAGGTGCAAAGCTCTGGGAACAATCGGGCGCTCGTTCGATTCTCCCAGGTCGAACTGGAATCGGCGCTGGGCGATGGCTCCCTCATTTCAGCGACGCTCGAACTCACGATCACCGAGAACGGGGATAATTGGGGAAGCACGGGCCGGACGGTGGACGCTCACCGGGTCACGGTGGATTGGGCGGAGGGGAATGGGCAGGTTTCGGGCCACAACCCTTCCGACCGTGGCGCGGGCTCTGGGGCGACGTGGAACTGCGCCATTGATTCGAACATCTCGAATTCGGCCAAAGACTGCATCGGTTCGACCGAATGGAACATGAGCGGCTCAGGGGCACGCCCCTGGGTAACGGTTCCCACGGCTTCTCTCCTTATTACGAACTCTCTAACAGGCGCCGTAACCTGGAACGTGACGAGCGACGTGGATGCGTTCCTCACGGGGACGGGCAACTACGGTTGGGTCATTAAGAGGACTGACGAAGGGGCGAGCGGTCAGGCGGATTTCGGTTCCAGGGAAAGCGCAAATCCTCCAAGGCTTATTCTGGTCGTCGACATGCCGACCCCGAATTTCCCGCCCGCCATTTCGGGGAACCCACCGGCAAGAGTAAACGAGGGGGATTCCTATAGCTTCATTCCCACGGCCAGCGACCAGAACCCGGGGGACGTTCTTACGTTTTCGATCCAGAACAAGCCCGCCTGGGCCTCGTTTAACGCGAGCACCGGCGAGCTTTCGGGAACCCCAAGCCTCGCGGACGTTGGAATTTATGACAACATCATCATCACGGTCACCGATCCGGCGATGGCATCGGATTCCCTTCCGCCATTCTCTATCGCGGTGACGATCACGTTGGAAGTGGTTGCCGATACCTACCTGAGAAGCGGGGCGGAGAATACGAACGAAGGAGGCTCTACTTTCCTTCGGGTGAGGGAATCGGGCGACAACCGCGCGCTCGTGCGCTTTAGCCAGGCGGAACTTGAGGCGGCCGTAGGAGCAGGAGCGCTTTCCTGGGCACTTCTCGAAGCCGACATCCAGCACAACGGCGATAACTGGGGCACGGGCCGCGCCGTTGACGCCCATCTTCTTACTTCCGATTGGACGGAGGGGAATGGAAAGGTTTCGGGAATTAACCCCTCGGACCGTGGCACTGGGCCGGGGGCCACGTGGAATTGCGCGACGGACGCGGACATTGAGAACCAAGCCAAGGACTGCTCGGGAGTATCCGAGTGGAACATGAGCGGTGCCGGGCTTCGCCCCTGGGCGGAAGTCCCGACGGATACAGTAACGATCACAAACCTCCAGAGCGGCACGGTCGCCTGGGACGTGACGGCGGACGCCCTTTCGTTCCTCTCTGGGAGCGCCCCCAATTACGGCTGGCTCATTCGCAAGACCGAGGAGGGGCAACCCGGCCTCGTGGAATTCGATTCCCGCGAGAGCGGCAATCCCCCGCGTCTTGTGCTGGCCATTGATACGTCAGGAGTTTCGAACCATCCGCCCACGATCTCGGGGACGCCGCCCACGAGCGTTAATGAAGATAGCCTCTACTCTTTCACCCCTACGGCCAGCGATCCGGATGCTGGTGATACGCTTACTTTCCAGATAACCAACAAACCCGCCTGGGCGGCGTTTAGCACTTCAAGCGGGACTCTCTCCGGTACACCAACCAACGCCGACGTGGGCACTTACACCGGGATCGTCATATCCGTGCGAGATAGCGCCTTGGCTACGGCGACGCTTCCGCCGTTTTCAATCACGGTCGTCAATACAAACGACGCGCCAACGATCTCGGGTAATCCGCCCACGACGGTCAGCGAAGATTCTTTTTATACCTTTACCCCTTCGGCCTCTGATGACGATATCGTTCATGGGGATAGCCTGACATTCTCCATTCAAAACCAGCCCGCGTGGACCTCTTTCAATCTTCTGACCGGCGAACTCTCCGGCACTCCCGCAAATGAATACGTAGGGGTCTACCCAGGAGTTGTTATCTGCGTTTCGGATGGGGAGGCGCCGGACGCCTGCCTTCCGGCTTTTTCGGTCACTGTTACAAACACCAACGATCCGCCGTCAATTTCAGGCACGCCCGATACGGCTGTTTTTGAAGATTCCTTCTATGGCTTCGTGCCAACAGCTCTCGATGATGATCTCATCTACGGAGACACCCTCGAATTTTCCGTTCAAAACCTGCCGCCCTGGGCGGAGTTCGATCCGTTTACCGGCACGCTTTCCGGGGCGCCAGAGAACGGGGATGTCGGTACCTACGCCGGAATTATCATCACGGTGACGGACGATTCCTTTGCCAGCGCGGCCCTTCCGGCGTTTTCGATCACGGTCGTTAATACGAATGACGTGCCTACCATCTCGGGTACTCCGCCCACGACAGTCAGCGAAGATTCTTTTTATACCTTTGTCCCTTCGGCCTCTGATGACGATCTCGGCGATGCCTTGAGCTTCACGATTCAGAACAAACCGGCCTGGGCATCGTTTAGTGCGGTGACCGGGGAACTTTCTGGCACTCCCATTAACGCAGACGTGGGAACGTACGTGGGCATTGTGATTTCGGTTCAAGACCTGGGTGGCGCGACCGCTTCACTACCCGCTTTTTCTATCACTGTTACGAACACGAATGACCCGCCCACCATCGCGGGTACGCCGCCCACGCAAGTAGCGCAGGGGGCCTTGTATAATTTTACCCCCTCCGCCACCGACGAGGATTTTCCGCATGGCGACGTACTGACTTTTTCGATCACAAACCGGCCTCCTTGGGCGAGCTTTGACACCGAAACCGGACGTCTCTTCGGAACACCCGGAAATGCCGACATTGGTACGTATTCCAGCATCGTTATCACGGCGACCGATTCCTCGAACGCCAGCGCCCAGCTTGCGGCCTTTACCATTGAAGTTACGAACGTAAACGATCCGCCCAGTATCGGTGGGACGCCCAGCACGAGCGTGAATGCGGGCGAGCTTTATTCCTTTACGCCTACGGCGAGCGATCCGGACACTCCTTATGGGGATACGCTTACGTTCTCCGTTCAGAATCCGCCGCCTTGGGCCTCCTTCAGTACCGCTACGGGAGCGCTCTCGGGCACGCCTACGGTTGCCGATGCGGGTACGTACTCGGGCATTGTCGTTTCGGTACAAGATTCTTCTCTCGCCACGGCCGCTCTCGCGCCCTTTTCCATCGAAGTGGTTTATGTGGTGACGAACTGTGTTCCGGACTATGAGATCGTGCGCGTGAGCGTCGATTCTGAGGGCAACGAAGGGAACGATTGGAGCCTCGGCGGCTATCTCTCCGCCGACGGCCGTTATACGGCCTTCGATTCGATCTCCGACAACTTGGTGTCTAACGATACGAACTGGACCTACGACGTCTTCGTGTTCGACCGGCAGACCTGTGCGACAGAGCGCGTTAGTGTGAGTTCGGCGGGTGACGAGGCTGATGCCTCTAGCTCGACGGCGGCTATTTCCCCTGATGGCCGGTACGTACTCTTCTATTCGGACGCAACCAACTTGGTGCCCGATGACACGAACGGATTTGGCGACGTGTTCATGCGGGACCGGCTCTCTGGAGAAACCGAACGGGTGAGCCTCCGGGCGGACGGGGGAGAGGTTCAAGGAGAGAGCAGCTACAGCCGGTCGCTCTCCGCCGACGGGACTTGGGTGGTTTTTGAGTCCTTCGCCAGCGACGTGGTGCCAGGAGATACGAACAACAACTGGGATGTTTTCGTCCGGAACCGGCTGACAGGGCAAGTCGAGCGGGCAAGCGTGACCAGTTCAGGGGGGCAGGTGTTTGGTGCCAGTTTTGGCGGCTATCTTTCGGCTGACGGAACCCTCCTGGTATTCGACTCGGAGGCGTTCAACCTCGTGTCGGGGGATACTAATGGGGTATCGGACGTTTTTATCCGCGATTTGCAAACCGGCACTACTACTCGGGTGCTGGGAGAGTCCGGCGTGCAAGGCAATGGCTATAGCTGCTGTGGCGTTCTCTCTCCCGACGGGCGGTACTTGGTGTTCGAGTCGGAGGCCACCAACCTCGTTGCTGACGACACGAACGACGCGAGCGACGTATTCCTGCGCGACCTCGTGACGGGAGAATTTGAGCGCATAAGTCTTTCCTCGGTAGGTGAGGAGGGAGACGGGTTTAGCGCCTTCGAGGCGATTTCCGCTGATGGCCGGTACGTGCTCTTTTTCTCAGACGCCACAAACTTAGTGCCCGGCGACACGAATGCTTTTGGCGATGTGTTCGTGCGGGACCGGGCTTCGGGGCAGACCCGCCGGGCAAACCTGAACGCGCTGGGTGTGGAGGCGAGCGATTTCTCGGGTCCGGGCTCCATTTCAGAGGATGGCCGTTTCGTTGCTTTCAACAGCGGCGCTACGAATCTGGTCCCGAATGACACGAACGGGGCGTTCGACGTGTTCGTGGCGCCCAATCCGTTCCTGATCTCGGCACCACCTCTGCCCCCGCTGATTTCCTCGGTCCAAATCGTCTGCACTCCCGGCAGTGAGCAGACCACGATTCTAGGAGAGGGATTCCTGCAACAAAATGGCACGGCCAACGGAGTCCTTATTACGACCCATTCAATCGCTCCGCTATCTGCTCCCGTAACCCGCCTTCTCACGGATTTGAACGCGGACGCGCAGAATACCCAAGTCGTGATCCCAGGGATCGTGAGTGGTTTGACCGACGTCGGCATTGTCGATGTTTCCCTTGCGACCGCCGAAGGGACATCCAACGTCGTCCGGGCTACGAGTTGCCTCGGGCAGGGTAATACGCCGCCTTCCATCGGTGGCGTCCCTCCGGCATCCGTAAACCAAGGGGAACTCTATTCCTTCATCCCGTCCGCGTTTGATCCCGATCCAACCGATGTTCTGGAGTTCATCATCGAAAACCAGCCCCTCTGGGCGTTCTTTGATCCGTTCTCCGGTGAGCTTTCCGGAGTGCCCGGAAATGACGATGTAGGCGTTCACGAGGACATCGTTATCTCGGTCACGGACGGCCGCTCTCTACCCGTTTCGTTGCCTCCGTTCTCCATCGAGGTTTTTAACGTCAACGATCCTCCAACCATTACAGCTTCCGCTCCGGCGTCCGCGAACGCCTTCAAGTTCTACCAGTTCGTTCCGGCTGCCGACGATCCCGATCTCCTCTACGGTGACGAGATATTCTTCTCCATTTCCGGCAAGCCCCGGTGGGCGCGCTTCGATGCGAACACCGGCGTTTTGAGCGGTGCCCCGGCGGACACGGATATCGGTGTATTTGCCGGAATCAGCATTTCGGTAAGAGATATCGCCGGTGAAACCGCGACGTTTGGTCCTTTCAGCATCGAGGTCGTTCCAGGCTCCCTTCCGCCGGACCCGGCCTTGGTCGCCACTCCCTTGGATCAGACCGTCGCCGCTAATATCTTCGACGGTACGGAATTTCTGTATTCGGGGTCTGATCCGATTCAGATGGGGATTGAGGCCGAGGTGATTGTCCCCCGCCAAGCGGCGGTCATCAGGGGGCAGGTGCTTGGGACCGACGGAACGCCTTTACCCGGCGTTCGCGTCAGCATCGCCGATCACCCGGGTTATGGATTTACCTTTAGCCGAGCCGACGGCTGGTACGATCTAGCGGTAAATGGCGGTGGGCTTCTGACTCTCGACTACGAGAGAAGCGGATTCATTAGCGCTCAGCGCCAGTCCGATATCCCCTGGCAGGATTACGTCGTACTCGATGAAGTGCGGCTCGTGGCTTACGACACCGCCTCTACGGTCGTTAATTTCTCGGACCCTATCCAAGTCCATCAAGCCAGCGTGGTGACCGACCAGGACGGAACCCGGCAAGCCGTGCTCCTCTTCGAGCAGGGAACCCAGGCATCGGCGGTATTGCCGGACGGTTCCGAGCAAGCTCTCTCGTCGCTCACCGTGCGGGCGACGGAACTCACGGTGGGCGAACACGGACCCCAGTCCATGCCAGCGGAATTGCCGCCGACTTCCGCCTATACTTATGCCGTTGAATTGAGTGCCGATGAGGCGGTAGCTCTTGGAGCCAAGAGCGTTTCTTTCTCTAAACCCGTCGTTCAGTACTTGGAAAATTTCCTCAATTTCCCGGCAGGGGCGATTGTACCCGTCGGATATTACGATCCCACTAAAAAAGCGTGGGTGCCGTCCGCTAATGGGCGCGTCGTCCAGATTTTAAGCACTGCCGGAGGGCAGGCGACGCTCGACGTGATCGGAGAGGGTAATCCGGCAAGTGCAGCCGAACTGGATGAATTGGGTATTACGAGCGCCGAACTAACTACCCTGGCGTCGTTGTATAGTCCCGGACAAACATTGTGGCGGTACGCTATTCCCCACTTTACGAGCGTTGACGCGAACTGCCCGTATCATGATACTGAAAGAAAGCCCAAACCGCCGAAACCGAAATCAAAACCGAAAGATGATGACGAGGATGACCCGTGCAAAGCGAGCGGGTCTATTATTGGATGCTTGCGTCAAACACTGGGGGAGGCTGTCCGGGTCACCGGTACACCCTTTAGCTTGCATTACCAGAGCGAGCGTGTGGGCCGTACCGGCGCGTCATTGGCGCGTGAAATAACCTTTACAATAACGGATGACGATGTTCCTGCGGACCTGGGCCGCATTCTTGCTGAACTGTCAATCGCTGGGAGAACCTTGCGACAAGAGCTTGTCTCGCCGTTTGTTGCTAATCAAGAAGTTGTCTTTGTATGGGACGGCCTGGACGCTTATGGGCGCCCATTCAACGGTTCGGTGCCTTATGACGTCAAAATAACGCACTTTTATCCAGGCCTTTATCGCACGTTTCTTTCCAGAATACTGCAAATGCTTACTGAGGCGGGATGCAGGATTATCGATGTTTTCGGACTTCCTGCCGACCTGCGAATTGTGGCAGTCGATTCTGCCGGGCAGCCATGTCAAGTATTTAGCTTAAACCTTGCTGCGGACGTCGCGAGCCGGGAAGCGCAGGGAGTGAGCACCGAGTTTTCCGGAGTGTTCAAAAATAATTTTGATGTAACTACGGCCAGTATTGGCTTGGGTGGTTGGACACTTAGCGAGCACCATCAGTACGACCCAGCGGGACGTGTTCTTTATACAGGTGATGGCGAGAGAAGGGTCGCCGACAATGTTGCCTGGGTGATTGAAACGGTGGCTGGAATTGGCCCTTCTCCGCATGGCGGTTTCAGCGGTGATGGCGGGCCGGCCCTAGAGGCTAGATTGCAGGCTCCCTACGGGATGGCGGTCGCGTCGGATGGAAGCATTTATTTTGCCGCCGCCGGGAACCACCGAGTTCGCAAAATTTCGCCTTCGGGAGTTATCACGACTGTAGCTGGAAATGGAACTGCCGCGTCTACGGGGGACGGTGGTCCAGCACTGGCAGCGTCGCTCAATAGCCCGTTGGACGTGGCGCTGGCGCCTGACGGCAGTCTCTATATCGCAGAGAATGAGGGCAACCGTATTCGCCGCGTCGCCTCTGACGGACTCATCGAGACCGTAGCGGGAACCGGCATTGCGGGTTATTCGGGGGATGGTGGCCCAGCAACCCAAGCCAAGCTCTCGAAACCTTCCGCTGTTGAGCTTGCGCCAGACGGGACGCTCTTCATCGCCGATTGGTTGAATCGGCGCGTTAGGCGCGTTGGTCCAGATGGAGTTATCACAACGATCGCGGGCAATGGGAACAACGGAGGCTTAATCGTCGAGGGACTGATGGCGACGAATGTGGGCATTGGCACCCCTATCGCTCTTGCGTGGCGTAGCGATGGTGATCTTCTCATTGCCAATTCCCGCACGACGGTGGGTGGTCCCCCAGGATTCCTCTATCGCGTAGACCCATCTGGCAGAATCCACCCCGTTGCTGGTAACGGCTCTTACGGTGCTGGTGGAGATGGTGGAAGCGCCGCGCTTGCCGCGTTGGACCGGCCGCGTGGCGTCGCCATAGATTCAGAAGGGGTAGTTTACATCGCCGATTTTGAGCAAAACCGTTTGCGGCGAATCGGTACGAATGAGATTATCAACACAATCGCCGGAAATGGGTTGCCCCCATCACTGGATGAGCAGGATGGTGTCGCGGTAGGGCCTCGGTTGAATGATCCTTCGGCGGTAGCTCTTTCGCCGGACGGCAGTATTTATGTCTCTGATTGGGGTAATTCCCGCATCAAACGGGTCAAGCAAGCGATTCCAGGTTTCAGTGGGGATGAGATTCTGATCGCTTCGGAAGACGGTTCTGAACTCTATCGTTTTTCAAGCACCGGCCGTCATTTAGGTACGCGGGATACGTTGACTGGCACAATCTTGTACTCCTTTACGTATAATTCCCAAGGGCAGCTTGTTGCCATGCGGGATCGAAACGGCCTTGAGACGGTCATCGAGCGTGATCCTAGCGGGAATCCAACAGCGATAGTAGCTCCCGGCGGCCAGCGAACCGCCCTCTCTCTGGGGTCTGATGGGTACCTTGCGCGGATCGAAAATCCCGCCGGAGAGGCTGATCTATTTACATATACTGCTGTGGGACTGCTTTCTACACGGACTGATCCGAAGGGAAGCGTTTATAGATTCTATTACGATCCCAACAGGCGACTAATAAGAGACGAAGACCCATCGGGTGGCTTTACGGAACTCTCGCAGGTTGAAGCAGACGAATGCCAACTGGACAGCGTGTCACTCAAGGACTGTGTAACAGTGACCAAGAGCACGGCTGAAGGGCGCATCACAACGTACCTGCGTGGAATCGATGCGTTTGATAATCGTGTGATTCAAGTGACTCATCCTAGTGGGCTGATCCAGAAGAGGGTGGGTGGTATTGATGGATCGTCTACCTGGACGGATGCAGACGGAACCATAGCAATATTCTCTCCCACAGCCCATCCGCAGTATGGAATGCAGGTGCCAATAACCTCAGCAACTATTGCTCTGCCGAGTGGAATACTTTTTGCCGAAAATGCCTCTATACAGACGTCCCTTTCCGAGCCCGGAAATCCAATGTCCCTCACTACTCGGACTGAAACGCGGACTATTAATAACAAGACTTATTCGGCCGTTTATCGGGCTGACGCTTTTGGTGGTGATTTACCGAGGACGTTGACGGTCACTAGCCCAGAAGGCCGAACGATCAAACAATCGTTAGATTCACTTGGAAATATTGTTTTTAAGCAACAGACAAATCTTATCCCGATAATCGCTATTTATGATCCAACGCGTGGGCTTCTGAATCAAATAACTCAGGGTTCCGGTCTTGAAACTCGTGCAACGACATACACGTACGACATCAGAGATCGATTAGAGACCATCGTTGACTCCGAAATGCGTCAGATGTCTTTTGAGTATGATAACGCGGATCGCGTCACGAAAAAGACTTTGCCCGATGGACATTTCATCCTTTATGGATATGACGCGAATGGAAATCTAACGAGTGTCACTCCGCCAGGACGGCCCGCGCATATTTTCAATTACACGCCAGTAAACCTAATGAATCAGTATTCGCCGCCGGATTTGTCTAATATTCCCATTGAAGCCACGGTTTACACCTACAACAGAGATCGTCAACTTGAATTGATAACTCGGCCTGATGGGCTTGAGATCGACTATTCTTACAATTCAAGGGGACAGGTTGCGTCAGTTCTAACTCCGGATGGGGCATTGGGGTATGTATATGATCCGGTAAGCGGCAAACTCGCGACCTTGACAGCTCCCGGCGGCGTTACCCTTGATTATACCTATGACGGAAATCTGCTGGCTTCCACCACCTGGAGTGGGTCTCAAGTCGTAGGCAATGTATCTCGCACTTATAACAATGATCTGTTGGTCTCATTTCTTTCGGTCAACGCCGACTCTATTCCGCTTACTTATGACGACGACAGCCTTCTTATCGGTGCCGGAACTCTTTCAATTGCCCGTGATCCGGTAACCGGTTTGATCACCTCCACCGCTTTGGGCGGTGTGACTGACTCTCGCGATTACAATTCTTTTGGTGAACTACAGGGTTACGACGCGTCCTATAATTTCTCCACTCTTTACAGCTCAAATCTCACACGGGATACGCTCGGAAGGATCACCCAGAAGGTTGAAACGATTCTAGGAGCTACCACGACTTACGATTACTTCTATGATTCAATTGGCCACCTTGAGGAAGTCCACACGAATGGCATGACGACGGCGGAATATCAATACGACGATAATGGTAATCGGCTTGTAAAGACAGGCCCAACGGAATCTGAAGTTGGTGGCTATGACGATCAAGATCGCCTTCTTTCCTATGGAGAGACTGGCAGCGAAGCTACGTATGTTTATGCTGACAATGGAGAACTGCTTTCAAAGACCGACATTAATGGAACGACGACATACTATTATGATGGCTTAGGTAACCTGCGTGAAGTTATGCTGCCTAACGGTGATCTAATTGAATATATTGTTGACGGAGAGAATCGGAGAATTGGTAAGTTGCGAAATGGCGTGTTTGAAAAAGGATTGCTTTATCAGGACAAAGTGAGACCTGTTGCAGAACTGGATGGAAACGGAGTTGTAATGTCGATGTTCGTTTATGGCAGTGAGAGGTACTCACCAGACTATATTATAAAAGACGGGAATGAATTCCGGATTGTTAAAGATTATCTGGGAAGCGTTCGCTTGGTAGTGGAGGCGTCAACGGGAATAGTTGTCCAAAGAATGGATTACGATGAATTCGGCAAAGTTGTGAATGATACTAACCCGGGGTTCCAGCCATTTGGTTTTGCTGGTGGGATATATGATGAAGATACCGGACTGGCCAGATTTGGTGCCAGAGATTACGACGCAAAGGTGGGCCGTTGGACGAGCAAAGATCCAATTCTATTTAAAGGCGGAGACACTAATCTGTATGGGTATGTAGTTTCTGATCCCATTAACTTCATTGATCCTTTAGGAATGGCCGGGGTTGAATGTCACGTGCAGGGTTGTGTCGGAGGTGTATGTGCCGGTATTGAGGTCGGTTCCGACTGTCCGGGCGACGTCGACTTGACCTTGGAACTTGGTCTAGGGGCCGGTGCATCCGCAGGATGCTCGGCATCAGTGGGTACCGACGAGGGTGAACCCGAGGGACTCGCTGACGTTAGTTTTTATGCTGAAGCTAGTGCGGAAGGTGCAGGCCTAGAGGCTGGAGCCGAAGTATCGGTTGATACAGAAGGAAACGTATCAGCTGATGCGTCTGCCGGTTGGGAGGTTGGCGGAGGAGCTCAGGCATCCGCTGGAGTACGAATTGAATTTTAGGCCAGATCTCTTGAATAGAGGTTAATTTAGATGTCAGGACCGTTCCGTGAACGTTTTGCGAATCTACATCTCGGTGAAAAGATTGCTATTATCGTTATACCAGTTGCGTTTATTGTGGTGCCTATATATTTTACATATTCGGACGAATATAGAATGGCGAAAGAGTTTTGTTGGAATGCAGAATCTGTAATTGAGTCAATTGGACAGGTTCGAAGCGTAACATGGCGACCGTGGAAGGGATTCAGCAATAGGAGGGGAAAGGGGCGCGTGGTTTTTTACGTTGAAGGGATGACGGGCGAAGGCGAACTAACTGTATTAATAAGAACCGATAGGAATGTTGGTTGCGTGGAGGTCAGAAGAGCTGTTTTAAAAGGCACAAATGGTGAGCGTGAATTGGATGGATGGGAATGCCGATAGGGTATTTTATGAATCCGACCAGAGTCGCTCTTCTAATTATTTCAGTAGCACTCACTGCTATCGTTGACCCATTTCGGGAAGTGGTAGGCAATCAATATAACTCGTTCAGTGAGTGTGTCGTTAAAAATCTAGCTATATATGCTTTCATGTTTGTCGGGCCATTGCTCGTTTTAACATTTCATTCGTTACGTTTAAATGAATTTCCTTGGACTAAATCGTTTTGGGCGGAGAATCCATTCCATTTAAGAAATCCATTTCAACTGTTTCATTTTGTTTCCTGGACCATGCTTCTTTCCGGTGTGTTACTTATTATTCGGCAACTCTTGGTTTCATCTCAACTTGATTATGGCGCCCTGGCCATCCTTTTTATGGGGTCGTTCTTTCGCGGCGGTATCTTTTTGTCGGAGTTAATATTTTCAAATAAATTCACTAAAGAAAAAGAAGCGTGACCATTTTGGTGAAAATCGAACACCTTTTTGTCTGAAAATTTTGGGAGACCCGCAGCGGCGGATGTCTTTCATTCACCGGCCCACAGTTCGCGAGAAAATTGCACGAACAGATTCAAACGCGCGAGTTCTAAAGCCGATTGCCCTCAAAACTCCCTTTGCCCCCGGCCAGGGTTGGGGCCAGGGCATGATTTCCGAGTAGGTACCCTGCCACGGGAGGAAGTTCGAAAGCCGCCGCTCGCCCGCGGTTCGGATTATGACGTCGGGTTCTGGCAGGCCGGCCGTAAATCCTCGCCCTTCCCCGTCGTGACGAAAGCCTGAAAATTTGGGAGACTCGCAGCCGGGAGGATACCCGGATGGCAGAGGATGTCGAAGGCGGCGAAAGGCTGAGGGCGGAGCTATTGAA
>JBFLVN010000002.1:0-42634 GCA_040758475.1 Bdellovibrionota bacterium
CATGGAGTACATCCCGGAATTCGCGGACCGGAAATTTGGCCGCAAGAAATACGAGTACTTGCTGCCCGAACTCCGGGAAATTCTGGAACCCACCAACGGGATCATCGTCTATCAGGAGCAGATCATTCAGATCGCCTCCAGGGTGGCGGGTTTTACTCTCGCGGAAGCCGATGATTTCCGCCGTGCCGTCGGAAAAAAGAAAGCCGACCTCATCAAGGCCCAGCGCGAGAAATTCATTGCGGGCGCGGTCAAGCGCGGCCACGCCCAGAGAAAACTCGAACAGCTCTTCGACGACATCGAGAAATTCGCAAACTATGGCTTCAACAAGTCGCATTCCGTTGCCTACGCCTTCGTCACCTATCAAACGGCTTTCCTGAAGACCCATTACCCGCGGGAGTTCATGGCGGCGCTCCTCACGAGCGAAATGGACGACACCGACAAGGTGCTCAAGAATTTGAACGAGTGCCGGCAGATGGGAATTCCCGTCGATCCGCCGGACGTCAATCAGTCGGCCGTCGATTTCGTGGTGGCGGGAGAGAAAATTCTTTTCGGCCTTAAAGCGATCAAGGGGATCGGGGAATCGGCGATCGAAGCGATCCTGGAAGCCCGCAAGAATATCGGAAAATTCACGGGCCTCTACGAGTTCTGCCAGCACGTGGACCTGCGGCGCGTGAACCGGAAGGTGATCGAGGCACTCATCAAATCCGGCGCTTTCAATTCTTTCGGGGCGCCGCGGGCGAAACTCTTCGCGGCGCTCGAAAAAGCGATCGAGACGGGGCAGGCCGCCCAGCGCGACCGGCAGTCGGGCCAGACCTCCCTCTTCGGCGCCTTCCAGGCCGCTTCGGGGACCCAGGCCGAGGTCTATCCGGACGTCCCCGAATGGCCCAAGAATGAACTCCTTCAATACGAGCGCGAGTGCCTGGGTTTCTACGTGACGGAGCACCCGCTTTCTTCCTACGCGGACGCGCTTGCGCCCTACACGACCCACGACACCCGCAGCGTCCTCGAACTCCCGGACGGCGTGGAAGTGCGCCTGGGGATTCTGGCAGGGGCCGTCACCGAACGGCGGAACAAACAGGGGCGGCTCTTTGCCAAGGTCCAGGCGGAAGATGAGAAGGGGTTCCTCGGGGTCTTCGTCAACGCCGATCTTTACGAAAAATATGCCCCCATTTTGAACTCCAAAGAGCCCCTCGTCCTGTGCGGCAATACCTCCCGCGATCCCATTTCGGACGCCGTCGAAGTCCGGGCGAGGGAATTCATCCCGCTTTCCACCGCCCGGGAGAAATTATCCCGCCGCTTCGATATCCGGATCGACACCCGCATGGCCGACCCCGGCGTCGTGGACAAACTCCACGCCGCGCTCGCCAAGTCCCGCGGCAAGTGCCAGACGACGATCGTCCTCGTCCTTCCCGATGGCCGGAACGAAATGGTCCTTCGCCTTGAACAGCGCATTTCTCCTTCCGCCGACCTCATTAAGGAAATCCGCTCCCTCTCGCGGGGTATCAGCCTCGCGGCGGTGTGATTCCATTCGGGCGTTTTACCCGTTGTTTTCCAGCCGTGACGGTGGTCACAGGTTTCCAGGCCGGGGGGCCGGTACCCTGTCCGGAAGGCCAAGTTCCTTGCCGTAGACGCCTGCGTGCGCCTCCAGCTAGGATCGCCTGCGTTTCCAGCGTGGCGGGGATGGGAGATTTCAAGAAGATGGAACGGATTCGTTTCGTCGCTATCAGCGCATTTCTTTTGCTTTCCCTTTCCCTTCCGGCCCGGGCCCAGGATGCCGTCGAGCGGATGGACAAGGGCCTGATCAACTGGGGCCAGGGGTACGTGGAGGCGAGCGGTTCGGGGGCGCCCCCGTCCAACGCTCCGAACATGGCCGTGGCCCGCATCAGTGCCGAGCGGGCCGCCAAGGTCGATGCCCTTCGCAACCTCCTTGAAACCGTCAAAGGCGTCCGCGTCGATTCGGAAACCACGGTCGAAAATTTCACGACAACCTCGGACACCATCCGCACCCGGGTCGAAGGGATCGTCAAAGGGGCCCAGCAGATCGACAAGAAATACCTGGGCGACGGGGCAGTCGAAGTGACGCTCCGGATGCCGCTCACGGGCGACCTCTCCCAGGTGATGCTCGAACAGGTCGTGCAGAAGGCCCCCCAGCCCGGCCAACGCGTCCAGGGATTTTCCCCTTATAGCGGCATGGGGGCGGGGTCTTACGAATCCGTTCTCAAGGACCTCCAGCGCAAACGCGAAGAAGAAGACCGGCGCCGCAGGGAAGCTGATGTCGAACTCCGCCAACTCGAAGCCGAGCGCCGGGCGGCCGAAAAAGCCAGAAAAGAAGCCGAAGAAGCCCGCAAGCAGGAAGAAGCGCGGTTCAAGAAGTTGAAGGACGATGAAGAGCGTGCCGCAGCCGAAGCGGTCCTCGCTGAGAAGAGGAAGAAAGAGGAAGAAGAACGCCAGCGCCTCGCCCAGATCGAGGAAGAGCGCCGGCAGGCGGAGATGGAAAAAGAGAAGGCCGAGACCGAGAAGAAACGGCTCGCCGACTTGATCGAGGAGCAAAAGCGCGCTCAGCAAACGGCGGCGGCGAAAGTCCCATCCGAGCCAGTGGCGTCCGCTGCCGCTGCTCCTGCGGGAAGCGCCGCTTCGGGCCCTCCCGCTTCCGCGTCCAGCGCTCCGGCAGGGGGCGGCGGCGGTGCCGCGGCCGCGGGGGCAGTGGTTCCCGTCAAATCTTCCGGGGGCAACACCGTGACGGCCATGAACGCCCAGGACCAGAAGGTCGATCCCGCCCAGGCCCACGGCTGGACGGGGCTCATCATCGACGCGCGGAGTTTGGGTCTTAAGCCTTCCCTTGTTCCCGAGCTTTTGGCCGATGACGGGACGCTCGTATACGGCGCCAAGAGCGTCGAATTCGACGACGCGGTGAAAAAGGGGCTCGTGGGATACGCCCGCGACGTGAAAGCCGCCATCAAGCACCTTCGCGTGACGGACGATCCCATCCTCGTCAAAGGCGTCAAAGCCTACGGCGCCAAGAACTCCGATGTCATTCTGCATACCGGTGATGCAAAGGTGATTGGACAGACCGACACCGGAAACGGTTATTTGAAAAAGAGCCGGGTGATGATCGTCTACGATTGATCGGTGGGGATTTAAGGGGTTCGAAGGGAGCGGGTTTTCATGTCGTTCCGGCTGAAGCGGGAAAAACTTTTCGCGTTGGCCCTGGTAATGGGCATGGTACTGGCCGCCGCGCCGGCCGCCCGGGCCGAAACCGAAGTCCTTACCGGTTCCCACCGGGTCGTCTACGACATCATCAATCCCCTCGGTGTCGAGCGGATCGTCAACTACAAGAACAACGGTTACGAAATCCGCGTGCTCGAAGAGCCCGACGAATATTCCAAGCGTGTCCTCGTAGAAGTCCAGATGACACCGCTCGGTTCCAAGGAGCCATATCCGATCAAAGCCGGGCGTCTTCCCCCCGATTACAAATCGAAATTCCTGGGGCCCGAGAAGATGATCCAGGTGGGCCACCCCGACATCACGGCGTTGGCCCGGAAGCTCTCGGCGGGCAAACCGACGGTGGCGGAGGTCTACGAAGCCATCGCCAACCACCTTCGCGACTACATTACTTACGATGCTTCTCCCCAAGTGCAGCAGGACGCACTAAACGTCCTGCGCACGGCGCGGGGTTCGTGCGTGGGGTTTACGACCCTCTCCATCGCCCTTCTTCGGTCTGCCGGGATTCCGGCCCGCTACGCCCACGGGTATCTCCCGCCGGGCTACGAGTGGGGCATCACGCAGGACTATTGGGGAGTGAAAACTTCTGGCGGCGGCTATCACGCCTGGCTCGAACTCTATTACCCGGACGCCGGGTGGACGTTTTCCGACGGGGAATACTCGAAGAACTTCGTCGATCCCTACCACATCCTCCGGTACACGGACGGGATCATCGATCCGCCTCCCCGTGGCGATGCGACTCTCGACGTGGACAAGGGAACGACTTTCACCCTCTTTGAGGAGACGAACGTCTCCCATCCCATCGATGGATACGCCGAGCCTCAGAAAACCATCCTCGGCCGGCAGATCGGTGCCCAACGGGCGGCGGTCGTTTACGGAAAGGTGCTCGATGAAGAGGGCAAGCCCATCGAAAAGGGCGAGGTGATCCGATGGGAAGGCAAGCGCGGCACGGTGACTTCTTTCAATCGCGCGAGTTACGCCGTGGTGGGGCTTTCCGCGGGGCCCCGGAAGATCACGATCAAGGCGCCAGGCTACGTCCCCGAGAACCTGGAACTCACGCTTGCTGAGCGGCAGGCGCTGGAGAAAGACGTGCGTCTTGCCCGGGAAGGGGCCGTGCGCGGAAAAGTAACCGACGAAACGGGAAAGCCGGTCGAATCCGGCGAAGTGATCTGGTGGCAGGGGGATCGCGGAACGCCTCAGCCCTTTGAGAAGGGGAGTTTTGAATTCCTGGGCCTCCCGGCCGGGGAGCACCGCTTCACGATCCGCTCCCAGGGGTTCGTGGAGGAATCGTTTACGGTCAAGCTGGCGGCCCGCCAGACGGCGGACCGGGAGATAAAACTCCGGCGCGGGTTTTCCATCCGAGGCAAAATCCTCAACGACATGGCGGCCGGGGTCCGGGATCAGGCCCGGATATTGCTCTCCAAGGACCAGAAATCCCTTGTGTACGAGCTTGCCGAAGACCGTTCATTCCTCATCGAAGGGATCGATCCCGGCGATTACGAAGTAAGCGTTGAGATTAAAGGATTTGAGAACAGAGACATCGCGGTCAAAGCCATTCCAGGGGAGACGCGCCAGCTCGATTTAAAGCTCGAACCAGCTGGCTGGATCGAAGGAAAGGTTGTTGACGGTAAGGGAATGCCCCTTGGGGGAGCCGCCGTCTATATAAAGAAGGGGAATTCCTGGGTTGGAACGCCCGCCCGGGAGGACGGAACGTTTGTTCTTTACGGTATCGCGAGCGGGAAGCATCAGCTCAAGGCCCGGCACAAACAATTGGGCGAGCAAAAAGCCGAAGCCGAAGTGCTAGGGCCCCAGGCGACGCAGTTAATAATTCGTTATCCATGAGGCCAAGGGGCTGGGGAACGAGGGATTTGTGCGAACTTTTGGGCATGTTTCCGGGAACCGGGGGCTTGTTGACAGGCTTGCACCCCCCACGTATGGTACGGCTTACCGGGGATACGAGTGGGCTTGTGGTTTTAGCCCTTTTAACCATTTAAAGCGGTTTAAACGGCCGGCGGGACGTAGTGTGGTTTACGTCACAACCGGCTATGGGGAAATCGTCTAAAACGTTACACGTCAGGAGTGCGGAAGGAGTTCCAAGCATATGTTTCGCAAGGCAGTGGTCGCATTGGCTCTGAGTGTCTTGTTGGCGCCCGCGGCGGCTTTCGCGCAGGGGAGTTTCTTCGGTGACGCCGGCGGGGCGTACGTCCAGCAGTCGGGTCCCGGCCAGCTCAACTGGCAGTCCATGAAGATGCGCGTATCGGGGCAGGGGGCTCCCAATGCCAACGCGCCCAATATCGCGGTGGCGCGTCTTGGCGCCGAACGGGCCGCGAAAGCGGATGCCTTCCGCAACGCTCTTGAAACCATCCAGGGCGTTTACGTGAACTCCGAGTCCACCGTTCAGGATTTCATGCTCCAGAGCGACACGATCCGCACCCGGGTCGAGGGTGTACTCAAGGGTTTCCAGGTCGTCGACCGCAAGTACTTCAGCGACGGCGGCGTGGAAATCATCATCGAAGTTCCCGTGAGCGGCGAGATGGCTGCCGCCCTCATCGGCAACCAGCAGTTCGGCCAGGTTCCGGCCGCTCCGGCTCCGGGCGCGGCGGCTCCCCAGGGCCCCGTCTACACGGGCCTCATCATCGACGCCCGCGGCCTTGGCGCCAAACCCGCCATGAGCCCCAAGGTGGTCGATGAGCGTGGTTCCGAGGTCTACGGCTCGGCCATGGTGGGCCGGGAATTCGCCTTGGACCTGGGCGTGGTGGGTTACGCAAAGGATCTCGAAGCCGCCAAGACCAACGACCGGGTGGCCAACAACGCCCTCGTCGTGAAGGCCACCAAGGTTCAGGGCGCCAAGGGGACGGACCTCGTCCTCGGCCAGAGTGACGCGGACGGCATCCGCAACGCCTCCGAGAACCTCAGCTTTTTGTCCAAGTGCCGCGTGATCATTCTCCTGTAACCAGGGAAACGGGATCATTGCGAAAAATTCCGAAGAGTCAGGAATGTGAAGGAGAAAGAGGAGACCATCATGAATACGAAGATGAAATTCACGGCGATCGCGTCGAGCTTGCTGCTCGCCGCCGTTCTCGTCGGATGTCCCGGCAAGGCCCGCCAGAAGGAATCGGCGATGGATACGCCCGAGCATCATACCAAGGTGGGCGAGCGCCTTATGGCCGAGGAGAAGTGGGATGAAGCCACCCGCGAGTTCGAACTGGCGATCCAGCTCGATCCCAAGTTCGCCGCCGCTTACGTAGGACGGGGCCTCGTGAAGGCCGCCAAGAAGGAATGGAAGGGCGCCCAGGAAGACCTGGAAAAGGCCCTCGACGTGGCCAAGAGCAAGGGCGATAAGGCCGCGGCCCACACGGGCATGGTGCGGCTCCTTACCGAACAGCGCCCCGACAAGGATTGGATCGAAGACGCTGAAGACCACTACGAGCAAGCCATCGATCTCGACGCCAAGTACTCGGCCGCCTATTACTACTTCGGCGTCGCCCAGAAGAAGGCCTTCAATTTCGAAAAGGCCGGCGACCTCTTCAAGAAGGTTCTCGACCTCAACACGGATTTCGTTCCCGAAGCGACGCGCGAGTGGCGCCTCGTCCAGGACATCCAGCTCGCCGCCCCCGGCTCCGAGATCGGCAAGCAGATCGCCCTGATCGACAAGCTCACCCGCGCCGACGCGGCGGCCCTCTTCATCGAAGAACTCAATCTCTCCAAGCTCTACAAAGTGCGCGGGAAGAAGCAGTTCGATACGTCCTTCAAGGCCCCCGACGCCCAGACCAAGATGCAGACCGAAACCATGGTCAAGATGGCGGAAGCGACCGACATCGCCAATCACGTCCTCAAGGCGGATATTGACGAGGCGCTCAAGATCGGCATCCGCGGCTTGGAAGCCTATCCGGACCACACCTTCAAGGCCGACGAGACGGTCGCCAAGGCCGAATACGCCGTGATGATCGAGGACATCCTCATCAAGATCACGGGCGATCAGGACCTGGCCACCAAGTTCATTGGCGATACGAGCCCGTTCCCCGACGTACGCAACGACGCGCCGTACTTCAATGCGATCATGGTCTGCTCCTCGCGGCAGATTCTGGGCGCCAAAGACCTCTCGACCGGCGAGTTCGGGGCCAAGGACCCGATCACCGGCGCTTCGGCGCTGCTCGCGATCCGCAAGCTCAAAGAGGCCCTTCAGATTTGATCGTTTGATTTGGACGGCCCGGCGGCTCAAGGCCGCCGGGCCGTTTGTCTCTGCCCGGTTGTTACTGGTTTAGTGGTTGGGGGAGGTTCTCATGAAAGCCCGTTTCGTCCGCTTGGCGCTTTTCCTGGCTGCGCTCCTTTCGTCCGCTTCCGTGGCGAAGGCGCAGGAAGACGTCGCCACCGTCACCGTCGAAGGATTCGAAGCGATCATCGGTGACAATCAGCAGATCGCCCGGGACAAGGCGATCGAACAAGCGCTTCGCAGCGCCGTCGAGCAGGTGGCCGGTACGATCGTCTCCAGCCAGACGCTCGTCGAGAACTTCCAGCTCGTAAACGACAGCATCTACGCCAAGTCCCGCGGCTTCGTGAAGAGCCACAAGGTCCTCTCCGAAGGCGCGCCCGGGGATGGCACCTACAAAGTCACCGTCCAGGTCACGGTCGCCAAGGCCATGCTGCAGGAGTCCCTCAAGGATTTGGTCGAAGGGACCATGCAGGTTACCAACAAGCCCCGCACCCTTTTTATGATCGCCGAACAACAGTACGGCGATACGGTCTACCACGCGTGGTGGACGTACTTGGAAGGGGTTAAGATGGGGGGGCACGCCGAATCCTTCGATCTAAATACCGTCGAGAACTCTTTCCTCGAAATTTTCACGAACAATTCTTTCCCCGTCGTGGACATCGCCACGGCCAGCAAGAACATCAAAGTATCGAACGCCTTCGGGGTTGTGGATCTGACCGACAAGGCGGTGCGGGACTTGGGCAACCAGATGGCCGCCGAGATGGTTATTTACGGAAAGGCCTTCACCAAGAAGGGCCAGCAGATCCTCAATTCGCCCATGTATTCCTATTCAGCGAACATCTCTATCAAGGTGGTCAACACCGATACGGGCCGGGTCGTGACGAGCGCCGCTGAGTCAGTGACGATTCCCCATTCAATTCCGGAAGTGGGGACGACCGAGGCCATGAAACAGTGTGCCAAGAAGGTGGCCGACCTGATCATGCCCAAGATGATCACGACCATTGCGCAGAACAAGAGCGTCGAACTCCAGGTGACCTACGGCCGGTACAACGACCTTGCCAAGTTCAAGCAGGCCTTGAAGGAAGACATCCGCTCCGTCCAGGCGATCCACCAGCGGGCGGCCGCCAAGGGTTCCACCACGCTCGAACTCGATCTGAAGACCGGCACGGCCCAGAGCATCGCCGATGAGATCGCCGTCCGGGAATTCAAGGAATTCCTGGTCGAGGTGGAGGAAGTCACCCAGAATACGATCAAGATTTCCCTGGTGAAAAAGTAAGAAACGTCGACTACAAACCCTCCGGCCCCGAAAGCCGGGGGGGGAGAAATTGGAAAGCGAAAGGGGTTTTAGGAACATGACGAAGATGGCCGGGAAAGCATGGTTTGTGGTTCTAGTGTTGGCAGTTGGTTTAAGCGGATGCCCTAAACCAACGCCGCCGCCGGACCCGCTCCAGAACAAGACCTACACCCTCGAATACAAGGGCCCCAAGAAGCGGGTCGGCATCGTCAAGTTCGACAACAAGGCGAGCTACGCCAAGAAAAAGCGCGTGGGCGAAGCCATCGTGGACATCGTGACCACGGAACTCGCCAAGACCAAGGCGTTCATCGTCGTGGAACGCGCGGAATTGGACAAAGTCCTCCAGGAACAGGCCTTGGGGCAGTCGGGTGCCGTAAATCCGGCAACGGCCGCCAAGGCGGGCCGCGTGCTCGGCCTCCAGTCGCTCCTCATCGGTACGATCAGCGAGTTCGGCGTGACCCCTTCCGCCACCGATCTCGTTCTCTTCAAGCAGAAGAAGCAGGAAGCCAAGGCGACCGTGGACGTGCGGCTCATCGACGCAACCACGGGCCAGATCCTTTATGCGGATTCGGGTAGTGGAGCGGGAAGCGTTACTTATAGAGAATTTCTCGGCATGGGTGCCAAGGGTGGTTACGACGAGAGTCTCGAACAATTCGCCGTTCGTAGCGCAGTCGTCCAGTTCATGCAGAACCTCATCAACCAGCTCGGCAAGACCGAGTGGTACGGCAAGGTCGTCAAGGCCAACGCCGGCGAGGGGACGGCCATCGTGAACGCGGGCCAGGAAACGGGCCTCAACGTCGGCGACAAGATCGTCGTGAACACGCTGGGCGAGACCCTCACGGACCCTGACACGGGCATGGAATTAGGGCAGGAGTTAGGCCCCGTGGTGGGCGAACTCGAAGTCGTGAGCTTCTTCGGCCGCGACGCCGCCAAGTGCAAGATCGTAAGCGGCCGGAGCACCATCCAGGCCGGCCAGCAGGTGAGCCTCAAGAAGTAATTTCCTCGGGCCAGGGATAGACAGGAGTGTTGACATGAAATCGTTTCGCCTGATTTCCGCTTCCTTGGTAATTGTGGCCCTCCTCGTGGGAGCCGGATGCGCCAGCCGTTCCGTCACGGGTGTTGGCAACGAAGGATTCGTCGTTTTCAGCGTCGAGCCCGACGACGCCGAACTCTGGGTGGACGGCGTGAAGGCGGGGCTCGTCAAGGACTACAACGGGAGCCGCGGGGTCCTTCAGCTGACGAGCGGCACCCACAAGATCGAGATCAAGAAGGAAGGCTACCAGTCCCACCGCAAGGAAGTTTTTGCCGGGGCCGGAGCCAAGCAGACCATTAGCGTCCGCCTTACGCCGGTTGCGCCGGCGCAGTAACGGCGGGACTGGATCGGAAGAAGCGGGGAGGGACGCGTGAGCAAGCGGCGGCGGACAGCGGCGGTTGTGGCGGTCCTCGTCTTGCTGGCGGGCGCGGCACCCTCCTTCGCCGACCCAGCTCCTTCCGGAACGGGCGTCGTTACACGCCTCGAAGGAACGGCTTTCTGGTCCCTTTCCCAGGAAAAAGATTGGAAACCCCTCAAGCTCAAGGATACGGTGATCGAGGGGCGCTACATCCGGACGGAATCCAATTCCCGGATGGAAGTGACTCTCCCCGACGGCGGGGCCGTGCGCGTGGCGCCGGGAACGACGCTCTATCTCTCGAAACTTCTCTTCCCCAAAGACAAGAGTTCCAAGCAATTCGAGGCCAAGCTCTTTGTGGGGCGCCTCTGGGCCAAGGTCCAGGCGGTGACGGGCGGCGATTCCTTCTTCAAGGTCCGCACCGGTAATGCCGTCGCGGGCGTCCGCGGCACGGCCTTCCAGGTGAACTACGGCGGCCAGGACGCCACTTTCAAGTGCTACGAAGGAAAGGTGGCCGTGCAGGCCGCGATGCAGGGTGGAACATCCCAGGTTCCCGGCGGACGGTACGAAGTTCCAGGACCCCAGCAGGTTCCGGGACCCCGCGAAGTTACGGTGGAAGAATGGACCCGCATCGTGAGCAGCTGGCAGTACGTAAGCGTTAACGCCCAGGGCGTCCCTTCCGAACCCAAGGACATCGATCCCGCGGCCGATGCGTCGGATTCCTTCAGCATGTGGAACCGGGAACTCGACAACATCGCGTTGCCCGAGGCGGAAGAGAAGAAATCAGATGATACCCCGGTGCCTCCGGCTCCGGAAGCTCCACCGGCCGAACCGGCCAAGTAATCCAGCCGCGCCCAGGGGCGCCATCCCGAGGAACCCGTGAGCACCCCTCCGGAGAGCGCGGGTCGTCCAAGCCAAAAGACGAAACGATGGGTGCGTCTCCTGGTCTGGTCCCTTGCCGGAGGAGGGGCCGTCCTGGCGGCGCTGCTCGCATACCTCGTTTTCTCCTTCCCTTCCGAATGGGCCCGCGTCGAACTCGAGAAAAGGCTCTCGAAAACCCTTGGCGCCCGCGTGACGGTGGGGCATTTGGGGATCGACCTCCTGCACGGCCTGGAGGCCCGCGAGATTCGCGTCGCCCCGGAAAGCGAAGCCGCCTCCTGGTTTTCCCTCAAAAGCCTCATTCTGGAAGTTGAATTTTTTCCACTCTTGCGCGGTGAAGTCATTGTACGGGCCTTGCGATTAGAAGATTTGGACCTTCTTCTTGAAAAAGATTCCTCTGGCAAATGGAATTGGGTTTTTCTAAATCCCGCTGAAAAGCCGGCCGCTACGCCAGAGCCCGCCGCCGCCACGCCGCCGGGACCCCTCGACCTCAAAGTCCGGATCGAAGAATTCGAAATCGCGCGGGCGAACTTCCACCTGCGGACGCCGGATTTCGCCCTGGATGCGGGCCCTTTCTGGCTTTCCGCCCAAGGCTCCCTCGAAAAAGACGGCCGGATCGACGCCAAGCTCTCCGCCCGGCGGGACGACGGAACCGCCGTCGCCGCTTCCTGGGATTTGGCCAAATCCAAAAACAACGCGAGCATGGGTCTTGAGGGGGAGCTTTCCGCTTTCCTCGAAAAAGGCGATTTGGCGAACGCCCGTTTGACGTGGGATTTGAGCCCGCTCGCTCTTTCATCGGCGGGGCGGGAAGAGGAATTTTCGGAAGGGGCACGGATCGAATTGGAAGCGAGCGCCTCGCTCGCTTCGGCGAAGGGACAAGTTGGGCGCTTGAGTGTTGCCATTCCGGAAACTTTGAGCCTGGCGGCCTCCGCCTCTGCCGATTGGAGCGGACCCCTCAAAGCGGAAGTGCGTCTTTCCGAGCTGGAGCTTCTGCTTTCCGGCGCCTTGCGGCGAGCCCGGATTTTCATGGAAAAACCACCCCGTGTGGAGGGAACTCTTTCTCTCAAAGACCTCCTCGTTCAGGTTCAGCCGGAAGGGGCGAGCTCATCCACGCGGATTTCTGGTGGCATCGGATTTTCCGAAGGAGCCTTTGAGGCCAGCGGTGCCGTCATGGAAGGGCTTACCGCGAGCCTAAGCGCTTCCGATCTGCGCTTGGGGGCCGGTGGCCTTCCCGAGGGCGGAGCGGTGCGGGGGGAGATCGGCTGGAAGGCTTTCGCCCGGGGCGCAGCCCTCGCCGTTTCCGGTGCTTCGTTCACGGCCGATGCGAAGGCCGAAGATGGGAAGACCCAAATCGCTTTGGACGGGAAGGCAGGTCTTGCCCTTTCAGCGGGAAGTGTCCGTTACGATGGCCCTTTGTCCCTTTCGGCCGCGGGCCGTCTCGATTCCAAAGGAAAGCGCTTTGATCTTTCATCGGCCACTGCGGGGGTTAAAGCCCTTTCCCTCTCGGCCAGTGGATCATTTCCCTTGGAATCTGCTTCGGGTGATTTTCGTGCCAAGGCCGATGCGAACGTGGATGTTCCGGCGTTTCTCGAATCCTGGCTCCGGGTAGGCGGGACGCCTTCGGCGCTCGAAGTGGCTGGACTTGCGGGGAACGTGAAGCTCTCCGTTCGGGCGGACCGAAAAGGTAAAGAGCCTCTTTCGGGTGAAGCCGGCCTCTCCGCAAATCTTTTTACCGGGTCGAGCGGTTCTTTTTCCCTGAGCGAGGGGGTTTTCCATTTAGCGGCCAAGACCCGGCACCGGAAAGATTTTTCGATGGAAACCGCCTCCGCCAAGGGTGAAGCGAGCGCCGCTTGGGTGGGCACTGGCGGGCGAGGAGCCAGGGACGCGCGCCTGGAATTGAATGCGGATATTTCGGGCAAGCCCTCGGAACAGGTCCTGGAGGCGAAGGCCGATCTTCGCGTCCGGAAACTTGAAGTGGACGACCCGAAAGCCAAGGCCCGGCTCGCCGAGGCGCCGCCGCTCCATCTCACCGCCCAGGCTTCGACCCAGCTTCAGAGTCTGGCCACAAACGTGAGTGCTTCTCTTGGACTGGGAGAATCAATCGGCTTGCGGGTCGCCGGAAATCTCTGGCCCAAGGAAGAACGGCTCGACCTCCAGGCCCGAAGTGCAGGGGATTGGGCGCTCTCTGAAATCCTGGCGATTCTGCCGACCTCAGTGCGCGCGCCACTTCGAGGCGGAACGGCGGGCGGAGTCCTCTCGTGGAATGCCCGCGCTTCCGGCCGGTATGCGAAAAAAGAAAAACAGGGATTCCCTCTCGACCTTCGAGGAAATGTGAATTGGCGGGGCGTCGATTTCTCCCTCGTCACCTCGGATATTTCGGTTTCCGGCCTTTCGGGAGAAGTCCGAATTCGTCCTGGAGAGGGGCGGCAGGGCGTGGAAGCCGCCGGGCATCTGCAAGCGGATTCGTCCCGTATTCCCGCGTTCCGTTCCGAAAAATTGGGACCTACAGTGGCGAGCTTTCGCGCCAAGACGGAAGATTTTTCCGAGTTTCAGATCGAGGAGTTATTTCTCTACAGCGACGCCTTGAAAACAGCCATCAAGGCGGGCGCGGAGATTCGGCCCGCGGCGAGTCCGCCGACTCTCTCCGTGCGGGCCAACGTCGTTCTTGGAACCCCGAAGCGATGGACCGTACGTCCCGGGATGGAACTGGCGGGAACTTTGAACCTCGCCCTTTCGGGGGAACGCGTGGGGGAGGGGCCCCTGCGCGTCCGGGGTGAGGCGGGCTTTTCGGATTTTTCAGCGTGGCTTGGGAAGAACGTCACCGTAGAAGGTGTCAGCGGCAAGCTGCCGCTCGTAACCGACCTCTCCCTGAGGGGTGCGCCACTTCTTTCGTACGAACCCCTGGTGGGCGCTGAAACTTCCTCCGGACCACTTCGTTCGGTCCTTTACCGCGATTTTCTGGCTCTCGACCCTCCCCCGGAAGAGCCGGGGCTGCGAATCGGCCGGATCGAAGCGGCCCGGATGGTCCTCTCGAAAGTCCACCTCGACGGCCGCCTGGAAGGGGCCGACGTCGCGGTGGACAATCTGAGCGCGGCCTTTTTGGACGGGAGCGTGAGCGGAAACGCGCGGGTTCATCTCGAAAAGCCACTCTATGCTCAGGTTTCGCTGGGAGCCCGGGACTTGGATTTCCGCAGAATCATCCCGGCGGGACGTTTGGCAGGTTATTCGCGCAAGGACGTCGCTTCTTATCTCGTCAACGGCGACGTGAACGCCAAAGTATTTTTCGCTCCTTTGGACCTTCAGGGAGAAGTGGAACTCACCCGCGTGGGGAGGGAAGTCGTCTATGCGATCCTCGATTGGGTCGATCCCCAGCGGGCGAATGCCGGCATTACGAATGTCCGGCAGAAACTTGAGAAATACGCAGTGATTGGCCCCAAGATCGTTTCATTCAAGGCTGAGCACGGAAATGCAGACCTCAGCATTTTTATGCGAGAACAGGCTAAAGCTAGCCAATTGCACCTTTTGCTGGGTTATTGCGTTGTTACCAGGGGTTGCCAACTGGAATACACCATCCCGCGAATCGCCTTGAAATCGCTTTTGGGGGTCTATCTAAAATGAGCCGTTTGTGTGTGTCATTTGCTCTCTTCTTTGCCATCTGTTTTGCGGCGTGCAGTTTCAAGATACCAACCCCTCTGATCATCGACAGCAAGACGGCCCTCGAAGCGCAGGTGGTGGGTGAATACGAGCCCCTGGCGGACGATCTTCTTTTGCTCGCCTCTCTTCCTGGTGTCGCGCGGCGGGCGGCGGAGGGCGTTTCGGAAGTAAAGGAAGAAGGGGAAGAGGGCAAACGCCTCCGGGATGCCCAGGCCCGGCTTCTCCAGGCCCTGCGCTCCCAGGAATACAACCGGGACGATCTTTCCCGTTTCCGGCGCGAAGGATGGATGGGCGAGTCAGCGTCCGGGCGCATTCACGTTTTTGAGGACCGGCTCGCGGGACTCGATCTTCCGACCCGCGAACGGGTGCGCGTGCTCACGGAAGAGGAAAACCGGGACCGTGAGGGGATCGTAGTTGCGGTCATCGAAATCGCTCCAGATCTTGGACCGGAAGACAAACCCGAACTCGAACAGGTTTTTGCCCGCCAGTACATCGGGCGGGCCGAAGCGGGCGCGTGGGTGGAACAACCCGCAGGCCAATGGCATCAGCTCTCTGTTGGCGATGAAGGCGGGAACAAGGGCGAAGGAAAGTAGAATGGGCCGCCAAGCCCTCACCACAAGGCGCTTTTTTGCGCCGCTGGCGCTGGCCTTGCTTTTGGGGGCTTGTGCCGGGCTGCTTCCTTCTTTTACAGCCCAGACAGGGTGGCGGGATTCTTTTCCCAAGAAAATCCCGGAGGCCCCCACTCCCTTGCCGGAGCGCCTCGTCGAACCCCTTCCCGTGACATTCGACGCGGCCGGTCACCTGGATCCTCTCGTCAATGAAAAAACCGGGCTTCTCCTCTACGCCTCCGACCGGGGCGGGAATTGGGACCTTTGGGCAAGGCCGCTCATAAGCGGGCTCCCCCGGCTGCTCACCGATTGGCCTTCCCGCGAGACGGCGCCAGCCCTCTCTCCGGACGCAGAGCATCTTGTTTTCGTCTCGAACCGTCACGATCCGCAAGGCGATATCTACCGGGTTTCCATCGAGAATGGGACGCAGGAACGGGGGGATGCGAAACCGGTAAGGCTTCCTAGGCCCCGTACGGAGGAAGCTTCGCCTCTGTGGCTTTCGGACAAGGAAATTCTTTTCACTTCGCTGCACGGCGGAACCTGGAAGCTCTTTCGTTACAACTGGGAAGAGTCAGGAGCCGGCCCGGGAGAAATAACCATGCCCCCGGTTTCGGACCACGAAGTCCGGATGCCTGCCCTTGCACCTGCTCTTTCAAAAAATTCCCCTCGGGTGATCGCCTTTATCGCCCGGAGCGAAGAAGGCCCTTCTGGTCTTTACGTCTCATCACTTCCGGAAAAGGACGCAGAACTCAAGGCCGTGCGGGTCTTCTCCGGCGCTCCTATCGAGAGCTATCCAGCTTGGGGAGAGATTGAAGAGGGGAATTGGGCCTGGCTCTATTACGCCCGTTATCTGGATGACACCAACCTGGACGGCCTCGTGACGCCAGAGGACAATTCTTCGCTTTGGCGCGTGCGGGTGAGCCTCATTCCCGGATCGGCCGGCCCCCTTGGCGAACCCGAACCGCTGACGGGCGGTGGTGGATACGATTTTTCTCCCAAGCCTTCAGAAGCGGGGCTTTATTTCATCCGTCAGGAGCAGGGGCGGGTGGGGATTTACCGCCTTCCTTTGGGAGGAAGGGCTGCCGGGCTCGAAGCTTCTGCTGCCCAGCTTTCCGCAATCCTCGAATGGGAAGCCCCTTACAGCCGGTTGCTGGCTCTCCGGTGGATTGCCGCCCAAGCAGGCCGGAGCGGAGAGCGTTCCCTTGCCGCGCGGGCCCGGTATGAGATCGCCGGAATTTTTGAAGAAATCGGCAACTTGGCTGCCGCTCTTTCAATGCACGGGAAATTAGTGGAGGAGGATGCGCCCGGTGTTTCGGCCCTCTCCAAACTAGCCATTGTACGCCTCGAATCCCGCGTCCTGGCCGCGGCGTCCCTCGGAAAAGACCGGAACCGGATCGTGGCGGAGGAAATCGCCTCCTATGAAACGAGGCTGCGGGAAGCAGCACAGGAAAGCAGCAAAGGAGGGGAACGCCTCCTGGCGCAAGCCCTCTTTGAACTCGCCCGCATCGAGCTCGATTTCGGATTTCCCGTAAGAGCGCTCGATCGCATTTCAGAGATCGAGAAAAAGTATTCGAGCGAGCGTCCGGTCCTTGCCCATGCACGCCTCTTCCGGGCGGAAGTCTTCGCATCCCGGGGGAACCGGCCGGCGTTCCAAGAGGTGATCCTGGGCGTTCTGCGGGATTTTTCAGGAGAGACGCAGGTCGTCGCGGGTGCCATCCGGCGTCTTCTTTCCGAGACGGCGAGGCTCTATCCCGATATTCCAGACCGCATCGAAGCTTTCCGCCGGCTGACCGATGAATTCGCGGATGTCCCCCGGCTTTCAACAGCAGCCTCGCTCGAACTCGCCCGGCTTTACGAAGAAGCGGGCCGGTTATCGGCGGCGCGGCGGGAGTACGAGCACTTGCTCCGCGATCCCTCCCTGCTGCCGGAAGAGCGATTTTCCGCAGTCACAGGGCTTTCATTGGTATTGGCTTCCGAAGGGGAGCCCGATGCCGCTTTGCAAGCTTTGTCCGATGTGAAGGTGCCGGAAGGGGATATATCCCGCCTGGAGGCGCTTTTGCGGGAATGGGCGGCCCGCCTCTTGGAAGCGGCGGACCGGGCGCGCCGGGCAGGGCACCCTGCCGAGGCTCTGCGAATTTACGAAGCCATCGCTGCCCGTGTGCCAGAAGTGCCGGAAGCCCATTATGGCCGGATCGAATTGACGGAAAATCCTTCTTCCCTTTCGGGGGAATATGCCGCGAAGCTTCGGGATCATCCGGCCACGGCGCACTACGCCCTCGCATTGATCGTGCTTCGCAAAGACGGTACGCCGGACCTTTCCGACATCCTCTCCGATCACGTGGTTCCAGCCATCGTGCTGGACCCCGGTATCCCCGCGTTCCACCATCTCAAGGGATACATCCACGAAATCAGCGAGACCGTCTACGGCCGCCAGAAGGGAGCCGGCGGGCTCGAAGAGGCCATCGACGCGTATCGAAGTGCCCTCTACCTCGTTGGAAACGACGGCCGCCAGAAAGCCCGGCGGCAGGAACTCCTGCTCGCCCTCGCGAACGCTTATTTCAGTTTTCCCACCCCCAACCATTCCGAAGCCTGGCGGTATTACAAGGAATGGCTTGCTTCGGGAGGAAGCACGGACGATCCCCAGCGGAAACTTCTTCTCGAAGAACGCATGGCCCGATCCGCTTTCCATTCGGGCGAACTCGACTCGGCCATCGCCCATGCGGCCCGCGGGGCTGAAATTGCCCGCGGGCTTGGGCTTTTGTCGAGGCGTCTTAAGCTTCTCGAATACGAAGCCTTCTGCCTTCAGGAGAAAGGCGAGTACGGTCATGCGGCCGAACGCCTGGAGCAAACCCTTTTGGAAGGAGCGCGGCGGCTGGACAAGCCGAGCCGGGCCCGCCTTCACAGGAGTCTTGCCTACAACCGGTACCGCTTGGGGAGGGAGGAAGAGGCCCTGGGGGACTTGCAGGAAGCGCGGGATCTCCTGGCGGCTTCGGGAGGGGCATCCTACGGACGCGGCCGCTGGGACGACAAAGTGCGAAAGCGCCTTGGCCTCACTCCTCAAGGGGAATTGGCGGTCAATTTCACTTACGAAGGCCGCGTTCTCGAAGAAATGGGCGATGTCCGAGCGGCGGTGGACGCTCAGCGGGAAAAGATCGCTCTTCTCGCCGATCCGGGGAAGAAAGGCGGGGAAGATCAACTCCAGTTCTGGGAACGCCGTTCGATCGGATGGAACCGGATCGGCCGCCTCGAGTACGAACGGGCCGTTTCGGAAGACGCCCGCCAGGCCCTCGAAGCTTCTCTAGAGGAAGCGCGCCTGGCCGTTCAATTGCGCGGCAAGGGGCTGGCGGCGGAAGGGCTCGCGCGTCTTTCGATGGAACTCAAAGCCGGCGGGTCTTCAACCCCGGAAGGGGTGGACGCGCTTCTCTCGGAAGCCATCCGCGATCTCGATGACCTCCGCCAATCGGGAGGAAAACCCGATCTTCTCGTTCTAGCGCGGCTCTATCATGCGCGGGCACTCCTGCGTGTTTCTGTACGGGGACAAAAGGAGAAGAATGGGATCGGGTGGCTTGATCCTTTAGAGGATTTCGCCGCGGCGGAGCGGATGCTCCTGCTCGCGGAACGCCAAGGGATGCGGGGGCTTTCGGGCCTTCGCATCTCCATCGGCTTGAACGAGGCCGCTGCTTTGGAGCGCCTGGGGTTCTCGGCTCTGGCATTAGAAAAGACGAGGGAATCCGCGTCGGGAGCCAGGCGATTCCGGCTCCCGTGTCTTGAAATGATCGCTGATTTCTCGCTCGTACCTTTTGATCCCGAGGCCCTCGAACGGGCCCATGGGAAGGCGCTCGACTTGCCGCCCGCCCTCTGCCGGGAAGTTTCTCCCCATCAATTGCGCCGGTTCCATACCGCCCTCTACGAAGCGCTTCTCGAAAAAACGGGCGATCCCGCCGAGAGCCTTGCTTTGGTGGAGGAGAAGGCCCAGTTAGATCTGGCGGTGATTACCGGCGGCCCGGGAATTGCCTTTGGCGAGCCGCTCGAACAAGAGGCGTGGAGCCGCGCCCGGATGGCTTTGGATCAGGCGGAGGCGGCCCTTGCCGCTGTTCAGGAGTTCAAGTTTGTCGAAGGCTCCCTGGAGAGTGAGCGGGCGCTTGCGGTTCTTCAAGAGAGCGCGGACAAAACCATCAAAGAATCGGGTAGTGCCTGGATGCGCCTTTTCTCCGATTACCCTTCTCTTGCGCGCCTTCTTCTCCCTTCTGTTCCAAAGACTGCTCAGATAGCAGAAGCCCTCGGAAACGCGGCTTTGCTTCGCGTGAAACGATCGGGAGATAAAATTCTCGTTTGGCGTGTGGATTCCAAGAGCGTCGAACGATTCGATTCTTCCCTGCCGCCGGAATTGGATGGGCTCGTGAACGCGTGGCGGGTTTCCGGCCGGGCGACCGATGGCGATTGGGCGGACCTTCGGCGCTGGTGGAGCATGCTCCTCGCCCCTGTTCGTGAAGGGCTCGGCCACTCGCTCTACATCATCGCCGATGACGATTTGGCGGTTCTCCCCTGGGGCGAAGTGGGGGACGTATTGGGCGCAAAGCCTCCAGCCGTGGCGCAGGCGGGATCGCTCGCCCACCTGTGGGCCGTCCACGAGCGGCGGAATGGGAACAAGCGTCGCGGGATTCTAGTGGCCCAGACGGACGCGGCTTCGGATGAAGACTTGAACGCTCCTTGGCTCGTCTCGTTCCACGAAAAACTGGCCCAGCGAATTACGGGGCTTCGCGGTTTTTATTTCCGGGACAACGGCCGCGAAGAGTTCGTCAAGACGATCCGGGATGCCGGTAGCCAGCAACACTTCATTCACGTCTTTTCCGAGCTTTCATTCGCCAGGGGTCTTCCCCTCCAAACGAGCCTTTCTTTTCCATCTCCACCATTGGAAGGAGCCCTCCCGGATCTTTCCCTCCGTGCATGGACGGAACTCTCGGCTCAGGCGAACGTAGCCGTTTTCGAGAACGCAACAGGGGAATTTTCGGGGGAAGGCCTTTCGGCCTTCGCTTATTTCTCAGCCCTTGCCGGGATACCGAGTGTGGTCATGCAACGGGTTTCCACGAGCAGGGTACCGCCACCGGAAGAACTTTCGTTCTATCTCTCTGTTTACGATGCCCTCGTTCCGGACAAAGAAGGAAAATATCTTCCCGTGGGGGAAGCGCTCCTTCGGGCCCGGTCTTCTTCGAAGGCGCCTGGCGATGTGCGCCTTCTCGGGCATTTGGGGCTTGCCTCTGAAGAAGCCCTCTCCATCGCTCAGAAGGAATTGAATCGCTTTGCCGGCAGCGCGGTGCAGGCGGCCCAGGCGGGGGATTTCGGAAAGGCGGCCCGTTTCGCCCAGCGGGCCGTGCAGTTCATGGACGTGGTGGGCGTTCCCGACCAGCCCCTTTCGCAGATGCTCAGCGTGGCGGCGACGACGCTCAAGAAATCGAACCAACTCGAAGGGGCCATCGCCTACGAAGACCGGCAGGCAAAACTCCTCGAGCGCGCGGGCGCCTTGCCCGCCCTGGTGCAAGCGCTCTTTTTCCTGGGGAAAGACCTCTCCCAACTCGGCCGCCACGAGGAAGCCCAGAGTGCCTTGGGCCGGGCGGTCGAATTCGCCCGGAAGCTCGGCAAGAAGGATTTCGAAATCATCGTCCTCTCGGAACTCGCCCGCTCGCTGGAGTTGGGGGGGAAACCCGTTGAGGCCATGGCCCGGTACGGCGAAGCCCTGGCTTTGGCAAGTGAAACGGGCGACAAGATTTCCGCCGAAGAGCTTGAATACAACGCCGGGCGAGTTGCCCACGAGCGGCTGGGCGACGAATCCTTGGCCGAGAAACACCTCTCAGCGGCTTTGAGTATTGCCGAATCCCTGGGCAAGGGGGCGGAGCGGAACGCGGCGAGAGACGCCCTTACCCTCTCACTTACGCAGTTGTCCCGGGGCCGTTTCCGGGCTGCTTTGGAGGTTCTTGAAAAGCTTCTTCCTCTGGCCGGGCGTTTGGGGGACAAGGCCCTGGAAGCCCAGGGGCTCGTTTACCGGGGGGCCGCCCTTCGGGAGACAGGGCGCCTTCGGGAGGCCCTCTCCGATCTCAAGCAGGCGGAAAGGCTTGCGGGAGAAGCCAAGGTGCAGGCCGTCCTGGCCGACGCTTCTTCGGCGGCTTCGCTCGTCCTCCTCGATTTAGGCCAGACGGGCGAAGCCAGGGAAAAGGCTCAAAAGGCTCTCGATTTATCGGACAATGATTTCGCCCGGGCGGCGGCGTCTCACAATCTGGCCCTCGTCTATCTGGAGGCCGGGGATTTCGGGGCTGCGCGGGAACTAGCAGCCAAGGCGCTCGACCTTGCCCGCAAACGAAACGCCGCGGCCGCGGAAGCCGATGAGCTATTTCTCCTGGCCGGCATCGGACGGGGGGAAGGAAGAGACCGGAGACGGGTTCTCGAAGAACTGGCATCGGTCTGCGAGAAATACATGGCGGCTGGGCTTCTCGTCCGCGGCCTTGAATGCCGTGTGGCATTTCTCGAATGGGGCGGAGAGCTTCCAGATACGGCGGGACTCGAAAGGGCGGTGGGGGAACTTCAGCGCCAAGACCTTCTCGCCCGGCTTTATTTCCTGCGCGGTGATTTCCAAAAAGCGGCGGAAGCTTTTCTTCTTGCGGAGCCTTCTTCCGCTCGTTGGCAAGAACGCCGTGGCTTCGATCCGGAAAGGGGCATGAGCGCGGCGCGGGAGGCGGTTTTCGGCCTCGCCAAGGAAGGGAAAATCGAGGAAGCCCATTCCTTGTGGGAGCTTTCTCGCGCCGCGCGCCGCCGGGCGCTCTTGGCCCTGGAATCGCCGCGCCTTTCCCGGGAACGGGGTGGCCCGCTCGTGGAAAAACTCTTCACCCTCTGGGCCGAGGCGCGGAATGAAGCCTCTCCCCAGGAACTTGCCGCTCTCCGTGGTCAAGCGGATGCCGCCGCGCTGGAACTTCAAAAACTCCATCCCGAAACCCACGCGCTTCTTTTTTCTTCAGGCAATTCCCCCGTCCTTCGCCAGAAGGAGCTTGGCGATGGAGAAATCCTTCTGGACTTTGTTGCCGGCAGGGAACGCACTTTCGTTTTTGCTTTGAGTGCCGCTGCTCCAGAAGGGTTTTGGGTGGAGGAAGGATCGAAGAACCTCGGGCAAAGGGCCAAAGCCTTCCGGGAGATCGTTGCCTCTTTCGGCCGCTACGAGGAAGAAAGAAAACAGCTGTTTGAGAAATTACTCGCGCCCGCTTTCAAGGACGGCATCCAGCGCTTTGTCGTTATCTCGGACGAACAGCTTGCTGGTCTTCTTTTTGAAGCACTGATTCCGGATTCTTTTTCTGTTTCCCTTTCGCGTCTTGCGAGCCTCGCCCTTCCCCTCCGGCGGGGAAGAACTTCCTTTCCGGGCCTCGCCATCGCGGTCTTCGGTGATTTTCCTGCTGAATCGTTTGCGGGAGCCCTTCCCCCTCCCGTCCGGCAGCGGCCTTCGCCTTCGCAGCGGGCCCTTTGGGATAAGGAAATTCTCGGCCTTGCACGGGCGTCCGGGATTTTTCAGTACCAGCGGGCAGGCGATGTCTCGGAGAAAGGCCCCGTTCTTCCGGGTGCTACTACTCTCGCCATTCATTGCGCTTCCGCGGCTTCTGGGAACCCAGTCTCGCAGACGCGTTGTGGCGGGAAAGAAGGCTTTCTGCTGGCAAGCATTGAAGGGTTGGATCGCCCTCCCGTGCTTCTGGGGCTTCCCGGGCTTGCGGAACTCTCTTCCCAAGAGGTTTACGAGTTATCCCTTTGGGGCGAGTGGATGACGGAAGGCGCAGCGGCCGTATTCGGCGCAGGACGCCATCCCGTCGCCGGGGCCAGGTTCGCCAAATACTTCTACGGGGGCCTTTCTCGAAAATCGCCCCTGTCATCTTTCGTTGACGCCAGGGGCCAAGTACGTGAAATCTTTGGGCATCCAGCCTATTGGGCAGGGTTTTTCTACCAAGGCCCTCTCGACTAGATTGGAAAATTAAGGCCGGGAGCGAAGGAATTTTTCCCATGACTCTCCGAAATCTTTTCAAGCGCAGCCTCGTTTTCACTGGTTCAGCGGCAGTATTGCTCTCGGCTTCCGATTGGGCCGGACGCGCGGCGAACCTCGCCCGCGCGGCTGAAAGCACCGGCAAGAAGGGCCTCGTCACTTATGTCGAGGGACAGGCCCAGCACCGGGCAGGAGAAAAGAGTTGGGACCCGCTCCAGACGAACGAAGGCGTCGAGAGCGGCGAAACAGTCCAGACCAAGCGCAAGACACGCGCCGAGATCGAACTCGATCCGGCCAAGGTCGTGCGCCTCGATGAAAACACGATCGTTGATCTCGTGAAACTCTTCGAAGAAGAGCAACAGAAGAAAGCCGTTACCCTGGAAGTCGACCAGGGGCAGGTCTGGTCCCAGCTCGCCTCGCTCGGCGGGGACGAGTCCTTCAAGATTTCTTCGCCGCTGGCGGCCGCCTCCGTGCGCGGCACGGTTTTCAATTTCGGCGTCGGTTCCAGTGGCAAGTCCACCCAGGTGGACGTCTTCTCGGGTTCCGTCGAAGTTTACAATCCCTTCCCCACGCAGAAGTACACGCCCGGCATGCCGGGCGGGTTCCAGGCTCCCCGGCAGGTGCAGGGCCCCCAGCAGGTGGCTGGTCCCAAGGAAGTGAGCCTCGAAGAGTGGTACTACATCGTCCGCGAGATGCAGCGGATCCGCATTACCCAGGGGCAGACCCAGTTCGACGTGCAAGACATCCCAGCCGATGAAAAAGCGGGTTCCTGGCGGAAGTGGAACGAAGAGCGCGACCGGCTCCGTGCGGCCCGCATGGGCCACCGGCCAATCTCGGAACCCCCGCCCCCTACGCCACCAGCTCCCGAAACTCCAGCGGCACCGCAGGTTCCTTCGGCCCCTGAAGCGCCGGCCGCTCCGATGCCCGAAACTCCGGCTCAGCAGCCGCCTGCGCCGGAAGCTCCAGCGGGCCAGTAACTTTCTTATTTATTTTGCTGGAACTTCGCTGGCTTGAGCGAGGTGCTCTTCAGCACGGGCCAAGGCCGCTTCGATGTTTTCGGCAATGGCCAGCGTGCCGTTGCGGCTCTGGATGTCCGCTTTCTTGAGGACGCGGAGGGGCTGCGCCTGAAGCCCCGAGAGAATGGCCAGGCAGTTCCTCTTTTTGATTTCCGCCAGAGCACTTTCGAGGGCGACGAGGCCCGTCACGTCCATGGCCGGTACTTGATCCATCCGGAGGATGATGGCCCGTACGTTGGAACCGATTTCCCCCAGGGCCCCCACGGCCTTCTGGGCGGCGCCAAAGAATAACGGTCCCGCGATTTCGTAGACCATCACGCCCGAGGGTGGGGGGCGAGGCAGTGAAAGGCCACCTCCTTCGGCGAGGCGTGCGTGGGTCACGTCCGCCATCCGGCGCATGAAGAGAAGCGCCGCCAGGACCACCCCCACCGAGACGGCCACCACCATGTCGAAGAAAACCGTAAGGAAGTAGCAGGTAAGAAGTACCGCCACGTCGCTTTTTGGTGAAACGCGCAGGATGTGGAAGAAGTGCTTGGCCTCCGCCATGTTCCACGCAACGAGAAGGAGCAGGGCGGCCAAAGCGGTCATGGGGAGATAGGAAATGAGCGGCGCGAGGGCCAGGACGGCGAGTAGAACGGTCACTGCGTGGGTGATGGACGCGATGGGGGAACGGGCGCCGTAGCGGATGCTCGTCGCCGTACGGGCGATGGCGCCGGTGGCCGCAATGCCGCCGAAGAAGGGGCAGAGGAGGTTTCCCACTCCGAGAGCGAAGAGTTCCGCGTCCGGGTCATGCTTCGTTCCAGCCATGCCGTCCGAGACGACGGCCGAGAGAAGCGATTCGATGGCGCCGAGGAGCGCGATGGCGAGCGCTCCGGGAATGAGTGAGCGGATCATTTCAAAGGAAAGGGCGAACGTTCCTCCCTCGGGCCCCGGTGCGTTCCAGGGAACCATGGGAAGCGGAGGAAGGCGCGGGATGCCCCGGACGATCTCCCCTTTGATGACCGTTTCGAAGCGGCTCCCGATGGTAGCGAGCGGAGCGCCCAGGAAATGATCGATAAGGACCGCCGCCACGGCTGCCAGCGGCAAGGCGACCAGCGGGGAGGGAACTTTTTTCGTCAGGCGTGGAAAATAAATGAGAATGAAAAGTGTGCCCATCCCGATTGCAAATTCCCAAAGCGAGGCGCCTTCTTTCGCATTCCAGAAGGCTTCGATCCGTTCCAGGAAGTGCTGGGGATTGCCTTCGAGGTTCAATCCGAAAAGGTCCTTGATCTGGAGCACCCCAATCACCGTTCCGATGCCGGCGGTAAAACCCGTGGTGACGGGGTAAGGGATGAATTCAATGAGGCGCCCCAGGCGGGCGATCCCCATGGCGAGCAGGAGGAGCCCGCCGAGGAGACCGCAGAGGAGGAGCCCCGCGAGGCCGAATTGGGTATAGATAGGCGCCAGGATGACGATGAAGGCGGCCGTGGGGCCGGTTACCTGGGTCCGTGAGCCGCCGAGAAGGGCGACGACGGCACCCCCGACGATAGCCGTGTAAAGGCCGTACTGCGGCGGCACGCCGACTGCGATGGCGAGGGCCATCGAAAGAGGCAGTGCGACGATGCCGACGACGACGCCCGCCAAAAGGTCGGATTTGAGGTCGCGCGCGGAGTAATTTTCTTTTAAAGATTGCCTCAGGGCTGCCGCAGGGAGACCTGTGAAAGGAATGTCCGAGAGTCTCGACTGGTAGCGGGTCCTGGGCAAGGAAGCGGGTCCCTGGTGCGCCAATCGCTGCTAAGGAGGCAGGAGCCTCCTCCTGATTGGACAAGGATGTAGCATGGAACTGCTTTGTCCTCCAAACAGTCGCGTGGCTTGGAACACAGCCTCCGCGCTTTAAAATGGGTAAAAAAGGCTGGTAATGGCATTGAAATTGACAGTGGGAGCTTCGAACAAACAGAGCGCTCTGAGCCAGCGCATCCGGCGGGCACTCTTCTGGCTGGTGGCAGGAGCGCTTGTTTCTTGCGGGTCCGGTGATGGACCGGGCTTCATCCGGCCCTCCAACGCGACGTGCCGGGCCTTCTTGCCCGAAGTCCTCGTGGGCCTCGAAGAGGCTTTCCCCGATCTTCCCGATTTCGACCGGCCCGTTTTTCTTCTCCAGGCGCCGGGAGATTCTTCCCGATGGTTCCTGGTGGAGCAGGGGGGTGTGGTGCGGACGTTTGCAAATTCACCTACCGTTTCGTCGGCAACTGTTTTTCTCGACATCCAGAACCGGGTGGACGATGGCGCCAGCGAAGCCGGCCTTCTCGGCATGGCGTTCCATCCCGATTTCGCGGCGAACTACGAAGCTTTTCTCTCGTACACGGCAGACGACGGAGAAGGCGGCTTTGTCTCCCGCATTTCCCGTTTCACGAGCAGCGATAGCGGGTTGACCCTCAATCCGGCATCCGAGGAAATTCTCCTCACACTGGACCAGCCTTTTAGCAACCACAACGGCGGTCACATCGTTTTCGGGCCGGACGGGTACCTTTATATCGGTTTTGGCGACGGCGGTTCGGGTGGCGATCCCCAGGGGAACGGCCAGAACCCCGATACGCTTCTTGGAAAAATCCTGCGGATCGACGTGGATGGTGGGACTCCCTACGCCGTGCCCAATGATAACCCCTTCGCCCCTGGTGGCTCGGACCCCGGCGGCGGTCTTCCGGAAATCTACGCCCTCGGGTTCCGCAATCCCTGGCGCTGGAGTTTCGATGCCGACACGGGAGACCTTTGGGTGGGCGATGTGGGGCAGGCGGATTTCGAAGAGATCGATCCCGTAGAGATGGGCGGCAATTACGGTTGGAATATCCGGGAAGGGGCTCATTGCTACGACGAAGAGGTTTGCGATTCCACCGGCCTCGTTGATCCCATTGCGGAATACAACCATTCGCAAGGAAACGCCGTGACTGGTGGCTACGTCTACCGGGGAACGGCCATTGCTTCGTTTCTACCGGAAGAAGAAGATGGCGCTGAAGTCTACATCTACGGTGACTTTGGAACGGGGAACATCTGGGGCCTTTTCGACCCTTACGGTCTTGCCTGGGTGGAACCGATTTTCCCCGCCAGCGGCCTGTTGATTTCTTCCTTCGCGGAAGGGCTCGACGGCGAAATCTACGTGGTCGATTACAGCGGGAGCATTCACCAGATCGTCGAATCGACGACTCCGGCGGCAGGGGGCCCTCCGGCTCTTCTTTCGGAGACGGGATGTGTTAATCCCAACAACCCGGCCGCGCCCGCCGCGGGGCTCATTCCATTTGAAATCAACCACCCTTTCTGGTCGGATGGCGGGGTCAAGTCGCGCTATCTGGCGCTTCCCGATGGAGAGCAAATTACGATTCAGAGTGATGGTGATCTCGATTTTCCTGAAGGAACGGTCCTGGTGAAATACTTCCGGCTGGATGGCGAACTCATCGAAACGCGCCTCCTCATGCGCCGGATGGATGGGGCATGGGAAGGGTTTTCCTACGAATGGAACGATGTGGGGACCGACGCCGATCTCCTGGAAACGGGAAAACTAAAGCCCATCGGTTCACAAACCTGGGTCTACCCGAGCCGCTCCGAGTGCTTGATGTGCCACACGGAGGCGGCGGGGCGGTCCCTGGGCCTGGAACTGGGCCAGCTCAACCGTTCCGTTTCTTTGGGGGATATACAGGGCAATCAACTTCTGGCCTGGGCAGGGGCGGGGCTTTTCGAAGATGACTTGCCCACGCCGCTGCCTATTCTTCCCGGTCTTACTTCGGGCGGGTCGCTCGAACAGCGCGCCAGGGCCTACCTGCATGCCAATTGTTCCCAGTGCCACCGGCCGGGCGGGGAAGGGCAGGGGCCGGAGGATTTCCGGTATTCGACGTCCCTCGCGGATATGGGAGCCTGCAACGTTTCCCCCACCCTCTCGAACCTCGGGAATCCGGACGCCCTACTGCTCAAGCCCGGTGAGCCTGAAAACTCGATTATCTCCATGCGAATGCGCGACCTCGTAGGGGGGGATCGCATGCCGCCGCTCGGGAGCACGGTACTCGACGAAGTAGGGGCTCAGTTGATCGACGATTGGATTGAATCGCTACAGGACTGCAACTAGCCGGAGCCATTCTCATTTCTGGGGTTCGGTTGTCTGAGTGTGAGGAGAGAATCTTCCAGCCGGAGTGGGGCTGCCTTGCCGGTATTTCGCCAGCGGCCGCAAGAAAGCCCGGCCGATGGGTTTGTGGCGCGGAGTTTTAGCCTTTTAATGTTGCTTCGCTCCCGCATTGCATTAAAAGCAAGTCCCTTCTATGATTCTGGTAGTTTTGTTCGCCCGCTGATTTCTCTCCGATGGAACCGCGCCAGGGCTATGCGCTTCCTAGGCAGGATGGGCAGTAAGGTAGGGGGAATGATCCGTTCCCTGGTTGTCGCATTGATGTTGGCTAGTGCGGGACTCGTTTCCTGCGCAGCCCGTTCGTCTGTGTCGTCCGCTGATCCGTCAATCCCGGCATCTGCACAAGCCATTCCTACAACGTCCGAACCCGCTGCCGCTCCCTCGCCAGATGAGCCCTCTCAAGCCGTGGCCGCGGTCGAAGAGCCGTCGCCTGCCGACGAAGAAGCTCTTCCTGCCGAAGAAGCCGAAGAGGCCTCCGGCCCGGTTTCCGAGGAAAACGCAGAGGAGGCTCCTCCCGCGGAGGAAGGCGAAGAGACTCTGGAAGAGATTCTGGAAGCGGACCTGGAGCCCGTTCCGGAAATCCCGGAGGTTTTGCCTGGAGAAGAAGCCGAAGAGGGACCCGACCTCGAAGCCGAGATCGCGCGCCTGGGCAAGGGGTTCTATTCCAACCACGACCAGGAACTGGCCGCGCTCATCGACGGCCTTAAAATCTTCCGGGGAATTCCACCGGCGGGTGAGAAAACGCCTGGCGATTATGTCCCCATGCTTTTGAACCGGCACGTGGAACATTGGCTCCTCTATTTCACGGGCAAAGGGCAGAAGTTTTTTGAGGTCTGGCTCTCACGCCTTCCCAAGTACAAGAGCCTTTTTGAGGACATCCTCGCCCAGCACGGCGTTCCCACCGATCTTGTCTACCTCGCCATGATCGAGAGCGGCTTTAGCCCCCGGGCCTATTCCCGGGCCAAGGCGGTGGGGCCCTGGCAGTTCATCCGCGGCACGGGAAAGCTCTACGACCTGCGGATCGACTGGTGGGTGGACGAACGGCGCGACCCGATCGCGGCCAGCCATGCGGCGGCCCGTTATTTAAAGGCGCTGCACGACGAGTTCGGTTGTTGGTATCTTTCGGCGGCCGGTTACAACGCTGGCGAGGGGAAAATCCGGCGGGGCCTGGCCAAGTACAAAGCCAAGAGTTTCTGGGAACTCCTCAAGCACCGGCATCTCCGCCGGGAAACCAAGGAATACGTTCCCAAACTCATCGCGGCCATGATCCTGGCGAAGGCGCCGGAGCGTTTCGGATTCGTGGGGATTCCGCAGGAAGCGCCCTATGAGTTCGAGACGGTCTCGGTTCCCGAAGGGACCGACGTGGCCCTTGTTGCCAAGTCCGTGGGCCGTACGTACGAAGAAATCCGCGACTTAAACCCTCATCTCGTGCGCTGGTTCACTCCGCCCGAGGGGGGGGATTTCGAAATCCGCATCCCCCGCGGCACTTCGGAGCGTTTCGCGCAGAACTTCCCGGATCTCTTGCGGGACGCGCCGCGCATCCAGTTCCTTACGCATCAGGTCCGCCGGGGGGAAACGCTTGCGCAGATCGCCTACATGTACGAGACCGATTCGGAAGGAATCCGCCGGTTGAACCACATCGGCCGCACTCTTCGGGCCGGGCAGAGCCTTCAGGTTCCCGTGCGTCCCGGCACGAAGCCTCGCAAGCCTCCCGTCGTTCTCGCCCGGGCGAGCCGCATGCTCCGCAACACGGACGTGGCCGTGCCTTCGGGCCACAAGGAAGTCCTTCACGTCGTTGGCCGGGGCGATACGCTTTGGGACATCGCCCAGCGCTTCGGGGTCACCATCGGCCAGGTCCGCCACTGGAACCGCCTGGATCGCCGTTCCCGCATCCTGCCGGGTGACGTCGTTTCCATCATGCTCCCCGCGTCCCGTGCCGCCTCTTACGCGGAGTTGAATCCCGTCAAGGTGAAATCCGATACGCGGGTGGCTTCGGCCGCCAAGGCGGTGTCTTCCTCCAGCGCGGTCCGGCACAAGGTCCGGCGTGGCGATACGGGTTATTCGATCGCCAGGAAGTACGGAATCAGTTTCGGCGATCTATCGGGCTGGAACCCCAAGACGGATTGGGACTTGCTCAAACCCGGCGACGTGGTCGTCGTCTATCCGTCCCATTGAATTTTCCGGAATTATTGAAGGGAAAGATGGTGGGCGCAGCAGGGATCGAACCTGCGGCTTCCACCGTGTGAAGGTGGCACTCTCCCGCTGAGTTATGCGCCCAAGCTACTGATGATGACCGTAGATCACCACCAGAGGGCGACAACCGTACCACGAGCGGGAAAAACTGGCAACCGCTTCCGCGCATGCCGATCCTCCGGTTAGGATGAAGCCCATGCGCCGTTCGCTCGTTCTTTCCTCCCTTTGCAGCGCGGGATTGCTTGTCTCCGGGACGGCAGGGCAGGGCTGCGCCCCTCGATCGGGGCTTCCCCCCCCTTCCTCGTCCCTGGCTCCACCGCCCGCGACGGTTCTCGTAGAAGAGCGGCCTGCCGATCCGCAGGTCATCGCCGATTACCTCGAGCGCCGGAAAGCCGAGGGCGCTTCCCCGGAGGAGATCGCGCGGCTCGAAGGGCTGCTCGCCGTCGCCCGGGCCTTCGTTGCGGCCGATGGCATCCGGGCCAGCGTGCCGCCGGATCAAGCGCCTGCTCTTTACGACCTCCTGCGCCTTTCTTCGGGATACGTGGCCCGCGAAGCCAGGGAAGTTTTGGCCGGAGAGGGTGGATCGGGGACTTCGCCCAAGGAAGAGGGGCTGGCTTTTCTTGCGGGAACTGGCGCTCCAGACCTGGACCTGGCCATCGCCCGGGCTTCCGAAAGCGGTGATTCGGCGAGTCTGCTAGCGCTCTCGGACCGGCTGACGAGCGAGGAATGGGAGCGCCTCTCGCTCGCCTCTTTGTGGACTCTCTGCCAGACGCTCGTCTCCGAGCAACGCTACGCCGAAGCGATCGATCGCCTCGCCATCCGGCTGCAAAGCATGGAAGGCGAACCGGGTGCGGCTGAACTGCGCCTTTCGCTTGCCCGGTGGCTCACTGCGGCCGGCCGCGAGACGGAGGCGAGGGAAGCCCTTGCCCTCGTAGTCGCGGAGCAGGAGCCCCATGCCCGCCTCGTGGGCTCGGCCCAGGAGATGAGCCGCGTCCTGGAGGGAAAGGCCACGGCCCGGGAGCGGGAGCTCTGGGCCCGCCTTCTCGAAGCCGAAGCCACTTTCCAGTACGGGACGGATTTGAAGCGTGCCATCACCCTGGCGCAGAACGTAAAAGCGCAGGCGCCGGGAACCCCGCTCGCCCGCCGGGCGGAATCGGTGCTTTCGGGCGTCGAGACCCGGGCGGCGCAGATCGTGGACCGGGAGCTAGCCGATGTCTGGAAAGAATTCGAGGCGGGGGCCGCCTTGGACCCGCTGCTCGCGCGCCTGACGCGCCTGGCCGCCCGGATTCCGAGCGACGCCCAGCAGACGCGCATCGTGCGGGCCCGCGAGGACCTCCGCGGCGCCGAGATGGACCGGGCGATGGGGAGGCTCAAGGCCCGCGAGGAAGAACTATCCGCGCGTTTTGGCCAGGCCGAGGCTGCCGAAAAGGCGGGGGATTTGGAAGAAGCGGCCAAAATTCTCCGCTCGCTGGCCGATACGTCCCGGCGGGAAGAAGCCCTCTCGCGCCTCGCCACGGTGATCGACAAGCTGGCCCGTGCCCAACGGGAGAAAGCGAGCCGCCTCTTCGAGCGGGCCCTCAAGGAAAAAGACCTCCCCAAGCGCCTTGCCGCCTTGGAAGCAGTGGAAAAGATGCTCGTGGAATTTCTGGATCGTTTCCCCCAGTACTCGGAAAAAACGCGGGTGGAAAAGGATTTGGGGCTCGTGCGAAGCGAGCTGGAACGGACGAAGAAGGCGCTTCCTCCTCCCCCCGCTACTCCCGCGAATTCTGATGCCGACGGGAAATCTCCTTAACTTAAATTTAACAAAGGCAGGGGTTATTGCGGCCCCGGGGGGAGGGGTTCTCCTTCTTCTAGCCGCACGGTGGGATCCTGCCACGAGCCGGATATCGGGACCGGAATGGCCAGGAGGCTCACCCGCTTGTCGGTGAACATCCGGAGGAGGGGAATCTGATTGAGGGCGAAATCGACCGGCTGCCCGATCTTGACGAGGGCGATCATGGACATCTTTTGAGTGGCGAAGTTGATGTCCCCCCGGGTCCGGATGCTGAACTTGGGGGAATCGAAAAGCAGCTCGTTCGTCTTGGCGACGCCGCCCCGGATTTTGAACTCTCCTGAAATCTCATTGAAGGGAACGCCTCCTTCATATTTGTCCTGCTTCCATTGGAGCGCTGTCAGGATTCTCGCGAGCACCTGTACTTTCTTGACGTCGACGATGCGGCCGCCATAGGCCCGCAACTTGATCTGCCCCAGGGCGCTTTGGATTCGTTCTTCGCGGTTGGTGCCTTCGAAGGAGATGCTTCCCTGGAGGTCCAGGCGCCCCTCGACGGACTGGGAGGGGAAGTTGAGAACGTCGAGAAGGGGGGGGATGTCCACGCCCGTGAGGTTGGGCTCCAGAGCGATCCCCCAGATCCCCTCGCGCCGCCGTTCGAGAAGGCCGTTGTCGATGCGGTACTGGCCGCCAGGGCCTTCGAAGACGAGGGTCTGGAAGCTTAAGGAATCGGGGACCGCCCGCATGGTGGAAATAAGATTGCGCCCCGTGAGACGGTCGTAGCGGAAGGAACTAGCGGAAACGTTTATTTCCATTTCGCCGTCCCGGAGCAGTTCGAGGGGGGTAACGAAGTTGAAGGACAGGGCCGGCGCGGATGTTTCTTCTCCGGCGGGTTCTTCGTCCGGCGGGGGAGGAGCGGTGGCGGCCGGGAGGCGGGCGGGATCGACGCTGGCCAGAAGGTCCGCGACGTCGAGATAGAGGGATTTGACTTCCAGGCGCGCCCCCGGCTTGCCGCCCACGCGATCAGCGACTCCCTCCACGCGCAGGTCCGAGGTGTTGTAAACCCCTTGGCATCCGAGATCGTCCCGCCCGGAAGCGTCCAGGAGAAAAACGCAATTTAGTTCTTCGACCGGGTGGCGCAGAAAGGGAGTGGTCAGGGTCGCCCCCTTCACGTGGACGCTTCCCTGGACTTTCACCGGTCCGCCCACGGAGGGATCGTACTGAAGACGCAGGTTGCGCAGGGAGACGAGCCCTTGGGTGCCGTACCCCATGTCGCCGGCCCACGCCCGTACGATGGGTTCGATGAAAAGGTTTTCTCCTTCGAAGGAACCTTCGATGGAAGGGTTGTCCGATTGCGGGTGGCTCACCGTAAGCGAGAGGCGCACGGGGGAGTTTCCGCAGGTACCCGTGAGCAGGCTCGTTTCAAGGGATTCGTGGGAGAAGGAAAGGGTCCCTTTCACGCCGCGCAAGTCGAGCCCGGCCGCCTCGAAGGGGATGTCCACCCCGAGGAGCCCCAGTTCCCCCTCGTAGCGGAAATCACCCGTGCCCAGGTGCATTTCCATGTGGGCGTCGGCTTCCGCGCTTCCGGAGGCTTTCCGCAAGGGGGCGATCGCGTTGCGGAAACCGGGGAACGCGTAGCGCGGTACCACCCGAGCGAGGGCAGAGAGGGGGACCGTGCCGTCCAGGTCCAGTTCCAGGAACGGTTCCTCGAAAGGCCGGGGGAAGCCGCCGTCGAAGCGAAGCGGGACGAGGGCGTCCACGTTCGCGCGCATTCCCTCGAAGAAAACCGCCGAACGCTGAAACCGGAACTTCCCGGTGAGGTCGGTTAGTTCTGGTCCTCCCGAGCCACGGCCCACGCGCATCGTCATCCCGACGAAATCTCCTTCCGCCCGGAAGTGGTCCCAATCCGTGTGGGCTTCGTTGCCGTCGAAGCGGGCTTGCTGGTTGACGATGACGCGGCTGGCCCCGCCCAGGCGTTCGAGCCGTTCCCGCAGGGTGGAGGAGAGATCGTGGGGCAGCCGGTTCCAGGGGAAATACTCGAAGTGCTTTTCCCACCGGACGTTGTCCAGATCGAGGTCCATCGCGAAACGGAAACCCGGCTCGTCCTCGGCGAAGGCGAAAGAGAGGCGCACGAGGCGCAGCCCCATCCCGTTGAGGTCCCCCCGGTGAATCCGGACCTCATAGGTATTTCCCTGCCGCTCGAACTCGAAGGGGAAGCGCACCGTGGCTGGTTCGAGGGGGACGACCCAAAGCTGCGGCCAGTGGCCGCGCACCTGTTTGCCGTCCAGGGCGCCTTCGATGAGGAAGTGCTTGAGGGGGTTCCCGACGGCCGAAAACTCGCCCGAAACGATTCCCCGTTCCAGGTTCGTGCGGGGCCACCAGCCCATCCGTTCGAGCCACCCCAGGTCGATCTCCGCGAGCCGCCCCCGGAACGCGAGCTGGGAGCTTTGAGGATCGAAATCCTCGGAACGGAAAGTGACGCTTCCTTCGATGTCGAAAGTCCCGGTCCGGCTCGCGCCGGTCTGAAGGGAACTGCTCACGGAAATCTCGATCGGTGTGAGGGGGCGAAGACCCTGGACCGAAAGGGATAGATTCGATAGTTCGATGATGTTGGCTCCGTGGGAAGGTGGCGCGCCTTCAGCCGTTTTAGGGAATTCGTCGATGTAGAGGATTTTCCCTTCCTCGATCCGGAGAAACTGGATGGGCGAGGCCTTCAGGGCTTTTTGCAAAGTGGTTTGAGCGTCATCGGCGGTTTTCCCCTGACCCCCGAACCGCTCGAAGACATCGTCGAAATTGGTCGTTTCTCCGCGGCGGTGGATTTCCAGGAAAGGCGCCTCCAGCCGGATGCCGGCCAGTTCGATCCGCCCACGGTCCAGCAGAAAGGGGAGGAGCTTGATGACGAACGTCGCCGAATCGGCGCGGATGGCTTCCCCTTTGCCGCCGGCTTCAAAGAGGATGAAGTCCCGGCCCTTGAATCCGAGCCCTCCCGAAAGGTCCAGGGCGAGGCGGCTCACGGAGGCTTTGCGGCCGGTTTCCTTCTCGATGGTCTGGAGAAGGAGCGGGATCTGCCCCGTGAGGTCCAGCATCCTTGGCAGCACGAAGAGCGTGCCCAAGGCCAGGGCCAGGACGATTCCCGTCACCCAGAGGAGAAAACGAAGAGTGATCCTCACGCCTTGCGTTCCTCCGCGCGGCGCTCGATAAAGGCGGGGAGTTTTTGCCGCACGTCGTCGATTCGCGGAAGGGAGATTTCCGCCGTGATCAGAGTTTCCGGAATTTCCGCCGCGAAGGCGAGGCTCTCTCCCCAGGGATCCAGGATTTCCGAGGCGCCGGGAAAAGGCGTCCCTTCCATCGAGCCCGTCCGGTTGCAGGCGGCCACGTAGAACTGGTTCTCGATCGCCCGCGCCTTGAGGAGGGCCCGCCAGTGGCCCGCCCGCTCGGAAGGCCACTGGGCCGGTACGAGGAGAAGCGACGCCCCTTCAAAAGCCAGCCGTCCGATCCACTCGGGGAAGCGGATGTCGTAGCAGATGGCCATCCCTACAAGGGCCCCCTGCCAGCGGACGAGCGGCTGGGCGTCGGCGGGGCCGGGCCGGTAGAAAAGGTGTTCGTGACCCAGGCGGATGAGGTGCCGTTTGGGGTAGCGAAGCAGCCGCTCGCCTTTTTCATCGATGAAAAAGCCACTGTTCTCGTAAACCCCCGGCGCGTCCGCGCCTTCGACGAGCGATCCGGCCACGGCCAGGTTCATTTCCCGGGCGGCCTTGGCGAAGCGGCCCAGGGCTTCCTTGGAATGGGCCACGATCTCCTTGGCCTTGTGGAAGGTGAAGTTGGTCGTAAAGCCTTCGGGGAGGAGGGCGAGGTGGGGCCTTCCCGGGCCCACCTTTTCCAGAAGCGAGAGGGCCTTGGAGACGTTTTCCTCCATCCTCCCCAGTTTCACGTCGAACTGGAGGGCGCTCACGAAGAGCGTTTGGGAGGGTTGGGAAGGCATCCTGAAAGGGCCTCGCTTGTACGGCCGGGGGCCGTACGGGACTATCTATTACTACTGTATTTCTAACGTACTGACGGGCTTCGTTGACAGGGCGAGGAGGGGTGGTCTAAAGGTGGGGAGCTTTCGCTGAACAAAGATTCAGTGAAACGCCCCGGCCTTCGGGCCCAGGTAAATTCCAATTATACAAGGTGAAATTTATGGTGGACCTCGCTCTTTCGGACGATGAGAAGCTCGTTCAGGAGACCATGGCCCGGTTCGCGCGGGACGAACTGCGGACCCTGGCGACGGACGCCGACCGGCTCGAAAAAGCGCCCGACGAAATCCTTCGGAAGGGGCATGTGGACCTCGCCCTGGCGGCCATGTCGATCCCGGAAGCCTTCGGCGGCGCGTGGGACGGCTCCCCCCATCAGGTCCAACTGGCCATCCGGCTTGAGACCCTCGGGAACGGCTGCGCGGGCCTCGCGCTCGCCATGCCGGGCCCCGGTCTTGCGGCACCGGCCCTGGTCAAAGGGATTGCGACGGACGATCAGGCCAAGAAAATTCTAGCTCCCTTTGCGGAAGACAAACCCGTCTGGGCGGCCCTGGCTCTCGTCGAGGCGGACGCTGGCGCGGATTTTTCGGCCTTCGATTGTGTCGCGGAGAAATCCGGCAGCGGCTGGATCGTGCGCGGCCGCAAGACCCCCGTCGTCAACGCCGCCCGCGCGCAGGGATACGTCGTCGTTGCCAAGGCGCCGGACGGCCTTCGGGTGCTGTGGGTGGCTCGCGAGCAAGCGGCCGTCAAAGTGAAGGAAGGAAAATACGTGGGCCTTCGCGCGGCGGGGATGGGGGATGTGACGTTTGAAAATGCTGTGGCCGAACTCCTGGGCGCCGACGATGCTAAAGCCCACGAGCAGGCGGCCAAGCTCCTCCTCGATTACGCCCGGCTCTCGGTGGCGGCTCTCGCCGCCGGCGTCGCCAAGGCAGCCCTCGACACGGCCATCGAATTTTCGAAAACCCGTGTCCAGTTCGGCGAGCCCATCGGCCAGAAGCAGGGCATCGCTTTCCTGGAAGCCGACATGGCCATGGAGGCCGAAGGGGCGCGCCTCATGGTCTACCGGGCCGCTTCACTCGCGGCTGCCGGAAAGAATTTCTCCGCCTCCGCCGCCCGCGCTCACGCTTACGCTTGCCAGGCAGCGGCCCACGCCACCCTGGACGCGGTGCAGATCCACGGCGGTTACGGCTTCATCCGGGAATACCCCGTCGAGAAATGGATGCGCGATGCCAAGGCCCTGTGCCTCATCGCCGGAAGCCCCGGGGATTCGCTGCAAACCGCGGGCGCTTTGCTCTAATTCTTTTGCAAGGAACGGAGATCATCATGAACTTCGAACTCGATCCGATGCTTCTGGGTGTAAAGAGCGCCGTCCAGGCTTTCGCCCAATTCCAGATCCGCCCGGCGGCCCGCAAGTACGACGAACTCCAGGAAATGCCCTGGGATATCATGAAGAAGGCGGCCCAGATGGGCCTCTCGGTCACGGGCAGCATGGGGGGCGCCGGTGGGCTTGGGGAAATCCAATTGGGCTCCGGCGACGGGAAGGGCGGCGATGCGGCCAAGGCGGCCAAGCCCAAGAACCCGCTGGCGGCCGCGGCTAATCTTCTGGGGGCCGTCGGCGCGGAAGAACTTGGCTGGGGCTGCGCGGGCATTGGCCTCGCCCTCGTGGGCTCGGGGCTCGCGGCGACGCCCGTTCAAGGCATGGCCAACCCGGAGCAGAAGAAAGTCTTCTTCGACGCCCTCAAGGGCGACGACGAGCACGGCCACCCGCGCATCGCGGCCATGGGCATGACCGAACCCAACTCGGGAAGCGATATTTCCTCCATCAAAACGACGGCCGTGGCCGACGGCGATTACTACGTTTTGAACGGCACGAAGCGTTTTATCACGAACGGCTACTCGGCCAGTTCCTTCGTCATTTGGGCTACGATCGATCCGGGCGCCGGACGCGCCGGGCACCGGGCGTTCATCATTATCCGCGGCACGCCGGGCCTCGTTCCCGGGAAGAAGGAAGACAAGCTCGGCATCCGGGCTTCGGAAACGGCCGAGGTCTATTTAGAGGACTGCCGCGTCCACAAGGACATGATGATGGGCGGCCCCAAGGGCGGGAAGGAAGGATTCTCCGGCGCCAAGGCCATGTTCGATTCGACCCGTCCCCTTGTGGGCGCCATGGCCCTGGGCATCGGCCGATCGGCCTATGACTTTGCCGTCGATTGGTGCAAGAAGCACAAGAAAGCCGGAAAACCCTTGATCGAAGACCGCGTGGTCCGCGAGCGCCTCGCCCGCATGGCTTCCCGCATCGACGCCGCCCGGTGGCTCGTCTGGGAAGCCGCCTGGATGGCCGACCGCAAAGTAACGAACGTGAAAGAAGCCTCCATGGCCAAGGCCTACGCCGCCGTCGTGAGCACGGAGGCTTGCGTGGATGCCATCGACATCTGCGGCCCCGAGGCCCTCTCCCGCGAATTCCTCCTCGAGAAATTCTTCCGCGACATCAAGATCTACGACATCTTCGAGGGGACGGGGCAGATTCAGCGCCGCATTATCGCGCGGGAACTCACGGGGCTCAAAGCGCAGTAAGATTTTCGCATTGGGTTGAAAGAGAAGGGGCTGGCCTTTGGCCAGCCCCTGTTTGTATCGGACCGTTCTTGAAGTTTAGAACGAGATGCCGAGTCTTTTATTCCGTCCAGCTAGCCAGGGTATCTCCCTCGAAGTTGAGGTAGACGAGCCGCTTTTCGCCGCGCTGGTAGACCCAGATTTCGGTGGTGGCCCCGGGGGATTTGGATTCGACCTGCTTGTAGGGCTCACCCCAGGCGATGAGGACTTGGGCGCGGCTCATTCCGACCTGGATTTCCCGGGCGAGGAGGCGGCGGCGCGTATCTTCCGGAATCTTTTCCCACTCGGCCGCTTCGGCGGCGGTAAGGAGCAGGTGGAGCTTGAGGCCGCTCGCGGCGGGGATGAGGCATTCGGCCTGATCTTTTTGCAGGACGGCCTTTACCCAGGGGCCCGGGAGTTTGTCGAAGTAAACGACTTCCTTCGCCAGGAGTTTTTCCCCGGGTTCGATCTTTCGCAGGATTTCGCCCCCCGTCGCGGGAAGTTCGGCTGCGGTCAGGAGGCGTCCGCCGCGCTGGGAGAAGCATTCGTAGGCCGTCCCACGGGGGCGGTCGGGATAGTACACGAGATAACCCTCCCGCACTGGGGCGATCTCCGTGTCCTTGTAGGCGCTATATAGGTCGCTATCGAAGGCCGGCCGGGCCACCGCCGCACAGGAAGAGAGCAGGAAGGGGAGAAAAAGGGCGATCCGGCGGAATTTTCGCATTGCTCGCATTTCCCGGTTCGGATACTATGCCTCGCCAGTTGAAGCGTCAATCTGCTGTCGCTTGAAAACACGCCGCGAAGGAGTGATGGCGCGTGGCTGGTATCGCTGTAATTTCCAACCCGAACTCCGCCAAGAACCGCCGCAATCCCGTTCTCGCCGAGGAACTCCGCACCGCCTTGGGAAAGGACGGCTTCGTCACCGAGACGGCTTCCGTGGAAAAGGTTCCCGAAGCCGTCCGCGGGTTCCTCCGCCAGAACCCCGACGTCGTGGCGATCAACGGTGGTGATGGGACGCTTCATTGCACGATCACGCAGCTCGTCCGGATTTATGCGGAAGCGAACCGCCAGCTTCCGCTCATCCTTCTCCTTCGCGGCGGAACCATGAACACGATTTCCAAGGGAATGAAGTCCCTGGCGGGGACGCCCCAATCCATTTTGGCGCACGTGCTCGGGAAATACCGCCGGGGAGAGAAGTTCTCCGTCGTCGAGCGCCACGCCCTCGATCTGAACCAAGGGAAGGAACTCGGCTTTCTCTTCGGGATCGGCCTTCCGCCCAACTTCCTGGAAGCCTATTACGACGGCGCCGTGCACGGCCCCATCAAGGGGGCTTACGTGCTGGGGCGCCTCGTCCTTTCGGCCCTCATCGGTGGCCAGTACTCCCGGCGCATCATCCGGCGCGTTCCGGCGGCCCTTTCGGCCGATGGCAAGGAATCGCCATACCGTTCCTACACGTGCATCCTGGCGGGCACCGTCACCGAAATCGGCCTCGGCTTTTCCCCCCTGGCCCGGACGCTCGACCGGGAGAACCATTTCCAGATTCTGGGGGCCGCCATCTCCCCCTGGTCCTTCGCCGCCCAGGTCGGAAGGATTTACACGGGCGCTCCGCTCCACGGGGCCATTTTCAACGAGGTGGCCAAGGACGTCTCCATTGAAGTCGAGGGGAGCCACCCCTACATGGTGGACGGCGACATCAAGAAGGGGCTTGGCGGCTATCGCCTCCGGGCCGGTCCCAAGGTGCGGTTTATCAAGGAATAGCCCTTCGATTCTCCTGCGGCTTGTGACATGATCGGCGCGGGCTGCGGCGCCCGGAATCCCCCCTTCGATCAAGCGCCGCCGGTCCTTTCAAGACAGATTTAATAAGGATGAAAGCAATGTCCGGCGTCGTTGTGGGTGTGATCGGCGGCAGCGGTCTTTACGAAATGGAAGGCCTCGAAGAGGTCTCGGAAGTTTCCCTCGACACGCCTTTTGGAAAACCCTCCGACGCCTTCGTGAAGGGCCGCCTGGGCTCTGCGACGCTCTATTTCCTCCCCCGCCACGGGAAGGGCCACCGCTTTCTCCCCACGGAAGTTCCCTACCGGGCGAACGTCTGGGCTTTGAAGAAGCTCGGTGCCCAGCGGATTATTTCGGTCAGCGCCGTGGGAAGCATGAAGGAAGACATCGCGCCTGGGCACATGGTCCTGCCGGACCAGTTCATTGATTTGACCAAGCACCGGATGGGCACTTTTTTCGGCGATGGCTGCGTCGCCCACGTGGGTTATGCCGATCCGGTTTGCCCCCATCTCTCCCAGGTGCTGGAAACTGCTTGCAAGGAAGTGAAAGTCCCCGTCCACCGGGGCGGAACGTACGTGTGCATCGAGGGGCCCCAGTTCTCGACCCGGGCCGAATCGCTCCTCTACCGGAGCTGGGGCGTTTCGGTCATCGGCATGACGAACGCGACCGAAGCCAAGCTGGCCCGGGAGGCGGGGCTCTCCTATGCGACCCTCGCCCTGAGTACGGATTACGACTGCTGGCGGCCGGGGCACGAAGCCGTGACGGCCGATGAAATCGTGAAAGTCCTTCTTCAGAACGTGGCGAACGCGAAGAAGATCATCCGGGCCGCGGTTCCGAAAATCGAACCGCCTTCCAAAGTGCCGCTCCCCGAATCCCTCTCCAACGCCATCGTGACCGACCGGACGAAAATTACGGCGGAAACGCGAAAAAAGCTCGACCTGCTCATCGGCCCCTATCTCAAGTAGCGCGTTCACTGCCTCGGAGGTTCTTGGAAATGGCTTTTCCCATCCTTTGCGTCGGTTCCGTCGCCCTCGATACGGTCGAAACGCCCTTCGGGCAGGCCAAGGAAGCCCTCGGGGGATCGGCCACTTATTTTTCCTATTCCGCGAGCGCCTTGGCGCCCGTGCGCCTCGTCGCGGTGGTGGGGGAGGATTTCCCCCAAAGGCACCTCGCGCTCCTTCGTAAGCGGCGCGTCGATCTTTCGGGGCTCCAGGTCGTCTCCGGCGGCAGGACGTTCCGCTGGCACGGGAAATTCGGCGACAACCTGAACGAGGCCGTCACACTCCGGACGGAACTCAACGTGTTCGAAACCTTCCGCCCGGAAATCCCTTCCAGATTCCGTGATTCACCGGTCGTCTTTCTTGCGAACATCGATCCGGAACTCCAGATGGAAGTTCTCGGCCAGGTGAAGAATCCAAAGATCGTTCTCTGCGACACGATGAACCTCTGGATCGAGACGAAGATCGCTTCTCTTCGCAAGCTCCTCCGCCGGGTGGACGTCATCACCTTGAACGAAGGGGAGGCGCGGCTCCTGACCGAAAAATTAAACCTTGCTTCCTGCGCGAGGGAGATTCTCAAGATGGGGCCTAGGCGCGTCGTCATCAAACGGGGGGAGTACGGCGCGACGACGTTTACGAAGGACAATTTCTTCGCCTTGCCGGCCTATCCGCTCGAGGAAATCGAAGACCCCACGGGCGCGGGGGATACGTTCGCGGGCGGCGTGGTGGGGGAACTGGCGCGCCTCGAACGCTTCGATGAGGCCTCCTTCCGCCGGGCGCTCGTCCGGGGGAGCGTCCACGCCTCTTTCGTGGTCGAAGGCTTTTCGCTCGAAGGCTTAAAGCGCGCGACGCCGGGGGCCCGGTCCCGGCG
>JBFLVN010000003.1:0-41841 GCA_040758475.1 Bdellovibrionota bacterium
CGGGACTCCGGCCGCCAGCTAAGGGCCCGTTTCCGGGCCCAAAAACCCGCCTGGGAGCCTTCTGGCCCATTGCCAGAGAGCCCCGGGCGGATTATGGAAGGGCCGCCAAACGGGGTACCGGGGCACTTCCGGGATTTATCGGGTTGAGGGCAAATCCCCTTCCGGACATCGGAAGGCATCTTTTCCAGGCTTGGGGCTATGCCTCGATGGGGCTGCCCTGACAAGCCGCAGGGGAATCAGGGAATGCAGGCAGGCCGGATCTTCTTCTGGATCGTGGCGAGCGCGGGTCTTCTGTCCGCCTTTCTGGCCGTTACCACCCGGAACGTGGTCCGGGCCGCCATATGGCTCGCCACCACCCTTTTCACCATCGCGATCTGCTACGTGATGCTCTCCGCCGACTTCCTTGCGGCGGCCCAGGTGCTCATCTACATCGGCGGGATCATCGTGATGATCCTTTTTACGGTCATGTTCACGCGCCGTTCGGGGGAAGAGAGCTACGTCAATCCCACCAAAGGACCGCTCACCATTGCGGGAGCCGCGGTTTTCTCCGCAGGGCTCTTCTATCTCATGTTCCAGGGATTCCAGAAACTCTATTTCAAAGTCCTTGAAACCCCGACGGTGCAAACCACGCTCGAACCCGTGGGTGACGCGCTCCTGACTCGTTTCGTGCTTCCCTTTGAAATCGTCTCGGTTCTCCTGCTCATGTCGCTCGTGGGCGCAGTGATCCTCATCAAGAAAGAAATCAAGGAAGCCCCGCCCTCGGGGAAATAACCCTCATGCCGGTCCTCACCGATTACCTTTGCCTCTCCGCGGCCCTGTTCTGTCTGGGCGTGTATGGCGTCATTACCCGCCGGAACACGGTCGCCGTGTTGATGGCGGTCGAGCTCATCTTGAACGCCGCCAGTCTCAATTTCGTCGCCTTCAGCCATTACGTGACAGAGTCAGCGACCGGACAGGTCTTCGCCCTCTTCGTGATCTTGATGGCGGGTGCCGAAGCGGCCGTGGGCCTCGCGCTCGTCCTGGTGATCTACCACAACTTCCGGTCCATCAACGTGGACGAAGTGGCGACGCTGCACAACTAAGGGAACCGGCGCACCCATGGAAAATACGATCTTTAAGGACGTTCACTACCTCTGGTGGGTTCCGGTCGCCCCCGCCGTCGGATCGCTCATCCTCGGCCTCTTCGGGCGGCGCCTTGAATACCCCACCAAGGATGGCAAGAAGCCGATCTGGGGCAACGATCCGGCCAAGTACAACTACGACTGGCATGACCCTGACGCTCACGGGCACGGCGCTCACGCCGGTGGTCACGACTCCCACGACCACGGGGCCCACGACGATCACGGCCATGGACATGGGCACGACGATGACCACGGGCACGGAGGCCACGGCCTCGCACCGGGCCAGAGCGCTTCGGGCATCACGATCGTCAACCTGATCGCCTGCGGCACCATGCTTTTCGCCGCGCTTGTATCCACCTTCGCTTTCTGGACCCTTCTCCACGAGAACGGCCATGGCGAAGGGAACGTGGCCCTCCGGGACTACCTCTTCGATTGGATCGTGGCGGGCCGGGCGAAGATCGAACTCGCGTTCCTTGCCGACCGTCTGAGCATCGTCATGATGCTCATCGTCACCTGGATCGGGTTCCTTATCCACGTTTATTCCACCGCCTACATGGGGCATGATCCCTCCCATTGGCGGTTTTTCTCGCACCTCAATTTCTTCTGCTTCGCCATGCTCCTTCTGGTGATGGGCGACAACCTCCTCCTCCTCTTCGTGGGCTGGGAAGGCGTGGGCCTCGCGAGCTACCTCCTCATCGGCTTCTGGTTCAAGGACGTCAACAACGCGAAGGCCGCCATCAAGGCCTTCGTCGTAAACCGCGTCGGCGATTTCTTCTTCGTTATCGGCATGATGTTGATTTTCTGGTACGTGGGCCGCCAGACGGGTGTGTGGACGCTCAACGTTTACGAACTTTCCAAGCACGCCCAGGTGCTCACGGACATTCCCCTCGCCTTCGGCGCGACGGTCGCCACGATCGCGACGCTCTGCCTCTTCATGGGCGCCACGGGCAAGAGCGCCCAGATTCCTCTCTACGTCTGGCTCCCCGACGCCATGGCGGGTCCGACGCCGGTTTCCGCCCTCATCCACGCGGCCACCATGGTGACTTCCGGCATCTACATGATCGCCCGCATGAACGTCTTTTACGCCTATGCCCCCACGACCCTCACGATCATCGGGATCGTGGCGACGGCGACGGCTTTCATGTCGGCCACCATCGCCATCACGCAGAACGACATCAAGAAAGTGCTCGCCTACTCGACGGTCTCCCAGCTCGGCTTCATGTTCATGGGCCTGGCCGCCGGGGCCTTCTGGGTCGCCATCTTCCACGTCATGACCCACGCCTTCTTCAAGGCGTGCCTGTTCCTCGGATCGGGCTCGGTCATCCACGCCTGCGGCGGCGAACAAGACATGCGAAAGATGGGGGGCCTCAAGGCCTACATGCCCATAACGGCCGGGACGTTCATGGTTTCCTGGATCGCCATCGCCGGAGTATTCCCCTTTTCGGGGTTCTTCTCGAAGGACGAAATCCTCCACCAACTCCACGGGGCTTCCTTCTTCGGCCTGGGGCATGTCCTCCCCCTCCCCCACCTCGGATCGGCCCTGTGGGTGATCGCCAGCGTCTCCGCCATGATGACGGCCTTCTACATGACCCGGCAGGTCTACATGACCTTCTTCGGGACGAACCGCTCCTCCGAATCCGTGCGCGCGCACCTGCACGAGAGCCCGGCGGCCATGACGATTCCCCTCGTCGTGCTCGCGTTTCTGGCCGCCATCGGCGGCGCCTTCGGATTCATTTTGAACGAGCATTGGAATTGGCTCGAGCACTGGCTCGCCCCCGTGCTTCCGGGGACGGAGATGCTCCTCGAATACGCCAAGTCGCTGGGCCACGAGCCCCATTCGGCCTACGGCGCGTCGGGTTGGGCCACGCTCGGTACCCTGGCCTACGCGGCCCTTTCGGTCGTGCTGGCGGTGATTTCGATCTCCTTTGGCGCCTGGATCTATTCGAAACACACGGACGTAGCTGAAAAGGCCGCGGAGAAGCTCCCCGGCGTCCACAAGTTCCTCTTCAACAAGTGGTACGTGGACGAGCTCTACAACGCGACCGTCGTCCGGGCCGTGAGTCTTCTCTCCGAAGGCTTCGCCTGGTTCGACCGCACGGTGGTGGACGGCCTCGTAAATTTCTGCGGATGGCTCCTCCAGGCCTTAAAGAGCCTGGCCGGGGCGTTCGACCGCGGCGCCGTCGATCAACTGGGCGTCGGCGGCACGGCCTGGACCGTGGACCGCTTCGGCGGCCTCGCGCGGTTCTTCCAGACCGGGAAGATCCAGACGTACCTGGTCCTGACCTTCCTGGGGCTCGTGACGCTTCTCGTGGCCCTCCAGGGCGGATTCCAGGCCCTTTTCAAGTAACGAATTGACCGCGGCCGCTTTCAAAAGCGCGCGGTTTGAAAGCAGTCAAAGACAGCATAGGACGAAGAGGTTTCCGCCATGGCCCTGATCGACAACCACCTCCTGACACTCATGACGTTCGCCCCGCTCGCGGGCGCCGTCGCGCTCCTGTTCGTCCCCAAAGACAAGCCGGACGTGATGCGCTGGCTTTCGCTCGCCGCCTCGGCGATCCCGCTGATCCTCTGCTGGCCGCTCCTCGCCAAGTTCACCCCGAACCTCGGCACCAACATCGCCGAAGGGATGCAGTTCGTGGAGCGCGGAGCGTGGATTCCGGCTTTCCACATCGAATACTACATCGGAGCGGACGGCCTCTCCGTCCCCATGGTCATCCTCACGGCCCTCGTGAGCTTCTTCTCGATCATCGCGAGCTGGAGCATCTCGAAAGCCGTGCGGGCCTACTTCGCCCTTTTCCTCGTCCTCGAAACCGGCATGATGGGCGTGTTCGTCGCCCTCGACTTCTTCCTTTTCTACGTGTTCTGGGAAGTGATGCTCCTCCCCATGTACTTCCTCATCGGCATCTGGGGCGGCCCGCGCAAGGAATACGCGGCGATCAAGTTCTTCATCTACACCCTGGCTGGCTCGGTCCTCATGCTGCTCGCCATGCTCGCCCTCTACTTCGCCAACGGTGGAAGCTTCGACCTCCTCAAGCTCATCGAGAACTCCGCGAGCTACAACCGCTCGATGAACCTCCTGGGCCACGTCTTCAACTTCGGCCGGGTACTCTTCATCGGCCTCTTCATCGGCTTTGCGATCAAGGTGCCGGCCTTCCCGTTCCACACGTGGCTTCCCGACGCCCACGTGGAAGCGCCCACCCCCATCAGCGTCATCCTGGCGGGCGTGCTCCTCAAGATGGGAACCTACGGCCTCCTGCGGATCAGCTTCCCCATGTTCCCCGACGCGGCCCAGTGGTTCGCCCCCTATCTCGTCGTGATCGCCGTTATCAACATCGTCTACGGCGCCCTGTGCGCCATGGCCCAGTCGGACATGAAGAAACTCGTCGCTTACTCCTCGGTTTCGCACATGGGCTACTGCCTCCTGGGCATGGCGGCTCTTACGCCCGAAGGCTTTTCCGGCGCCGTCTTCCAGATGTTCAACCACGGCACGATCACGGCCATGCTCTTCCTTCTCGTGGGCGTGATCTACGACCGGGCCCACCACCGGCAGATCGATGGTTTCGGCGGCCTCGCCCAGCAGATGCCCATCTACGCGGCGTTCTTCGCCTTTGCCTTCTTCGCGAACCTGGGCCTTCCGGGTCTCTCCGGGTTCATCAGCGAAGTCCTCTGTTTCCTCGGTGCGTTCGGCCCCTACCAGAGCTACACGATCGTCTCCGTCACGGGCGTCATCATCACGGCGGCCTATTGCTTGTGGCTCATCCAGCGGGTCTTTCTCGGGCAGAAAAACCCCAAGTACGACACGCTTCCTGAGATCAACGCGCGCGAAGTCATCACGCTGGTCCCCTTCATGATCATCGTGCTCGCCCTCGGGATCTACCCCAAGGCCGTGCTCGATCTCATGAACCCGGCGCTCGAAATCCTGGTCAAGGCGGTGGCGGCCTCCTGACGGAGGCATCGTTGCGAGAGCCTCCGGAGGCCATTTCATGAAACCCGTAACAGAATTTCTCGCCTCGGGCCGTTTCTTCAGCCCGGAAATCGTCCTCATCGCCGGGACTATCGTTCTTCTCTTGGCGAGCCTCTCCCCCAAACTCCGGGAACGCCGGGTGGAAATCTCGGTATCGGCGGTTTTGATCTTGCTGATCGCCGGCGCTCTGGTTTATTTGAACAACGTGCTCCCCTTCCAGGCGGAAGGGGCCCGGCCGCTGTACCTGGACCTGGGGAACGGGAATAAAATCCTCCGGGTGGACAAGATGGGGGCCTTCTTCAAAGGCCTCTTTCTCACTATCGCGGCGCTTGGCGTCGTTCTCTCGGTCAAATCCAAGGAGATTCTCTCCGAGCATTACGCCGAGTACTGCGCGCTGATCCTTTCCGTCACTCTCGGCATGATCCTCATGGCGACGGCCGTCGATATGCTCATGGTCTACTTGGCCGTCGAAACCGTTTCGATCCTCTCCTACGTCTTGGCCGGTTTCATCCGGGGTTCGATCCGCTCCTCGGAAGCCTCGCTCAAATACATGCTCTACGGAGCCCTCGCCTCCGGCATCATGATCTACGGAATGAGCATCCTTTACGGCTTTACCGGGACGACCAATCTGCTCGATATCAAAGCTACCCTGATTGACCGCAATTTGGGCAATGAAACCATGCTCGTCCTGGCGATTCTCTTCGTCCTGGCGGGAATCGGCTACAAAATGGCGGCCGTTCCTTTCCATTTCTGGTGCCCGGACGTCTATGAAGGGGCGCCACTCCCGGTCACGGCCTTCTTCAGCGTCGGCCCCAAGGCGGCGGGATTCGCCCTGGCGATCCGCTTCTTCGTCTCGACGCTCACTCAACCGTTCAAGATCGGTGGGGAAGAAGTAATCATCCCCAACATGCCTTCCGCCATGGTCGTCGCAAAGATCGACTGGGTGAGCGCCGTTTTCTGGATGTCGATCCTCACGATGACCCTCGGAAACCTGGCCGCCCTGCGCCAGAAGAATGCCAAGCGGCTTTTCGCCTACTCATCCATCGCCCATGCCGGGTATCTGGCCATGGGCCTGACGACCCTCACCATCGGGGGGCTCGAATCGATCCTCTTTTATCTCGTCGTCTACACGATCATGAATTTAGGCGCCTTCTACGTGGTCATGCTCGTGGCCGATCAGCGCGGTTCGGATGACATCCAGGCTTTCCGGGGGCTCTTCAAGGACTCCCCCTGGATCGCCATCGCCATGACGATGTTCCTCTTTTCCTTGACCGGCATCCCCCCGTTCGCGGGGTTCGCAGGCAAGCTCGTCCTCTTTGGCGCGGTCATCGAAGAGGCTGGCCGCCAGGGGCAGGACCGGCTCTGGGTTCTCGCCATCATCGGAGTCATCAACAGCGCCATCAGCCTTTTCTACTACGCGAGGGTCATCCGTGTGATGCTTGAAGGCGCCCTGGGCGAGGAAGAGGGGCACGGTCATGCCCCCGCGGCGGTGCACCGTCCACTGGCGCCCGTAACGGTCTCTGTGCCCGCGTTCGTGCTCCTGGCCGTTTTCGCGGTTCCGACCCTGGTGTTCGGGCTCGTCTTCGGCTGGCTGCAACAGCTCGCGGCATGGACATTTGCCTATGCTGTCTAGGCGCGATCGGCTATAGCTGGCGCCGGGAAGGGGTCACGGAAAATGCTCGCCGCGGCCCCGTATCAACTCCAGCGCCAGGCCTAGGCCGGCGCTCCTGGGAGCGGCTGGATGAACCATCCCTACCTCCCCATTTTGATCCTTATCGGGATTGCGGCCGTCTTTTCGGCCCTGTTCGTCGTCCTCTCCCGGTTCGTGGGTCCCCGCAAACCGACTCCGGCAAAACTCTCGACCTACGAATGCGGCGTCGATCCGGAAGGCACGGCCCGGCAGCGCTTTAGCGTCCACTTCTACCTCGTCGCCATCGTCTTCATCCTCTTCGACATCGAGGCCATTTTCCTCTACCCCTGGGCCGTGCGCTACCAGGCCCTTTCGGCCAAGGCGGGTCTCCTTCCCTTGATCGAAATGGCCCTCTTCATCGCGATTCTTTTCCTGGGATACTTCTACATCTGGCGGCGGGGCGTCCTGGATTGGTCAAAGCACGAGGAACGGCGGCGGATGCTCGAACGCACGGGCCTCGATTCAAAGAAGGCGGCCTAGCGGTAAATCAGCCGGCGGAATCACCACGCAATGCACCCGGATCAAGAAAAAAAGCTGGCGCAGCTTGCCAAGCTCCCAGGCGTCCAGGTCGGCGACGAACCGGCCGAGAAGAGCTTCATGCTCTCGCGCCTGGAGGACATCGCCAATTGGGGGAGGAAGTACTCCCTCTGGCCCTACCCCTTCGGCACGGCGTGTTGCGGCATTGAAATGATGGCGGTCCTGGGCTCCCGCTACGACCTCGCCCGCTACGGCGCCGAGCTCGTGCGCTTCAGCCCCCGGCAGGCGGACCTCATGATCGTGGCCGGCACTATCACGATGAAGATGGCGCCGGTCATCCGGAGAATCTACGACCAGATGGCGGAACCCAAGTGGGTCATCTCCATGGGCGTATGCGCTTCCTCAGGGGGCTTCTACACGAATTACTGTACCCTCCAAGGCGTGGACGAGATCCTCCCCGTGGACGTTTACGTGCCGGGCTGCCCGCCCCATCCGGAAGCTCTTTTGAACAGCGTCCTTCTTCTCCAGAAGAAAATCGAGCAGGGCGACGCCTTCGAACGCGGGCGCAAGATCGTTTTTGAAAAAGAGATCCAGCAGCTTGTCAAAAATCCGCCCTTTCCCGGAGCCACGCGTTGAACCCGACCGAACACCTCACTTCCCGCCTCGGCGGGAAGGTCCTCTCCGCCTACCAGGCGTGCGGTGACGAATTCGTCACGGTAACCCCGGAATCTTTCCGGGAAGCGGCCGAGATTCTCCACCGGGACGCGGGGCTCATCACGCTCTCCGATCTCGCGGGTGTGGACGGCCTTCACCTGGGGCGCACGCCCCGCTTCGAAGTGGTTTATTACTTCGCTGACTACCGGAGTACCCCGGCCCAACGGCTCTACGTGAAAGTCGCTCTCCCCGAATCCAACCCCCATCTGCCGACGATCTCAGACCTCTTCAAGTCGGCCGATTGGCTGGAGCGCGAGTGCTGGGACCAGTTCGGTATCGTTTTCGACGGACATCCGAACCTGCGGCGGATATTGAACCACGAGGACTTCGTGGGGCACCCGCTCCGCAAGGATTACCCCGTGGACGGCCGGCACGTCCTCCGCCGGGCTTCGCACCTGGAGTAGATCGTGAGCGCGAACGCATCACACGCGATGGATGAACGGGAACCTCTCCCCCCGGACGCGGAAGCGCCGGAGAATCTTCCGGACCACCCGGCCCCGGCGGCGGTCGAGCATCCCGTCACCGTCAACATCGGCCCGGCCCATCCCGCCACCCACGGAACGCTCCGCCTCAAGTGCGTGCTCGACGGCGAAGTTATCGTCGAATCCAAGGCGGAAATCGGTTACCTGCACCGGGGTTTTGAAATCCAGTGCGAACAAGTCCCCTACCAACACGTCATTCCGTTTACCGATCGCCTGAACTATCTCTCGGCCTGCATGAACAACACGGCCTACTGCAAGGCCGTCGAAAAGCTCCTGGGAATCAAGATTCCCGAGCGCGCCCAATACATCCGGGTGATCGTGGACGAGCTTTCCCGGATCGCCGATCACCTCATCTGCAACGGCGTCGCGGCACTCGACTTAGGGGGCCTGACGAACTTCTGGGTGACGTTCTACCCCCGCGAGAAGATTTACGACATCCTCGCGAAACTCTCGGGGGCGCGCCTCACGAATGCCTACACCCGCATCGGTGGCGTCGTCTACGACCTCTACGATGGTTTTGACGACGATTTGGCCGCCTGCTTCAAGGAACTCGACAAGGGCCTCACCCAAGTATTGAAACTCCTCCAACGGAACAAAATTTTCAACGACCGCGTACGGAACGTAGGGATCGTTTCCAAGGAAACGGCCCTGGCCTACGCCTGGACCGGCCCGGTCCTGCGGGCGAGCGGCGTCCCCTATGACGTCCGCAAGGACCAGCCCTACTACCACTACGACGAATTCGACTGGGAAATGCCCATCGGCGCCAAGGGCGATACGTGGGACCGCTTCTTCGTCCGCGTCGAGGAAATCCGCCAGAGCATGCGGATCATCGAGCAGGCGGTCGAGCGCATCCCGGACGGCCCGATCATGGTGAGCGACCCCGCCATCGCCCTTCCGCCCAAAAAGCAGGTCTACAATTCGATCGAAGGGCTCATCAACCAATTCAAGCTCGTCTTCGAGGGTATCCGCCCACCGCCGGGTGAAGTCTATTCTGCCACGGAAGCGGCTAACGGGGAGCTCGGCTTCTACATCGTCTCCGACGGCTCCAAGCACCCTTACCGGGTAAAGGTTCGCGCCCCAAGCTTCCTGCATTTTTCCGCCATGGAAGAAATTTCACGCGGGTATTTCATCGCCGATGCCATCGCGATTTTGGGCAGCCTCAACATCATCGCAGGAGAGTTGGACCGCTAACGCCATGAGCAACGCCGAAGAGAAATTCAGCGATCAAACGCTCGCCAAAATGAAAGAGGCGATCGCGGAGTATCCCGACAAGGCCTCCGCCGTGCTTCCGGTCCTTCAGCTCATCCAGAAGGAAAAGGGATGGGTGAGTCCCGCTTCCCAGCGTTTTACGGCCGAGCTTCTCTCCATTTCGCCCGCCCGAGTGAAGGAAGTCGTGACCTTCTATACGATGTTCCACCAGCAACCGGTCGGGAAGTATCACATCCAGGTCTGCACGAACATCTCCTGCTCCCTGCGGGGCGGCGAGGAAATCTTCGCCCACTGCCAGAAGAAACTGGGACTCAAGGGCCACAAGGACGTAACCCCGGACGGGCTTTTCAGCCTCGAACACGTCGAATGCCTGGCCGCTTGCGAGAGGGCCCCGGCCATGCTCTTGGGCGAGAATTACAAAATGGAGCTCACGATTGAAAAAGTCGATGAGATCATCGATCGCTGCAAGAAGGAGGGCTCGCACTGATGGAGAAAGTCATCAGCGCCCTCTGGAGCGTCCCCGGCGCCAATACGCTGGAAGTCTACAAGAAGCACGGCGGCTACGAGGCCGCCAAGGAAGTTCTCTCTTCCTGGACGCCCGAAAAACTCATCGAACACGTAAAGGCTTCGGGCCTTCGCGGCCGGGGCGGGGCGGGCTTCCCCACGGGCATGAAATGGAGCTTCATCAACCGGGGAAGCCCCAAGCCCAAGTACGTCTGCATCAACGCCGACGAGAGCGAGCCCGGCACGGCCAAGGACCGCTATATCCTCGAACTCACCCCCCACTTACTCATCGAAGGCACTCTGATCTGCGCCAAAGCCATCGATTGCCATCATGCTTTTATCTATTGCCGGGGTGAATTCTACGACCAGATCGCCATTCTCAAGAAGGCCCTGGCCGAAGCGAAAGCCGCCGGCATCGTGGGGAAGAACGCCCTGGGCTCCGGCTATGACATCCAGATTACCGTCCATTCGGGCTTTGGCGCCTACATCTGCGGCGAAGAAACAGGCCTCATCGAATCTCTCGAAGGGAAGAAGGGCCAGCCCCGCATCAAGCCCCCCTTCCCCGCCGTGGTCGGCCTTTACAACTGCCCCACGGTGGTCAACAACGTGGAAACGGCCGCCGCACTTCCGTGGATCATCAAACACGCGCCCGAGGAGTATAAGAAATTCGGCACCGAAAAGAGCGGCGGTACGAAGCTCCTGAGCATCTCGGGCCACGTGAACAAGCCCGGCACGTACGAAATCCCCCTGGGCCTGCCCCTTTCGGAATTCATCAATTCGCCCAATTACGGCGGCGGGGTCTGGAAAGGCCGGAAATTGAAGGCCTGCATCCCCGGTGGCAGTTCCGTTCCCATCCTGACGGCTGCGGAAGTCGAAAAAACGAACATCGATTACGAATCCTGCGCGGCTAACGGCACCATGCTGGGGTCTGGCGGTTGCATCGTGATGGACGAGACGACGGACATGGTCCATTCGCTCCGCATCCTGGGCCATTTCTACTCCCACGAGAGCTGCGGCCAGTGCACCCCCTGCCGGACGGGGACGAATTGGGCCCACCGGATTCTCTGCCGCATCGATGACGGCGAAGGGCGGCCCGAGGACGTGGACGAACTCCTCAAGATCGCCAACAACATGGTGGGCCGGACGATCTGCCCCCTGGCGGACGCGCTCGCCATGCCGATCAAGAGCTTCCTCACAAAGTTCCGCTCCGAGTTCGACAAGAAGGCCCGAAGGGAAAAAGCGGCTTAATCCCATGCCCAAGATCACCATCGACGGAAAAGAGATCGAAGCCCGTGAGGGGCAGAGCGTCATAGAAGTGGCCCACCAGAATGGCATCTCGATCGGCCATTACTGCTGGCACCCGGGCCTCTCTCCCGAGGGGAACTGCCGCATGTGCCTCGTGGAGGTCGAAAAAGCCCCCAAGCTCATGCCCTCCTGCATGACCCAGGTGGCCGAGGGGATGGTGGTCCGGACGGAACACGCGAGCCAGAAGGTCCGCGACGCCCAGAAGGACGTGATGGAATTCCTCCTGGTCGATCACCCCATCGACTGCCCCATCTGCGATCAAGCTGGCGAGTGCAAGCTGCAAGACTATTACATGAAGTACGACAAGCAGCCCTCGCACGTGCCGCTCGAAACCAAGATCAAAAAGGAAAAGCGCGTCCATTTCTCCGATCAGGTCGTCTACGACACGGAACGCTGCATCCTGTGCACCCGCTGCGTCCGATTCTGCCGGGAAGTGGGCGGCCAGGAAGAACTCGGCATGTTCAACCGGGGGGCTATCAGTTTCATCGGCCTCCAGTCAGGCGAACTCCAGAGCCCCTACCAGGGCAACATCGTAGACATCTGCCCCGTGGGCGCCTTGACGAATAGTGATTTCCGGTTCCGGAAGCGCGTCTGGTTCATGAGTTCTTCCAAGAGCGTTTGCGCCGGGTGCTCCCGCGGCTGCAACATCCTGACGGACTACGACAAGGAAGAAGTCTTCCGCTACCGCCCCCGGGAAAACCCGGACGTGAACAAATGGTGGATGTGCGATGAGGGGCGCATGTCCTACAAGCACATTCACGCTGAAGGGCGGGCGCTCGTCCCTCTTCTCCGCCAAGGCGGTGAAGCAGCCGAAAAAACGGGCTGGGACAAGGCTTTCTCCCGCACCATGGAAATCTTCCAGCTTCTTCACAAGCGCCACGGGGCCGAAGCCATCGCGGCCGTGGGAAGCCCATTCGCCTCCCTCGAAGAGAACTTCTTATTGAAGAAATTATTCAATTCATATTTCCCCGGAAGCCCGGTCGCCTTCCCACCAGAAAAGCTCTACCACCAGGGCCAAGGGGACAAATTCCTCATCACCGCCGACAAATCCCCCAATGCTCTTGCGGGCTCGCTCTTGGGGCTCTCCGCCCTCGACGCCGTGTTCGATGGGATCGAGAGCGAGAAGATCAAAGCCCTCTACGTCCTGGGCGATGACTTCCTGATAGACCGCCCCGGAGCCCCCAAAGTGGCTGAACGGGCGGAAAAACTATTTCCGAAACTCTCCTGGCTCGTCTGCCAGACCCCCTATCTTCACAAGACGGCCCGGATCGCCCACGCCGTCTTCGCGGGCGCTGTTCATGCCGAGACCACCGGAACTTTCGTGAACGTGGACCGTCGCGCCCAGCGCTTTTTCCAGGCCATCCGCCCACCCGCTCAGGCGCGGGAAGGGATCAAGATTTTGCGGGATTTCGGCACTCTCATGGGCGCGGAGTTGCCGGATGCGGAAAATCCCGCGGCTTTGTTCGATGCCATGGCCGCGCAGGAGAAATCCCTGAGCGGACTTTCCTGGAATGCCTTGGGAGACCGGGGAATGCCCCTTCCCTCCCAAGGAGCCCAGAAGTAAAAGAGGCGCGCCGGCGGGAAGCGGCGCTACGGGGAACCGTTAACCATCATGTTGCTCGATCTCACCATGGTCCTTGTGCGGATCGCCCTGATGCTCCTCGTGGTGCTTCAGGTGATCCCCCTGCTCATCTGGTGGGAACGAAAGGTGAGCGCCTACATCCAGAGCCGCCGGGGGCCCGCCTATGCCTCCGCCGGGCCTCTTCGTCTCTTCGGCATCGTCCACACCCTGACGGACGTCGTAAAGCTCATCGGGAAGGAAGACATCACCCCCTCCCAGGCGAACAAGCCCTTCCACTTCATCGCCCCGGCCATCGCCATGTTCGTGGCGCTTCTTACCTTTGCCGTTGTTCCCTACAGTGGTTCGGTGGTCATCGACGGGCGGGAATTTTCACTTCAAGCCGCCAATCTCAATGCTGGAATCCTCTACATCCTCGCCATCGCGTCGCTAGGGGTTTACGGAATCCTGCTCGCCGCCTGGAGCAGCAACAACAAGTACACGATCCTGGGAGGCCTGCGCTCCTCGTCCCAACTTGTGAGCTACGAACTCGTCATGAGCCTCGCTCTCGTCGGCGCGCTCATGGTCTACGGTTCCCTGGAACTGGGTAAAGCCGTCACCCACCAGTCAGGCCCCTTCTGGCACTGGGGCGCCGTCGTCCAGCCCGTCGCGGCGCTCCTCTTCATCGTCTGCGCCTTTGCCGAGACGAACCGCAATCCTTTCGATCTTCCCGAAGGCGAAAGCGAGATCGTGGCCGGGTACCACGTGGAGTATTCGAGCCTCCGGTTCGCCCTCTTCTTCATGGCCGAATACGCCAACATGATCGTCGCTTCGGGCGTCATCGCGACGCTCTTCTTCGGTGGATACGAAATTCCGTTCCTCCCCACGGAAACCCTCCGGGCCAATGCGGCCCCCATTCTCCGGATCGTTCTCCTCGCGACTGCCGCTGGAGGAACTTTGGCTGGCCTTTTCTTTGGCTATCTCTTCTTCCAAGGAAACGAGCGGGGCCCCCGCGACCCGGACGCCGCCGCCCTGGCCGTGCTCTTTGGCTTCGGGCCCGCCGTGGCGGCCGGAGCCGTGCTCGCGCTTACGGGTGGCGGCCACTTCGAATTCGGGCCCACCGGCGCATCCCTCGTCGCCGCGGTTCTACAATTTGCCTGCTTCATGGCGAAGCTTCTTTTCTTCGCCTTCCTCTTTATCTGGGTCCGCTGGACTCTTCCGCGATTCCGGTACGACCAGCTCATGCGCCTCGGATGGAAGTACATGCTTCCCCTGGCGCTCCTGAACGTCCTGGCAACCGCATTCATTCTCGAAAGGATGGCGAAGTAAGGCCATGACCGGCTCCGCCCTCCTCTTCTACGTCTTCGGCGCCCTGGCGCTCGCTTCGGCCGTCCTCGTTGTTACGGGAAAAAACGCCATTGCTTCCGCCGTTTACCTCGTCGTGGCCTTCTTCAATCTGGCGGGGCTTTACGTGCTCCTCGAAGCCCATTTCCTCGCGGCTTCTCAAATTCTCGTTTACGCGGGGGCCATCACGGTTCTGATCCTCTTCGTGATCATGCTACTCGACGTAAGCCAACTCGTGCGGCTCCAAGGGAGCCGCAATGCCATCGCCCGGTCGCTTGGAATCGTCCTGGCCGGGCTTTTCGCCATCCTCCTTGCAAGCCAACTAGCCCCCGGCGAAGTGGGGTTTCCCGAAAAACTCCCCGAAGGATTCGGCACGGTCGAATCCATCGGCGATCTCCTGTTCGACCGCTACCTTCTCGCTTTTGAACTCGTAAGCGTTCTTCTCCTTGCGGCCATCGTGGCCGCGGTGGCCATCGCCCACCGGGAAGGGGAAAGCACGCCGTGAGCGTCGGCCTCCACCACTATCTCCTTCTTTCAGCCCTGCTCTTCGTCGTGGGCACGGTGGGCGTCATCACCCGCCGGAACGCCATTGTCGTGCTGATGTCCATCGAGCTCATGCTCAACGGCGTGAATCTTTCGCTCGCGGCCTTTTCCCGTTACTGGGGGGATGGAAGCGGCCACGCCCTCGTGATCTTTTCGATCGCCGTGGCGGCCGCCGAAGCCGCTGTGGGCCTTGCCCTCCTCATCGCTGTTTTCCGGAACCGCCAGAGCGTGGACCTGGAAGATTTGAATCTCTTGAAAGGCTGAACCCTTGCACGAAGCTTCCCAAATCCAGGCCCAGTGGCTCCTTCTCCTGCCGCTCCTCCCGCTGATCGGGTTCGCGGTGAACGGCGGGGCGGTTCTGCTTGGCCGCTCGCTTCCTGAAAAGCGCGCGGCGGCCATCGCCTGCTCGCTCGTTTTGGGATCGGCGCTTCTGGCGACGGCAGCGTTCCTGCGCGTCCTTGGGGCGGACGAGCCCATCCACCTCGTGGCCGACGGCTGGCATTGGATTGCCGCCGGGAGGCTCGACCTGCCGATCTTGCTCGTAGTGGACCGGCTCTCGGGCCTCTTCATCATGGTGATCTGCTGGATCGGCCTGCTCATCCACATTTATTCGGCCGGCTACATGCACGGCGATCCGGGGTTCGGCCGCTTCTTCGCCTACTTGAACCTCTTTATGTTCTCCATGCTCGTCCTGGTCCTGGGTGGCAGTCTCCCCATCCTCTTTGTGGGTTGGGAAGGCGTTGGCCTCTGCTCCTACCTCCTCATCGGCTTCTGGTACGAGCACCTGCCCAACGCCCAGGCCGGAAAGAAAGCCTTCGTCGTCAACCGGATCGGGGACTTCGGGTTCCTCCTCGGTATGTTCGTCCTCTTCTGGGCTGCCTGGAAGGCGGGCGCGCCGTCCCTGGAGATTCAAAGCCTTTCGCAGTTCATCGACGAGATCAGCGTCCAAAGCGTGACGCTTCTGGGTGTCCCTGTTCGGCTCCCGACGCTCGCGGCCTTTCTCCTCTTCATCGGTGCCTGCGGAAAGAGCGCCCAGATACCGCTCTACGTCTGGCTTCCCGACGCCATGGCGGGTCCGACACCCGTTTCCGCCCTCATCCACGCGGCTACCATGGTGACGGCGGGCGTTTACCTCACGGCCCGGCTCCACTTCGTCTACGCCGCGAGCCCCGTCGTGATGACCATCGTCGCCTGCGTGGGCGCGGCAACCGCCCTGATGGCCGCCACCATCGCCCTCGTTCAAAACGACATCAAGAAAGTGCTGGCCTATTCGACCGTCTCCCAGCTCGGGTTCATGTTCTTGGGCGTCGGTGCCGGGGCCCCGGCGGCGGGTGTCTTCCACGTCTACACCCACGCGTTCTTCAAGGCCTGTCTGTTCCTGGGTTCTGGCTCGGTCATGCACGCCCTTGCCAACAACACGGACGTGCGGATCATGGGCGGGCTCCGCAAGAAGATGCCCCACACGTGGCTCACCTTCGGCATCGCCACCATCGCCATCGCGGGCGTTCCCGGCTTTTCGGGCTTTTTCTCAAAGGACGAAATCCTCTGGAAAGTCTGGTCCAGCCACACGCTCTTCGTCCCGCCCATCGTTCCGGGGCACGAAGCGCTCACGCATCTTCTTCCGCCCCTGCTCTGGAGCGTGGCTTGCGTCGCGGCCTTCTGCACGGCCTTCTACATGGGGCGGGTTTTCCTGCTCACCTTCCACGGGAAATCCCGCACGCCCCACGACATCGAGCACCACATCCACGAATCCCCCGCCAGCATGACGGGCGTTTTGTGGACGCTGGCCATCGGTTCGATTCTCGCGGGCTATGTGGGAGTCCCTCATTTCCTGGGCGGTCACAACCGGATCGAAGGCTGGTTGGGAGCGGTACTGGGTGCCGTTCACGGCGAGGAAAGCGCCACTATCGTCCACGAAGGATCGGCCGAAGCGCTCCTGGCGGGGCTTTCCTCCCTCATCGGCATTGGCGGCCTTGCCCTCGCCTGGTTCTTCTACATCGCAAAGCCCGAAATCCCGGGGAAAATCGCGGGCGCCTTCCAGTCCACCTACCGGGTGCTCTCGAACAAGTACTACGTGGATGAGTTTTACGAGGCCGTCTTCGTAACGCCCGTCCGGAAATTCTCCGAAGCGGCTCTCTGGAAAGTGGCGGACGTCCAACTCATCGACGGCCTTGTCCGCGGCGCGGGAAGGGCCTCCCAGGCCGTGGGCCGGGCCTTCGCCCGCATCGAAAACGGATTTGCGAGCAGCTATGCCGCCGCCATGTTGCTTGGGGCCGTACTGGTGGCCGGGTATCTGGCGCTTCGCTGAGGAATGAAAATGCCCGTTCTTTCCATCATCTTGTTCCTCCCCTCGGTGACCGCCGTCGCGATCCTCCTTTTCGGCCGCGGCGAGTCGGGCGCATCCATTGCCCGGGCCCTCGCGCTCCTGGGTTCTGCGGCGGCTTTCCTTCTCTCGCTTACCCTCTGGGCCGGTTTCGACGCCGCGACCGCGCAAATGCAGTTCGCCGAAGCCTTCCGGTGGCTTCCCTCCTGGGGAATCTCCTACCGGCTCGGCGTCGATGGCATGTCGCTCCTCTACGTGATTCTCACCACGTTCCTTACGCCCATCGTCGTCCTGGCGGGATTTTCTGCCGTCGAGCGGCGCGTCCCGCTCTACATGGCCTCGCTCCTTTTCCTCGAAACGGGGATGCTCGGCGCGTTCCTAGCGACCGATCTCGTCCTCTTCTACATTTTCTGGGAAGCCATGCTGATCCCCATGTACCTCCTCATCGGAGTCTGGGGCGGCGAGCGGAGAATCTACGCGGCGGTCAAGTTCTTCCTCTACACGATGGCCGGTTCCGTCCTCATGCTGCTCGCCATCGTGGCCCTGGCCTACTTGCACTACGAATCCTCGGGCGAAATTTCCTTTAACCTCGCCCACCTTCTTAGAACTTCCATCGCCTACGAGAATCAGCGCTGGCTCTTTGGCGCCTTTGCTTTCGCTTTCGCAATCAAAGTCCCCCTCTTCCCGCTCCACACGTGGCTCCCCGACGCCCACGTGGAAGCGCCGACGGGGGGATCGGTCATCCTGGCGGGCGTTCTCCTCAAACTGGGAACCTACGGCCTTGTCCGTTTCGCCTTCCCCCTCTTCCCGGCGGCGGCGGTCACTTTCGCCCCCTGGCTCTCGCTTTTAGCCGTGATCGGCGTGATCTACGGGGCTCTCGTCGCCCTTGTGCAGCCCGACATTAAAAAGCTCGTCGCCTATTCGAGCGTCAGCCACCTGGGCTTTTGCGTTCTTGGCATCTGCGCCTTTACCCCCGAAGCCCTGGAGGGAGCGCTCTACCAGGGCCTAAACCACGGCCTTTCGACGGGCGCCCTCTTCCTCCTCGTGGGCGTTCTCTACGAGCGCCGCCACACGCGGGAGATCGCCCAGTTCGGCGGCCTCGCGAAAGTCATCCCTCTCTATGCCGCCGCCCTCGTGGCCGTGAGCCTCTCTTCCATCGCCCTGCCAGGGACCAACGGCTTCGTAGGCGAATTCCTGATTCTCCTTGGGACTTTCACGGGCAACGTGCCCAAGACGACTTACATGGCCGCCGGGGCGGCCCTTGGGGTCATCCTGGGCGCCGTCTACATGCTCTGGACCGTCCAGCGGGTGCTCTTCGGGCCCGTCACCCATGCCGTCAACGAAAAACTCCCGGACCTCACGAAGCGAGAGCAGTTCTATCTTGCGCCCGTGCTGGTTCTCATTTTCATAATGGGCGTCGTACCCGGGCCGTTCCTCAAGACGTTCAAGGCCAGTACGAAGGAATTCCTGGATCGCTTCAGCAAGACGGCCGTTCTGGCGAGCCTTCCGGAGGCGGATGCTTCCGGAAGAGCCCAGGTGAGCCAAATTCTTTCCAAATGGAAAGAAGATTCCCGAAGCGAAGTGGCCTCGGCCGATTCGGCTTCCAAGTAGGACAAAAGCACCGTGAACGACCTTCACCTGTTCGCCATCTATCCGCAAATCACCCTGGGCCTCGGGGCCCTTCTGGTCCTTGGCGAAGGGCTCGTCTTCGGGAAGAACCGGCACGGCCTTTTCCTCATTACGACTCTCGTGGCGGCCACCTTCTCCCTGGCTTTCACCATTCTTTCCTGGAAAACGACGGCCAATGCCTTCGCCGGGGCGGTCATCCTCGATCCCACCGTATCGGCCCTGCTCGCTATCGTTTCCGTGTGCACCCTCCTCGGTGCTCTCTGCTCCCCGGCTTACGCTAACCGGCACGGCTTTGAACCGGCCAACTACTACACCCTTTTGCTCTTCTCTGCCTGCGGCATGGCGTTCCTGGTTTCCTCGAACGATCTCGCCATGGCCTTCGTCTCCCTCGAAACCCTTTCCGTGTGCGTCTACGCCCTTACCGGCTACCGGACCCGGCAGGACGCTTCGACTGAAGGAGCGGTCAAATACTTCCTCCTCGGCGCCTTCGCGACGGGATTCCTCCTTTATGGGATTTCGTTCCTCTACGGGGCCACGGGAAGCACCAATTTTTCCGAAATCGCCACCCGTTTTGCCGCCGGGAACATGGGCCCCGAATCCAAATTCGCCGTGATCGGCGTGGGCCTTCTCCTCGTGGGGCTTTCCTTCAAGGTGGGCGCCGTCCCGTTCCACATGTGGGTGCCGGACGTCTACCAGGGGGCACCGACACCCATAACGGCGTTCATGTCCGTGGCCGTGAAAGCGTCCGCCTTTGGGTTTTTGGTCCGCCTCCTCCCCCACACGCTCATGGGCCTCTCGGATTCCTGGGTGCCGATCCTCTCGGCTCTCGCGCTTCTGACGATGATCGGGGGAAATCTCCTGGCCCTGGCGCAGCGGAACCTCAAGCGTCTGCTCGCTTATTCGAGCGTCGCCCACGCCGGTTATCTTTTGCTTGGCGTCGCAAGCGCCTCAAAGCTTCCCGATCAGGCCGACGCGGCCATTCTCTACTATCTTCTCGTCTACAGCTTCATGAACGTGGGGGCTTTTGCGGTTCTTCTGACCCTCAACTCTCCGGCAAGGGAGCGGAACAATCTCTCCGATCTCGCCGGATTATCCGAAAGCCACCCCCTCCTGGCCGCGCTTCTTTCCCTTTTCATGCTGGCGTTGGCGGGAATCCCTCCGACCGGGGGATTTACCGCCAAGTTCTATCTCTTCGGGGCCGCCCTGCGGGCGGGATACACGACGCTCGCGGTCCTCGGTATTCTCTCGTCCGTCATTGGGGCGTTTTACTACCTGCGGGTCGTCGTGGCCCTCTACATGGAATCCCCCACCCGACCGGTTAGTAACGATCCAGCCGCCTCTGCCATGGCTCCCCGCGGCCTAGCCCTCGCCTTCGCCGTCCTTCTTTGCGCGGTCCTCAGCGTGGAACTGGGGCTCCAATCCCTCCCGGGGCTTGGCATCTTCCCGAGCTACCTCGAAGGGCTTACCGACTTCCTCGTCGCAACGCGATAAGCCAGAAACGCCCTCTCTTTGTGAAACCCCGAAAAACAACGGACCCCTTTCGGGGCCCGCTGGAGGAAGGAGATTTCCGGGAAAAGCCGATGTCAATTGGTACCCTGCAACTCACCCACGCCAAAGACGTCTACCCAGTGGAGGATGCGCCGGTCGCGGGCAATCTCGCTAATCTTGCCAGTGCCAAACGACTCGTTGCCATCCTTGCTCGTGGCGCGGACGGTCATGGGGCGGCCGTCCGGCCCGAGGATCAGCGGCGGCGAGGGCTTGTCGCCTTCCACAATTTCCAAGACATCGAAACTGCTCTGGCCCGGTTCCGGAACCAGACCACAGCAAACCGCCGGTCCGGCGATAAAGCGGCTGCTGCCGTTGGAGCATCCCGCGGCGCCCGGGCGGTAAGTGGTCACGAAAAAGCGGCCGTTAATGATAAGCGGGGTCGACAAGATTTTTTCCCCTTGCTCCGGCAAGGCGAATGGGAATTTGTCATCGATCGCCTCGCCCAGGGCACGGAAGCTGGAATCGGTGCTGTTTTTCATTTCATCGCACGTAAAATCCCTCGCGACGTCATCCGGATCGGTGAAACCGCAAGAGCTGGCGTCGGGATCGTTGATAGCGAAAAGGTAATCCTGAGACGTTGTATTATTCGGATCCGTCAAATCACCCGTGCCCCAGATCAAATTGACGAAACCGTTACAATCGAAGGTCGCCGCCGGGGCATAAGAAATGGGGCGCCGGAAAGTCTCCCCGCCTTGGTCGACGAAGGCGACGGCCGGATCGAACAACAAGCAGGGAGAAGCGGGCTTGCCGCCATCGTCCCCGGCTCCCTGAACGGGATTCCCTTCCGCGTTGGTACGCCAATCGTTGACGTCCGGGCTGTACGTCAATATCTTCCAAAGCCGTCCTTCCATGTCGCCGAAAATCACGTTGTCGATCGTTCCGTCCGTCCCACGATCGAGGGCCAGCAGGTCCCCCGGTACGGAATTGTGTTTGTGCCGGATGTCGTCGGGATTGTTCGGATCGCCATTCGGATCGTCGAAGAGCTTGACGTTCTGAACCAAGCGGCCCGTTTCGACGTCGTAGAACAATATCCAATTCCCGATCCCCGGTTGGCCGGAATCGTCCCCGACGGTATCCGTGGCCGGCAGAATCTCGTTACCGCTCGAGTCAACACACTCGAGTTCGCCATTGCCGTCCAGATCGATGTAATCGAAACAGGCCGCCGGATTGACGGCGATCGGGTCGCCGTCGGAACGGGTCCCGTTGAATCCGGCGCCCGTGGCCATCAGCCAGCGGGTGGCGGGGTCCGCGCCATCCCAAAAGATCCGGTACGTTCCCAGATTGGGCTTGGAGAAAGTCCGGCCCATGGCAGGATGGGTCACCTGCCAGAGAAGCTCCGGCTGCGTGGGATCGGTGATCTTCAAGGCGACGTAACTGAACCCACCGGACCGCTGACCGAAGATCAGGACCGTCTCGAAGCTGTCGCTATCCCGGAAATAGACCGTCTGCGCCGTGGGGCTGCCGTCCACGGTAAAGACGACACCGCTCGGCAGGGACGGTATGCGCAAGATGGCCTCGTAAGGCATAAAGCCCCAGATTTCATCCCCCTGCTCCGGAGCACCCTCGGGGTCGCTGAGGTAAAACGCGTGCATGAAGCCGTCCTGGGCCCCGACGAAAATGACGTCCGGGTCGGCCGCCCTCTGGTTAATGAAATCGAAATACTTATCGCCCGCCCCTACCCGGAAATCGAAAAATGGCGGCTCCATAATCGCGGGAGTCGAATTGACGATCGGCCCCAGAGACCATTTTTTCGGGGAGCCGTTGGAAAACGTAATCGTTTCCGCTGTTCCGTCCTCGTCCCGGATAAATTGAATGAGGCGGGTAATATCGAAATCGGTGGTGCTGGAGGTCGACACGGGGATACTGGTTATCGACGAGATGTCGTTGCCAGCGGCGGAAATCGTGAAATCCTTGACACCCAGCACAGGGGAAGGAGGGATGGGAGGAGGGTCGAGAATCGCCCCCTTCGAAGGATCGTTCGCGTCGACGGGGGGAGCCTGGAAGGGCTCGTCGAGAGCCACATAGAGCCGGCGGCCGCCGGTTTTCGCCGTCAATATTTCTCCAGCATCAAATACGTCTTGGGGAATCGTGCCGCTTCCCGCGGCATCGTTAATGGCCTCGAACGTGAAACCCTGCAAATGGCCGCGCCACCAGATTTCGCCCGGCACGACCTCGAAATACCCGTCGATCTCCAGGTTTTCGGAAAAATTCGAAGAGGTCGCTACGAAAGCCGGTTCCGCCCGCGTGTGAGAACCCTCAATGGCGCATCCAACGGCGCGCCGCAAGCCTTCGCGGAGGGCGTCGGCATCCGTGCCGAGGTACGCTTCGCCACCGTCTCCGTTGGGCTTGCAGTCGTCGGTCGCATCGGGAGTGGCGTCCGTTCCGCCGTACCGGCCCCACTGGTTGCCTTCAAAAACCAGCCGGTTGGGCTCCACGTCCGGGCCACCGTAGCAATAGGAAGAGCTGTTGGAGTTCGTCTCGGCCGGATCGCAAGGGGCGAAGAGCGCGACGAACGTGGGAATTCCGCGGAAATCCACCTTCTCTGGCTCCGTAAAGTCCGAGGCCAGATATTGGCTCCGCCGAATGGCCGATGCGATAGCCTGACGACGAAGATGCTGTTCGGTCACATCCCTTGGAACGCCGGGGCCCGGAAGGTTGCCCGTGGGACAAACGCCCGCGCAACCCCATCCGCTCGTCTCCTCGCCGTCGGTCAAGAGAATGATGAACGTCCGGCGGCACGCGAAAGATGGATCGCATCCCGCGTTGCCCGGACAAGGCTTGATAGCGGGCGCGCTAAATTGGTTGAGGCAAAGGTTCGAGTATGAAGCGCGCACTTGCCCGGCAATGAGAGGGATGTCTGAATCCTCGGGAATGCTCGCCACGTCCGCCAGAGCCGAGTTCATGGCCGAAGAACCGATGATCCAGCACCCCGCGTCCCGCATGGCTTGGCCCGTGGGCGTCCCGCCATTAGCGCTCTGGGCGAGAATGGTGGACTCGAGGCCCGGATTGTCGTCGTTGCTGAACGTCGTAGTCCCTTGACCATTTGGAAAGTTGAGAGCCGAAGTGCCACTGTTCGGAGAGCCGCTGTAGACGCCGACGGCGAAATTAACGAGGGACCCGAAGACGTCGATGATGCCGTCCAGCGAATCCGTACTATCAGACGGAAGATAGGGCTGCACGAGATAAGGCTGGGACAAAGGAGCGGTCGTTATCCTGTCGTAACACCGGCGGGTCGAGTTGTTGCCCGGCCGATAATAAATCCAGTTATTGCTAGTGCAATAAGACGACGTGCAAGAACTATTTGGACCGCACTTGAGCGTTCCAAAGCACAGGCCGCCAGCGGATCCGCCGGGGCACGAACTCGTTTTCTCGCAAAGTCCCAAAGACGCATTGTAGGAGTAGGTCGAGGGGCACGCGCGGCATTCGGCGGGGGTGGGGGGGCTCGTGTAGGTGTACCCCGCGGCACATCCCCGGCACTCGCCCGGAGGATCGAAATTCGAATACCCGGCGGGGCAACTCTGGCTTTGGCTACCCGTCCCGTACCGTCCCGTCAGAATCTTCTTGGCTGCCTTGAGCCGGGTCCGCATCTGGCCGTCCATCACCTGAAAATCCCAATTCATGCTCCCCGACGTATCGATGACGAAGAAGATGTTGGGCTCCACTTCCGTGCTGGCGTAAAAAGGCACCTCCGCCTGGGCCCCAGCGTCGCGCGGGAAACAGGCGATGGCAAAACCCGCCAAAAGCCAGAGGAACGCCCAGGAGCCCGGGAACCAGTTCGTGAATCTCCAAGTGGCCGTTTCATGCTTCTTCATAAACCGATCTCCATTCCTCGACTTAAAGATGAATCAACGTACGTTGCCCCGGCCTTTGCCTGCGATCACCGCTTCAACTTCCGAAATATCAATATAATGATTCAAATACCGGGAAGAACACACAGGCAGGTCCGCAACCACGATGCGCACCCCGAAATACCGCTTGTCCGTTTGGGGGTCGGTTCCGGCCTGCTGCCCGACGATGGAGCCGAGAGGAGTAAAAGGCGTGTGCGCCGCCATGGCGATGGCACGGGTCGTCCGGCACTCGATATCCGGATCGGGGGGCGTACCCGGAGGATAAGTGTATATAGCGTCGGCCCCCACGCAGGGGGGGCGCGTGAAAGGACTTATGCAGTTCATGTCGTCATTCGGCAATGAGGCGTCAAAATTGACCCATGCCACGCCCATTGTGTTACACGGCTCAGACGAATCGTCTGAGTAGACCCTGTCCGATACCTTCATGATTGTTCTCGCATCCAATTGCTCCATGACGTACCGCGCCACCTGGTCCATGCAATTGGCCCGCGCGAGGGAGTGAGCGCTGGCCCTGGCAGCGGCCATTTCCACGCCACTGCTCGAAAGGCCGGCCATGGCGAGAGCGCTGATCGCCGCAAGGCAGAGCACCGCGATGATCAGGGCGATGCCGCGGTCACCGATATGGAAGCAGTTGGAATGAAATTTTTTTAGAAATGGCGAGTTCATAGAATGCTCCGCTATTGGATGAATTGAACGTTCTGCTCCAGTGGCTGATAAGAGGTGTTCATGTTCCGAAGGGCAAAATACTGCCGGACGATCCTGCGAAAGCGTTTTCCATCTTTGTCATCGGGAGGGTAGACGTCGCGATTTCCTATTTTGACGAGTTCGTTCTTAGCCCCCGTATCGTCGCTGTAGAAACTTCCATAATCCACGAATGCGGATGCGCGCAGGGAGAGACGGATGCCTTTCAAATAATTACCAATGGGAACATTCTCGGCGCACCAAAGCCCCTCGCAAGCGTGAGCGGGGAGCGTGCCATTGAGCAAATCGTCCCGTCCCCGCATCCCGACCGCCTGCGGATTGTCCTCGGAAAAGTTTATCTTGGAGGCGGGGTCATCTTTAAAATAATACTCGACCTGAAAATCCTCCACGTCTTCCGATAAAATCTGCGCGTCTTGGTTGAGCGTCGTCGGCGGGGCCGTGTAGGTAAGCGTCGCGAGAGCCGGCCTCTTCAACGTCGCCGGAAGGATCCCGTCACCGGGATTGGTGATGAACAGCGTCTGCATTTCGACCAGCATGGCTGTAAAACATCCATTAATTGGTTCGTTCGTCGTGGCACGCGGAATGCAACCCAAGGTAGCATTACCCCTACCATATCTCTCTATAGAGGCCGCATCCTTCCGTAACTGGTATGTGCGCTGAAGGTTGCCCTGTTCCGCATCCGGATAATAGCGAGTGTACCCCGACACCAGAGAGAGCGACTGAAGCCACCGGTTGAAAGGGTTTTGAGGTTCCTCGGTATAATTCACAAGATACATGAAACTGTTTCCCGGAGCAGCGAAGAGAATAGGCTTGCCTCTTACACGGACCATCTCGTATTGGGAACACTCTCCTTTTTCGCCTTGCTCGTTTATGGCTACACAGCTTAGAGAATCAGGGGTTTTGATAAGAAGGAGAGCATTGTCCCAGAGTTCCTCTCCGGCAGGCTCCCAGTTTCCCGGCGCAAGGGGGCTCGGCTCGACAGAAGAAAAGTATCCCGAGAAGAAAGGGTACGGCTTCCCGGGGGGAACAGCACCGCGGGTCGCATCTTGCAATTTGAAATCCAAGAGAATCTGATGGGCGTTCCGGTCGTCCCAGACAACCCGCGCCAAGCGGTTGTGCTTGCTGAAAACGAAAGTCAGTTGATCGGGCTTGGTCAATCCGCCATCGCTAGTCCCGCCCGCAAGAATGCTCAAAGCCCCGTTCCCTCCGTAAGTGGACGTCACGTCCAACGGAATAAGGGCGTATCCCGGAGAAGAAGAAGGCCGATTTGGCGAAAACAACTGCCCCGCCCCCATCCGGGAAACGTTGACCCCCGCGTACTCCATGGCGAGGCGTGCCGTTTGGTTCACATCCGAAATACGGCGCGAGGCCTTCGCCGCCGAATGCATCCACTGCCCCATGAATCCGGCCGCCGCGGCCATGAAAATGGAAAAAACCCCCAAGCTCACCATGAGTTCAAGAAGGGTGAATCCAGCTTCTTGTCTTCGCAACCACTTCGTAAACACGGCTTGGTTCTCCCTTTTCGTTCCAATGGGCCTACTGGCAACCGACCACGCACCGGTCCATCACCATGACGTTGATGGGCTGCGTGCTGATAATCTGGTATTCCCCTCCCGCGGGGTTGACGTCCTGAACGAGGAAAGCGTTGCCCACCATCCGGTAACCGTTGGGCATGCGCACGTCCGTTTGCGCGCCCGCACGCCTTCCAACCGGGCAAAAAGCGAATAAATTGTACTGAATGATGACACCCTCACCGCTCGGAGGAGAAACATTCTCGATGCTCTCCGGATTGGCGAGAATCTTTTTGAGGCTGCCCCCACCGTCTGGCTTGGTGATGTCTCCCACCGTAAGAGGGGTCAGATCACCGGTTACTCCCAAGCAGCTTGGAAACGGCGGGAATTCGCCGGGTATTTCGTCCCGGCCCATGCCCTGAAGGCGCTCGATCCAATCCCCTACCAGGGGGACCATGATGCTCGCCTTATAGGCCCGGTTGTTCTGCCGATGGGCGGTAACATGAGCAAGGGTCGCGGACAGAGCGCCGACGCCAAGAAGGGCGATGGCGAGCATAACCTCGATCAAAGTGAATCCGCCCTGACGGGCGCCATCCGGGCACCGGGGGTCTCGTTGAAAGGAGCAGTTCATGTTCACATCTCCACCAAACCAGCCAGGCGGGTCACGTGCCTACCGGCTGCCAATTGTCCCCGCTGATTTTCCAAAGAAGGGGTTTGCCGATGGTCCGCAAGATGATGGCCCGGGCTTTTTCCATTCCCAAGTCGCCGCCGCCAGCCACCCCATAGTCATCGACGTACCGGATGTAGACCGTATCCGTTGCGGCGTTCATCGATTTGGAGGGAAGGCCCTGTGCATTGAAACGAATGGAATCGCCGGCGAGAGTCACCCCATCCGGAGCAATGTCATGATAGGCCCCGCCCGTGGCCGGGGGCCCATTCGGCGTTCGTACACCAAATTCGCAGTATTTCCATGTGCTAGTAACGCAATCCCCATTCGAACGGGTATAAGAATATGTCCGGGGGGAATAGGAGGGTCTGTCCCAAAAAGTCGCTCCACAGTTCTCGCTGCCCACGAACACGCCAGTCGAAACGCCCACAGCTTTCGCGGAGCTGGCCGAAAGGACCAAAACGTTGTAAAAAGTCCTCGAACAGTCAGCCACCCGCCACTCGGCGTTGGTTCCTCGTCCAAAGCCGACTGCGGCGACTGCCACCATCACTCCGATGATGCCCACCACGGTCATCAATTCGATGAGGGTAAACCCCCGTTCCCGAGCCAAGCGATCATTTCTCGAGTGATCCAGGGAAATCATGGAAATCTGCTCCCGAGCAACCTGTTTTTACGCAAGTCCCGTTCCGCGGCATTAAAAACTATTAATACATTGAAATCATTAGGTTTTTTGAATTAATTAGCATCTTGACACGCCGCATAATCTCGAAAAAACCGCATTTCTTAAAGGGCATCTATCGTTAACCCCGCAATTTTTGCGGGGTTATTCGATCCCGTATTCCTTGAGCTTATATAAGAGAGCCCGGTGTGAAATTTCGAGGAGCCGGGCGGCCTTGGTCCGGTTTCCCTCTGTTTGCACGAGCGCCTTGCGGATGAGTTCCTTCTCGACCCGTTCCGTCCACCGCTTGATCGAAAGTCCTTCGGGAGATTCGGGAGAAACCGAAATCCCGGAGGCCACCGGCGATCCGGCGGCCGCGAAGGGGAGATCGGAAACATCGATCCACTCCGATTCCGAGAGAACGATGGCGCGTTCAATGACATTTTCCAGTTCGCGGACGTTCCCAGGCCATGCGTATCCCTGAAGAGCCGTGCGCGCCGCGGCGGTAAAACCCTGGATTTTCTTTCCGATCCGGCCGCTGTACTTGGCGATGAACCGGTCGGCAAGGACCGGAATGTCCTCCGGGCGTTCCCGGAGCGGCGGGATGTGGATGGGAAGGACATTGAGGCGGTAATAGAGATCGCGCCGGAACCGCCCTGATTCGACGTCCGCTTGAAGGTCCCGCAACGTCGCGGCAATGACCCGGACGTCCACCTTGCGAGATTTGTTCTCCCCTACCCGCCGGACCTCTTCCTCTTGAAGGACGCGCAAGAGTTTTACCTGGAGGGCCAGCGGTAGCTCCCCGATCTCATCGAGAAAGATCGTCCCGCCCTCCGCCTCTTCAAAGAGGCCGGCCTTGTTCCGCGACGCATCGGTAAAAGCCCCCTTGACGAAGCCGAAGAGTTCGCTTTCCAGAAGATTCTCCGGAATCGCGCCGCAATTGATGGCGACGAAATTCTTGCTCCGCCGGGCGCCACTTTCGTGAATTCCCCTGGCGATCATTTCCTTGCCGGTGCCGCTCTCTCCCGTGATGAGAACAGTCGTTTTGACATCCGCCACTTTCCGGACGGTCTCCAGAATGCCGCGCATGGAAGGGCTGGCGGCCAGGACATCTTCAAGGGAAAACGGGCCGCTGCTTTTTCCGACGCCGGTCTCGGCCGGTGCCGAAGCCTGTTGCCGGCGTTCGTGCACTTTGTCGAGAACGAGCAGGATTTCACCCGCCTTGAAAGGTTTCGAGATGTAATCGTCCGCCCCGAGGCGAACCGCTTCGACTGCCTGGTCGTAGGTACCATAGGCACTCATCATCACGACCGCCGGCTTGAGGCCGCGCGCGCGGAACTCCTTCAGGAACACAAGGCCATCCATCCGGGGCATGCGGATGTCGCAGAGAACGATGTCGTAATCCTTCTGCGCGATCGAATCGAGGGCCGCCCGCCCGTCGGGAGCCGTCGATACTTGATACCCTTCCCGGTGAAGCATCACCGAGAGCATATGGCGCATATTCTCTTCATCGTCGACGACGAGCAAATGGCCGCCCCGGCCGGATTTGGAGGATTCCTCCTCCGAATCATTCTGCTTTTCAAGCCGTTCAGCCACGCGAGGCCTCCGGAAGGGGAAGCCACAATTCAAAACATGCTCCTTGGGGAAGCCCTGCCGGAGATATGCGCCCTCCCCGATCGGAAAGCATCAGCGCCCCTCCCTGGCGGGAGGCGATCTGTGCGCTCACCGCAAGCCCCAGGCCTGTTCCGGCACCCGGCTCTTTCGTCGTAAAGAAAGGCTCGAAAAGCTTATCGGCGTGCTCGGGCGCAATCCCCGGTCCCGTGTCCTGAACCCGGACCACGGCCGCGGATTCTCCCGCACGCGGGTGGCGTCTTGGGATGGCTTCACCCAATTCCAGCATCGCTTCCTCGGCCTTCGATAGGGCGCGGGCCGGAAAAGATTCCTGGCCCGTGCGAATGACGACCCGGCCCTTGCCCGCCATGGCGTCTCCCGCGTTAATGAGCAAGTTAACGAGCACCTGCTCGACAAGGCCCGGATCGGCCCATGCTTCCACGGAATCCCCTTCCACTACGATCTCTACATTATGGAGAATCCGCTGCCCCTTGACCATTTCGCGGACCTTGCCCACAAGCGCCAGGAGATCGAGGACGCGGGGGTCGAATTTCTTCGGACGGGAGAAATCGAGCAAACCGCGCACGATCCGATCCGCCCGGCCCAGTTCCCCGGAGGCTCGTTTGAGAAGATCCTTGCGTTCTTCTTCCGGGAGATTCGGCGTCGAGAGGATTTCCAGATATCCCGATACGACGCTGAGAGGATTTCCGACTTCGTGAGCGATGCCCGAGGCGAGCCTTCCAATGGTGGCCATCTTTTCCGCCTGAATGAGTTCCCCTTGAGCTTTCTCAAGCTGTGCGAGGCGGGCGGCGAGCGCCTGCTCCCGCTCCAGAAGCTGACCGGTCATCAGGGAAAGATGGTGTCCGAGGGCGGAGAACTCCCGGGTAGCTCCCTCTTCAAACTCCACCTTTCTCGCGCCGGCGGCTACGGCCTGGGATGCCGCCACCAATCCACCGACGGGACGGACGACGAGCGTCTGCACCCGGTAGGCCCCGAGCCCCAAAAGCATGAAGAGAAGAAGCGAGACGTAGATCGCTAGAAACCATTTGTCCCGTACCCATCCCCAAAACGGAGGGTTCGAAACCCCTATTAAAACGCTCCCCAAAGTGGAGTGCCCACGGCTGCCGATGGGAGCCGCGGCCCACGTCCATGGAATAAGGCCGATCCCTTCTCCAAGCCCGCTGGGAGGCAGCGTCGTGGCCCCCCGGGCGAGCGCCTCTCGAAGGAGATGGAGAGGTGCCTCGTCAGGAGAATCGATTCCGTGGATGAGTTTCTCGCCCAATCCTGGCGCATAGAGAGCAACCTTCACATCTCCGGTCGATCCCGTTCCATGGGATGCCTTCTCTAATTGATCTCGCAACCCCGCGAGGCTCTCTTCGGAAATACCTTCCCGCGTCAGGTCCGCTGCCAAAAGCCTAGCGATGCCCTCGGCGCGGTTGTACTGGACTTGAGCGCGTTCTTTTCCCAGAGCGAATGCCAGAATCAGGGAAACAAGCGCGAATTCGATGACGGCCAAAAAAGCCATTTCCGCGAAAATTTCAATCAAAAGCGGGCGCTTCTTGAGCGAACGGAATTTCTCTGCAAACGGAACTTGTTCCATCAACGCACCAGCCATCTTACGGCGGAACCATAACCCCGGACGATACCCTCCGAATCGAGCAAGGAAAGAAACGCCCCAAGCGCCAGGAACGGGCCGAAGGGAATCGGCGTGTGGCGGCTCGAACGGCTAAGGAGCAAGTAGCTCCCGCCCACGACAGCGCCGGTGATCGATCCCGCGAAAAGGGCGACCATCGTGGCCTTGATACCCAAGAACGCGCCGATCATGGCAAGCAATTTGACGTCCCCACCGCCCATGCCCTCCCTCCCCCGCAAGCGGGCGTAAATCACCCGGACCGCGAGTAGAAGCCCCATGCCGGCGGCCGCCCCCAGAAACGAATCCAACGGGCTCACGCCGCCAGGGAAAAAAGAGCAGAAAAGACCCATCCCGATTCCGGGAAGGCTGATGGCGTCCGGAACGATTTGCTCCCGCGCATCGATAACGGTGATCGCCGTCAAGCTCCAAACGAGAATCAGCGCCCCCGGAAGCTCCCAGCTCCAATCAAAACGGCGCCACACGATCCAGGTAAGGAAGGCAGTGAAAATCTCGAAAAAAAGATGTCCCGCCGAATAATGGCCGCCGCACCGGCGGCATCCCCCCCGCGTCAGGAGGTACCCCAAGAAAGGGATGTTGTCGTACCAAGCGATCGGGTGGCCGCACCGGCGGCAGTAAGAAGGCGGCGTCACGATGGAAAGCCCTTCCGGCAGGCGGCAGGAAACGACTCCGAGAAAGCTTCCTATGCTGGCGCCCAGCGAGAGAAAGAGAGCATCACCAAACCAGGAAGGCAGATGGGCAAAAAGCTCTTGCACGAGCCGCTCCAGGCCCCCTCACCTTAATCGTGTAGAAGCAGTATAATGGTAATTTCGCGCTTGGAGGAAGCGGTTCCTTGCATTCTTCGCCTTATCCGCGCAACGACCATCAAAGGGGCCTTTCCCGGCTCTGGCCCTTCTTTGCCTCCGTAACCATACACGCGTTGTTGTTGTGGCTCGTCTTCGGCTTTGCCCCCAGGAAATTTCAAGAGCAGCCGGTTCCACTTTCGGTGCTCGAATGGGTGAGCCTGACCCCTCAAGCCCCATCACCGGAGCAAGCCTCTCCCGAAGCATCTCAGATTGTGAACGACCCGGCGGCAAACGATCTCGATCCCGAACGGGCCCGCTACCTCGCCGAGCGCTCTTCGCGTGTTGAAAAAGAAATGGCGGGGCCCCGGGGAGCCCTTCCCAGCGACAAATCGGCCGAATGGGAAGAGGAAAATAGCGAATCCCAAGAGCCTTCCCATAAATATTCAAGAGCTAAAATTTTCCCAACTGAGAAACAATTAGCCCATCTCGTGGAAAATGCTCTTGAGACCGCCCCCGAAAGTTCGGACCAAGGCCAAACGAGAAAAAAGAATGGGGGAATACCCTCTCAGTTAGCTGATGGAGATGGATTCGATGCTTTGGATCCTACGATAGAAAAAGGAAATATCACCCTCCTCAATAAAAAAAGCTTTCGATTTGCTGGTTTTATCAAACGAGTGGCAAAACGGGTTTTTGTTCGTTATTTACGAAATCTTTACTCCATATCTACATTTTCCATGCTGACATCTGGAAGCCGCGGGCAATTCACGATTGAAACCCTATTAACCAAAGAAGGGGAACAATTATCAACCCAAATTATTCAACTCCAGGGGGACCCTACTTTGGCTGAAGCCGCGCGAGAGGCAATGGCTCAGGAGGCATGGGATCTTAACCCTCCCACTGGAGCCGAATCGGCTGATGGTTTTATTCATTTCCTTCTTATCGCGGATGTAGAGTACCGGTGGATTAAACAAACGATGGAGCCCGCCTACGGTTACGAGATTTCTATTGGCATTCGATAAATTCACCACTTGGCGAGGTGATCCTCGACCACTCCGAAAATGTTTTTAATCCCGATTTTCTCGCCACCGATCAAAACGTGCCCGCTGAAAATTCCGCAAGGCTGGATGAAATCACTACGGACGAGGCCAAAGTTGACGTGCTCTTCTCGTGTTCCCCAGGGCGTGAATTCCAAATCGATTTCCTTGCTCTGAAGGCGCCATGCCCCTCTGCGCGGATCGGGCGGCAGTTCAAACCGCACGCTTCCCAAAGGATGAGCCTTTCCTTCGATCCAGAAAGCATTTTCCTGGGAAACCCCACCCGGCCCCTCGTAGACGTCGGAGGAAAGGTTCAGCCCCAAAGCCCGGCCATCTGGCGCGCGCCCGGAAAACGACGCCCATTTCCACTTCGTCTCCCGGCGAGCCACGGAGCGAGTCCAATCAATCGCTGCCAAGGCTTTTTCGGCCCGGATCGTTTCATTGCCGTACCGAAATTCCCCGGAAGCCGGAAGCCCTGCCGCCTTGTGGGTATAAGCTGGCCTCCCCGGTTCGAGTTCAAAGAGAAGAGCCAGAGAATCCTGCGGCTCAAAGGTGAAAGTCCCTCGCAAAGGCTTACCCTGAAGCGAGAGATCCAGTTCCACCAGCCAGCGCCCGTCGTATTGGACACGAATGCGGTCTTCCCCCAGGCGCCAAAGGCTCTCGCCTGAAACGGAACTCGGTGCAAATTGAAGAGCTTTCCCCAAAGGTGAGAGAGCCGAGTATTCCCGTTTTTCTTCCGGCCGTTCCCGGTCGACGACATAACAAAACGCATTGGCTACGTACCCAAGTTGTACGAGGGCGAAGGCTACAAACCACCGATCGGAGGTAAGAGCCGAATAATGCCATTCCTTGAGACGGAACTTACCGCCCAATCCATTCCAACGGACGTTGGGATTCGCAATGGGATGCCGGTAACGCCCATAGGCGTAAGACCGGCCTACGCGAGCAGTGGCGGGAGGATGATCGTTCAGCAAGCTTTGCTTCTCAGGGCGCCACCGGGGGCGTAGCCGCTGCCGTCTTCTGCCACTTCCGGAGCGAAGCGTTCATCACGTCCACGAACGCTTCCATTACGTCGGGATCCCGGGCGGCGTTGTAATACCCCTTGTCCCACGCCACGTCGTGGGCTCCGATGAGCGAGATCGTAACGCCTTCTCGAACGAGCGCATGGAATCCCCTCACGGCGTCGTTCAGGTAAAGCTTTCCGGAGGGATCCTTCTTCGTAAACATGAGCCGGGCCGCCGGAATGGATTGCTCCATGTACGTCGTGGCCCCATTCTTTCGCATGGCGTTGAAGGGATAGCGCATGAGGCGGCGCACGCCAGGGCGGTTCTGCTCTTCCAGAATGTTCCGGATCTTCTCCCGCTCGGATTTGATCGTGCCGGAGGCGTTCTTGAGAACCCCGTAGAGGAGCGGATCGACCGGAGCCCAGTCCTTTGAATTCGGCCTTAGAACTTCACCCAGGGATTCCTGGAGCACGTGGTCGTACTTGGCGTCCAGTTCGACCCACCGCTGAAGCAGGAAGAGGGATTCGGTGACCGCCCCGCGCTTCAAAAGCCGTCCGAGCATCCGGTTAAAGGCGATCGCGAGGCTCGGCGGCGCGTCCAAATAAGTGCGGGCATGGGGCATATACTGACGGATATCTCCGTCGTCGGGCTTGTCGTCGATCAGGCGGGCGAAGGCCCGGGCCGATTTCCCCTCTTTGTCGCACCCCGTAACCTCTCCGAAAACGTTGTCTAGATCGTGCAAGTCGAGCCCCGGCGGCGGGTTATTGAGAACCGAGGCCACCCATTCAAAGAAAACCTGGGAATTCTCCCGGCTCTTGTCGTCCGAAAGGATTCGATCGAAAAGCAGGAGGTAGGGCCGGACCAGCCGAGTCCGCCGCCCGGCGGGAACACGAAGCGTATACTGGGCCGAGTCCAGGAAGACGCTCAGAGCCTTGCGGTTCGGGTTCGAGGGGAGGCGTGTGTCGCGGACTTTCTTGAGGGAGGCGATGAAATTCTCGACCACCCCCTGCTCAAAAACCGCGTTCATGGTGGGATCAAAGAGTCCGGAAGCACCCGAGAGATAGGCCGAATGGATCATCTCGACCAGGTATGGCGCATCGCCCCGCTTGGCGAGTTCCTGAATCATCACGAACATCTCTTTGAGCGGGGTCGTCTTGATCAGCGCCCGGACGGGAGCCGGATCGGCCACTAATTCGGTCAAGATGTCGGGTTCGCAGAACATGTTCCCGATGCCGGCCATCTTGACCATGAAATCGTAGGCGCCTGCGAAGCGCTCCACGGTGCTGGCCTTGAGGTGAGCTGAGGCCTCGAAGGCCGAAACGGCAAGGTTCTTGGTCGGGAACTTGATCGGAATACCGGGCAGGTTTACCGGCACCACAACGTTCGTCATGGCGATCGGAATACCACAGTTGAGCGGCGAGTAGGCCGTATCCAGGAGCTTGAGCATCCGGATGTTGTCCGAAGGATATTCGCGCCCCTTGGCCAGGACTTTCTTCCCGTCGGGAAGCGTGTGGTACTTGAAAATCTCCCCCATCTTGAGACGCTGTTCCTGGGTCAAGTCGTCCAGGAATGCGTCGATCACGATTTCGAGGGAATTGCGCCCGCTCGCATCGCGGGTCAGGAGGCGGTCCACGCCGTCCAGGATCGTCTCCATGTAGGTTTGATTCGGATGCACTTCGTCCTTTTCGAAGAAGGCGTCCATGGCGATGAGTAGCGTGTAGGGAACGGGACGCCCTTCATTGTCCTTGGCCGAAAAGATGTGGCCCACGTCCGTGAGGGCCTTGTCGAAAACTTCCTGCCGGGAGAGGACTTGGAAGGCTTCGTGCAAAGCGGGAAGGTCCCGGTAATTGGCTAAAATGGCAGTCGAATCGAGCACGTCGTCCACCAGGGCGTTTTTCCAGAAATTGAGGACACCTTCGGTGATGACCTGCCGCCGGGGATCGTTCACGTACGCGTCGATAAAGGCGGCCCAATTCTTGAGCATCCGGTCATAGGGCTTGTTGGTTTCCTGGGCGAGAACGCACGCCAAGGGCTCATAGGCGGCGTTCGCGAAGCTCTCGCCGTGCCGCAGGTCGATCATTTCGTTGAAAATCCGGGGGCCCAGTTTGTGGGCACCCTTGTCCACGATCCCCGCCTGGTAATCGATCATGGACTCGAAATCCTTCTTGTTCTGGTCGAAGAAGGCGTAGAAATATTCGAGCGGGATATCGAAGAGATCGTTTGTCGTCCGGTTATTCCAATCCAGGTTCATATCCGGCAGCTTGGAGAGGGCCTCGAACATCTGGCCGCGCCGCGGATAACGGGCGAATACGTCGAGTATCAGGATGATGTCCGTAAGCCCTGACTTGCCCTTCGAATCGTTCACGCCGAGCGCCAGGAGGAACTTGTCGAAAACCTCTGTAAGCCCGATCTTGTGCCCCTGCCCCAGCACTTCCGCCAGATCGAGGTAAATGCCGTCTTCGGCCAAATCTCGATTCGCTTCGTAGTAGAGACGAACCTCTTCCATCTGGTAAGGCTTGGGATAGACGGCATCAAAAGCCTTAAACGCACGAACGACGTCCGGATCGGTCGCCTTGGCGGGTTTGACGCTCGGGTCTTCAGCGATCCGGCGGTAAGCTGCGAGTACTTTGGCCAACGCGCCGCTACGCTCGAGATCGTCGATCAAGGGGTTGATGAGCTTGGCCTTGCGCTTGGCATCAGAAGTCCAGGCTCGCTCGATGTCTTCCAGAAATGCCTTTAAATCATTGGCACCGAGCGAGAACGGGATTTCTTGAACGAGCGAGTGGCCAAAACGGTCCCGGGCCTCGATCCGCAGGAGGCGGTCACCTTCCCCGTGGGTCCGGTAGTCGAGAGACTGGCCGCTCTGAAAGGGTTTTCCATTCAACGTCACCCGGAGGCTCGAGCGATCGAGATTCGGATCGCTCACTTCCACATCGATCCGGGCCCGTTCGGTCGTCATGCCGGCGCTCACGCCCCGCACCTCGGCAACCGGCGGTTTAAGATCGCTCGCGAACGACAGAAGCTGTTCCGCCTTGTTTCCGGCGCTGTCGGTAAGCCTCAAAACCAATTTGTGACTCCCGTCAGGAATGTCCATTTCGGGAATGGTCAACGGGAACTGGGCCGTCTCCACTCGCACCTCGGCTACGGGGAGGTCATCAACAAGTGCCTGCACCGTTGCCGGCACCTTGCTTGAGAAAATCTTGAGCGCGAAGGGGAGCTGGGAAACAAGGACACCCCCCTTGGGTTCGAGGATCTTGAGGCCGGGCCGCTCTGTATCGAATTTGACGATCCGAACTTCTTTCGTTTCATTCCCGGCGCTGTCCTGGGCAACCAATTCAAACCGTTCTTCGAGACCGATGAGGGGAAGAGTCGTCCGGAACTTCCCCGCCTCATCCAGGGGGAGAGGCTGCCCGTTCAACGTGAGGGTGGCTCCCTTCTCGTTAACCACCCCTTCGAACAGGACTTCCTGTTCATTCGTACTCGCATCCTTGGGAGGCGAATCAAGAACGATCTGCGGGGGCTCCAGATCGCGCAACACGCGGGCCGTCGCGCGCCATGTTTCCCCTTCCTCGTCTACGCCTGTCGCCACGACGACGCTGGCCCCGTCCGGAACGATGACGCCCTCGGCCACGAAAGCAGGGGATTTCTCCGATTCCCGCTTGGCGGCGATCTTGCCGACTTGCAGATTTTTCAGTTGCGGATCGGCCTCGCCGCGCACCGTGATCCAGCGGTCCTGGACGAGACTGCCATCCGAGGGGCTCACGATCTTGATCTTGGATTCCGGGGCGCGCTTGATCGAGAAGCGCACTTCGTTGGAAAGCGTGTTTTTGCGGGCCGTCAAAACGACGTCGTTTTCCCCCATCCGCAAGGAGAGATGGCGGATAAAAATATCCCCCGTAGTGGGATCGGGTCCTTCGATCGGGATCGATTCGCCGTTGAAAAAAGCGACTACCCGTGCTTGGGGATCGCGAATGCGCGCCTGAACGTCGATGAACTCTTCGCTAGTGGTCGCTTCGCCGCGAGGCTCGATGAACTCGATGTGGAGCTGCTGGGAATAACGGATATCCCGGATCCGGAGATAAAGCGGGCCTTTCACCGAAGAACCGCAAGTCGAAAACCAGAGGGCCCAGAAGACCGCCAGAAGGACGGAAATTCCTCGCCGACGAGCATTGGTTGAAACATGTTGCATTACCGAACTTCCCATCCGCCGGCGGAAAACCGGCAAAAAGCCATCAGGCGCCACCCGAAGACCGTGGCCCTCCCCTCCAAGGCACCCAAGTTCCTGAGATTGTTGACGGAATCCGTCGTTTCGCCAGTAAAATTATGAAAAATCGGCCATCCGGGAGTCAAAGAGACGTTTGAGAACGTTTGCCCCATCCGCCCATAAATTTGGCTTGCCTATTGGCCTCCGAACCACTAAAAAGGCGCCCCTCTGGCGGTTCCGGGCGCCGATCCGGCCCGCCATCCAGAAGGAGCCAAAACGTGGCGAATACCAAGTCCGCAGCCAAACGCGCCCGCCAGAACCTGCGCCGGGCCGAGAGAAACAGGGCCCAGAAAACGGCCATGCGCACCGTCGTCAAGAAAGCAGCCGAACCGCTCGCGAAGGGCGCCGCTGCGCCTGCCGAAGCGCTCAAAGCCGCCATCAAAGCCATCAGCAAGGCCGGGTCCAACCATCTGATTCACCCCCGGCAAGCGGCCCGCCGGATTTCACGATTGATGCGGGCTCAGAACAAGGCGCAGCAAACAGCCAAAGCCTAAGGTTGTTTTGGATTTGAAAGCCTTTTTGAAGGGCGTCCTGAAGGACGCCCTTTTTATTTCCAGCTAAACTTCAAATCCCCCGATCTCGCTTCGAATGGCCGATGCCCGCTCGGAGAGCCGCGCGGAGAGTTTTTCAAGGCGTACCGCCTTGTCTGCGTTGGCCTGAGCCAAGGACCGGATGCGCTCGCTCGCGAGGGCGATCTGCTCGGCCTCGACGGCTTCCTGTTGGACCCCTTCGAGCACCGCTTCCATCGTCTGTTGCACGTCGGTGATCGCCCGGGATACCTCGTCGGCCGCTCGTTTTTGTTCGTCGGCCGCGCGGGATACGCGACGGCCCAGCTGCTCGATCCGTCCCAGGGATTCAATGATGGCCGCCCGAGCGCGCCGCTGGTCGGTCTCCGTCCGGACAAAATCGCCGGCCGCTTCGCGGAGTTTCCCCAACACTTCCGCGACGACTGCGCTCTGCTGCGCCTGCTCGGCCGCGGCCGCGGTAATGCGGCGAACTCCCGCCAGGGATTCTTCTGCCTGCCGCGTAATCTCTCCAAGGGATTCGCCCGCGGCGCCAGCCAGTTCGAGTCCTTTCCTGGCCGCCTGGGTGCCAAGGCCGATGATCTCGATAGCTTGCCGGCTCTCCCGGCGAATGCTGGAGACGAGGCCGGAGACTTCTCCGATGGACGCGGCCGTCTGATCGGCCAGCTTGCGGATTTCTTCGGCCACGACCGCGAACCCCGATCCCTGCTCTCCCGCCTGGGCTGCGATGATCGCCGCGTTGAAAGAAAGGAGATTGGCCTGATCGGCCAGATTGTTCACGACGTCGAGAATCTGTTCGACCTGCACGTTCTTCTCGCCCAGGCTCTTGACGATCCCGGCGGCCTGCCCCACCACGTCGTTTACTTGCCGGATGGCCCCGAGAACCTGGAGGACGGTCTCTTGCCCTTCCTTTGAGCGTTCGAGCACGCCGCCGGAGAGTTTCTCCGAGCTTTGGGCCACCTGGCTTACTTCCGCCACGGCCGCATCGATGCGGGAAATGGCCGATTCGGTCTCCGTGGCCGACTCCCGGAGGTGTTCCGTCGCTTTCGAGAGGAGCGTGAGCGAACCGTCCAGATCGCGCATGGCGCCGTCGATGGCGCCTGCTTCCTCCCCGAGCCGGGAAGCGGTCTCCCGGACCTGCCCCACCGTCGTAGCCAGCTCAAAACCCGCGCTCGAAGCCGCCTCGATTGATTCGCTAAGGGCCCCTACCCGCTGGACGATGGCCTCGATCTTCCCATGGAGGGAAGCGATGGAGCGCCCCGTTTGCTCGCTTTCGGAAAGCTGGTCGGCGCTGACCCGGACGGTCTCCTCTCCACTCGCGACGATTTCCCGTTCCGCCTGGGAGAGTTGCTCAAAGGTCCCCTTGAGGTTGGAAACCATCCGCCGCAAACCTGTCACCATATCCCGTATCTGGCGGGCCAGATCACCGATCTCATCGTCCGTCACGACCGGGATCGACGTATCGAGGCGCCCTTCGGCCAGCCGTTCCGAGCGCCGGACCACCGCGCGTAGCGGCCGCACAATGTCCTGGCTCAAGACGAAAACCACGCCGAAACTTCCAAAGAGCATGCACAGATAAATAATGAGTGCTTGCACCAGAAAACTAGCGTCGACGCCGTGTGGAATGCCAAGCGAGATCAGATACCGGCGGGAGAGATTTTCAAGCCCCGCCACTTCTTCGCTCTTCAAGGAAACGTAGGTGACGCTCCGGAGGTAATCCTCTCCGAAAAGCCCCAAGCCGTCGATCATGGCCTTGCGGGTACGTTCGTCTTCGATCACGCCCGGGATGTTGAGAACGAAGCGGAGATCGGGGAATTCGGCCACCACGACGCCCCCCGTCTCCCCGAAACGGAGTTCCGAGAGAAGGGTGAAGAAAGCCTGGCGGCCCTCTTCCGTCGAATCTTCTACCGGGGTGGCGCTCAAAACGCGGCGCAAAAGCTGGGCGTTATCCCGCAAGTGGGCCAGCCGCTCTTCCGACTGGAGGCGCTGGGCATATGCATAACCGGCGACGAACGCCATTCCCATCGCAAATACAAGCGTCGCGGCCATTCCAAAACGCAATTTTTCCGCGATCGTCTGCCGGCCCGGAAGCTCCTCCGAGAAGAGCGCGGGGACTTCACTTCGAAGCCAGGCCGCCACCCGGGAGAGGACGTACTTGTGGAGGTAAATCTGCGGGACGTTGATCCCCACGCCTAGCAGCGTCAGCCCCGCGGGCGCGACCCATCGAATCCACGGCGAGATATCCGCAAGGACGATCAAAGCGCCCAGAATTCCGCCGATCACCCAAAATCCGAAACTCAACCAGGCCGCGAAAAAGGGGAAGCGGTGGACGCGGCGGTAAACACGCCGCACGTAAACATAGTCCGAGCGCAAGGCTTCTCCGTCTAACTGGAGAGCCTTGTGGATCGGCCAGTAATGCCACAAGACGAGCGAGAACCAGACCAAAACGAAGCCTGTTGTAATAACCGGCACCTGGACCAGTGAGCTTCGAGGAATGAGGGCGTTGAATTGGCCGAAAATTCCACCAAGGGACGCAGCAATGGCGATCAGCATTCCAATCGCCACTGCGCCGATCATACTCGACCAGCCCATCAGCCCCAAGAAAATCCTCAGGGAATTGGGCCGTGTATAGGTTTCTGCGCGCGAAGGCTCCGGTGGCACGCCCCGTCACTCCGTCCGTTTCTGGAAGCGGAGGGAAATTTGACACGGAGCCGCCCGGCCCGCAAGGACCGCTATCCAGGCCACCGGGACGTTATTTCGTAGCCATCGCCACGATCTCGTCGCGCCTACGGGCCATGTCAGCGGCGCTGACCGTAGATTCGAGATTAAGGCGCAGGAGGGGCTCCGTGTTCGAGGGGCGGATGTTGAACCACCAATCGGGATACTCGACCGTAAGCCCATCGAGCCGTATCTGGGTGCCGGAGGCATAGGCCTTGGCTACCCGCTCAATGGCGCCGTCCTTGTCGTGGACTTCCATGTTGATCTCGCCGGAAGGGAAATAGCGGCGGTAGGGCGCGACCACCTGGCTCAAGGGCCGGTCTTGCCGCGCCAGGAGATTCAAAAGGAGGACCAGGGCCAAGTCCGAATTCTCGGCGTAAAAATTGTCCCGGAAATAGTAATGCCCGGAGAGTTCACCGGCGCAAAGGCCGTTGGCTTCCCGCATGGCCGTCT
>JBFLVN010000004.1:0-40087 GCA_040758475.1 Bdellovibrionota bacterium
TGGATTCGAAGCCGAACGCCAAAAGATTTTAAAGACCCATTCCGAAGCGCGGATCGCCAAGGTTCTAGCGACATTAAAAAGCCAGCAAGAAGCGTATGAACAAGCCAAAGTCCAAGCAGAAAATGAAATGGCGTTTTTGCGCCTCGCGGCCCTCATTTTCGATATAGCGGCGAAGCGCAACAACAATAACAGCGGCAGCATCATTCTTTTGATCCAAGCTGCGCGCGTGGCGCAGCTGCAAGCGCAAGCCGATGCGCGATTAAAAGACCAGGATGCACGCCTCTTGGAGGCCCAGAAAACGGAATTGGCCAAGATTGAAAAATCCTGGGACGAAGCCGTGGCCACCCTTCTCGATCAATTCAAAATCAAAACTTCCACCGTTTCACTGGGCGGCCCTTAGAATATGTTTCGATTAATTCTCATCGTTATTTTTCCTTTTTTGACCGGCTGCATCCCCGCTCTCGAACCTTGGAACTATAAGCCCGGAGGGCTCGTGGAGGCGGATTCACATCTGAAAGAACTGACCACTGCTCTTTTGCCTCCCATGGATAAGCGGATCAGCGCATTGGAGGGGAACGACTTGAAATGGCTGTTTGCCGTGCTCCCGGGCGCAACGCACCTGGATTTTCACGAATCTTCGCCCTTTCTAACGACCGCCGACGCCAACCGCTCCCTGGGAGGATGGGAGGCACGGTACGTTTCTGAAATTCTTGGCTGGTCCCTTCGCGATGAATTGGTATCTTCCAGTTTGTTCGCCCGAATCGATTACGATCCGGCCTCCCCACAGGCTTATCCACTGATCGTCCGCCCACGCCTCCGGGATTGGTCTTGGAAGCGGCGGCACTACCCCTATCTCCTGGGCGTTGGCTCGCTCGCTTTCTGGATGCTGGGCGCTCCCGTCGCGTCCTGGGAATGGGGCTATGCGATTGAGCTTGAGGCATTCACTTTCTCTGGAAATCAGCTTGCCACCGCCTCAGCTGAAACTCGTATCGATGGCTTTCATTTCTTTTATGGAAAGCCTTTGGAGATCAACCGCGTCATCAAGGCTTTCGAGAGTACGAATCAAAAACTTCTCCAGGATTTCTCCAAATCGTTGGAAGCCATTTCATCTATGGATATTCCAAAATTGGAAGACACCGCGCGCCGCACCTATTGCCAAAAGCACGATCCCCAAGCCGATTACCTATCCAAGCACGAGGAACTGGAATCCCTCCGCGCCTCCCGGTGCGTCTTTCTCGAAGAACTCCGCTTAGAAGAACTTAAATTTGAACTCGAACGCCAGGCCCTGGCTCGCCGTCATTACGATGAGAGCCTTAACACGGTCGTACAAACCGAAGCCCGCCAGCAGTACTTGCACGGCAAGGCCGAGAAGAAAGCGACAAATGATTATTTGGGCGCCTTTATCGTTGCCGCCCTGATTGACATATTCGCTGACACAAACATCACCAACGATGTTCAAGAAAGCCGGGACCGCCACGCAGAGCGATTAAAAAACCAAGCAGATCAGAGACTGCAAACCGAGAATGCCGTCGTCCGAAAACGTCAGACACGGGAACAGGCCGAATTGGAAAAAACGTGGCAAGAAGTTACGGCTGCTTTCCTGAAGAATTTCGAGGCCAAGGCACCTGCCATTCCTCAGTAGATTTTCATTTCAATCAAATCGTCCTTTTCCTTCTCGTTTTTCACCGAACTCGCACAGATGAAACACGCTTCACTCAAACTTCCCCGCGACGACGCGGTCGCGGCCTTGGCGCTTGGCGCGGTAGAGGAGGCTGTCGGCGGCTTCGAGGAGGCCTTCGGGATCGAGCTTTTCGACCGGCAGGCCCGCGGCGCCGATGCTGATGGTGACCGAGAACAGGGAACTCCCGTCAAACCGGAGCGAACGGACCCGCTCCGCGATCCGCTCTCCGGCAAGGCCCGCTTCGGCCACGTCCGTTTCGATGAGGATCACACCGAATTCCTCCCCACCCAGGCGCCCGGCCGTATCGACGCCAGTACGGATCGCCTCTTCGATCGCCCGGGCGACCTGCCGGAGCACTTCGTCCCCCTTCGGATGGCCGTGGGTGTCGTTCACGCGCTTGAAATGGTCGAGATCGCACATGAGGAGCGAGAGGGGGCGGCCCAGGCGTCTTGCCCGCTGGCATTCGGATTCGAGGGCGCCAAGAAACCGGCGGCGGTTGGGAAGGCCCGTGAGCGGGTCGGTGACGGAGAGCTCCCGGAATTTGCGCTCCCGGGCGCGCCAGCGGACGATCATCCAGTCGTTGAGCATCCAGATCGTGAAGAGAAAGACGAGTGCGAGAATGATGGTTGCGGCAACCCAGCTCCCTTCGACGCGGCCGTCGCTCGCGTAAGGGGCGGTTTTGAACAAAGGCGCGTAGGGGAGCCAACCCGCCCGCTCGGCCAAACTCGTTCCCAGCATGACGATGAAACCGGTGGCCGTCCCCCAATTGGCCGACGAACGGTCGAGGATCGTCAGGCCCGTGAGCATGCCGGCGGCCAGAAGCAACCACAAAGGGGTCGTATACGTGCCGGTGAGGTAGAGGGACGTCGAGAAATGAAGCGCCCAGGTCTGGGTGAAAACGTGGGTGATCCACCGGGCCCTCTGGGTTCTCTTCCGCATCCGAAGGCCGATGGCCAGAAGGATCGCCCAAAGGAGCAAGGTGGCCCCGGCCATCCAGTACGCGAACCGCACGGCGGCGGGGTCGAGATAGGGGCCAAGCGAGCTTCCGGCGAGGACTACGAGGCCCGCGAGCATCAGCACGATGGCCAGCGAACTTCCGGCGAGGAGGAAAAGGCAGCGGTCCAGGGCCCCCCAGTCCAGGGGATTGCCGTAACGCCGGGCGAGGCGCGCGAGGGAGCCGCCGCTGTCCCTAGGGGTTTCCAAAAAGTCCGTACCTGGACCAAGACCGGATTGTCGAATAGCGCCAGAAGGTTAGCACATTTCCCCGCCCGGCGCCCGTTTCCCGTGGGGAGCAGGGAAACACCCTTCAATAATTTGCCACGGCGGATGCTCTTGTTCTCAAAGAGCACCCACCGTGGCTTTTAAAAGCGGCCCCCCCTCGTCGAGAAAGCGGATTCCTGGATTCCCCGCTGTTTCAGCGGCCGCAGAATCCGGCAATCATTGTGGAATCCCCAAGAACACTTTGGTTTGAGACCCTTCTTGCGAAATAAAATCGATCAGGTTGTCCTCGTTAAAGTCACCAAATGTCCAGCGTCCCAATTCTTGCCCACTCCCCGCGGAATACAACCATTCGAAATTAGCGGTCGAATAACTCAGGATCGGCCCTACCGCATGCAGCGCGGGACAAAAACCAGATGGGCCGATCGGGCTTACGCCGCAGCCGGGGACATAACCAACTCCACCGTGCGTGGTGAAAAGATCGGGCAAGCCATCGTTGTCGATGTCGGCAACACCTAGAACTCTTGCCTCACTCAACGCATCGACATGGGTAAACGTCCCATCTCCAGGGCCTGGGAATCCATTCCCCAAATAAATTTCCAGAGTGCTAGTGCCAAACAAGAGATTCTGCCCCACGGCCAAATCCAGAATTCCGTCGAGATTGAAATCCGCCGTCCCGAGGGTACCGTAAGAATTCCCGGGCAACGCCATCGTCGCAGCACTAAAAGTCCCATCTCCGGCACCCGCGGCGATGATGAGAGTCGCGGGGAACGTGTTTTCAATCATCGCCAGATCTGGAATCCCATCCGCGACAAAGTCACCCACGATCGGGGAATTAATCTGCCCGATTCCAGGAACCGGACCTTGGATCGTGAACGTTCCATCACCCGCTCCAAGGAGGATGTAAAGCCCGAAGTCCGTCGCGATAGCCAGATCCAAAGTTCCATTCGCATCGAAAGAACCTTCGACCATGGGAAGGTCCATGGCTGTAATCGGGCCAGAAAAAGCATGCTGCACTCCTTCCGTAAAAGTACCATCCCCGTTGCTGTGCTCCACGACAAGCCTCAGGTGATGAGGAGGGGCCGGTGGGTCGGGTGGAACCGTCGGATCAGGAATGATCAAAAACAAAAGGGCTAAATCATCACCCGGAGTTGCATCCATCGGCCCGGCGACCAGTTCTTCCAGAGTGATGGTCCCCGGCACTCCCGGCACGACGGGGATGGGTATCTCCGGGGTCACAACGGTGAACTGGCCGTTACCCACGCCCGCAACCCCATCACCCAGCGCCACGGTTACAGCGGGAAGCAGCGGATTCGACGGAGGCCCCAGGCGGGCGATGTCCGTGATTCCATCGGCGTTGAAGTCGCCGGAAACCGTCGTTCCGCCCCACATGGACAAGGTCTGGGCACTCGTAAACGTTCCGCTTCCCCTGGCACAGACGATTTCAGTTTTTCCGAAAGGAACCGCATCGGGCCCGTCGGCGCCGTTATCGTTCGACAATTCCACGGACAGGCTGCCCGGTCCCGTCCCAATGGGCACGGGCAGGACGATGTGGGTCGGTGTCACGTTGACTCCGTCCTGCGGGTAATCCGGCGGATCGAGATCGAAGGTGGTGACCAGATTACCATCCAGGCGTAGCGTCGCCGCCAGATTTCCCCGGACGAAGTTGCTGCCCGTCACAATGGCCCATTGCTGTGGGTACGTGTTGGAGCATTCCACCGATACGGATGCAATGGAGGGCGCCGGAGCGGCTGTGGGTTGCGGCGTCCCCCAGTAGGATGCCAGGTAGGGGAGTCCTCCAAAGCCATCGCCGGTGCCGCCGATCACAACGTCGGAATAGCCATCCGCGTTGAAGTCCCCCACGGTCATGCCGACTGCGGCGCCCCCACCAGGCACCGCGGCGGAAATATTCGTCGTGACTCCCTCAAAAGTTCCATCGCCCACGCCCCCCGAACCGTTGCCGCGAATGATGAAAACGGTAGAACCCAAAGCGGCTAAATCCGTGACCCCATCCTGGTCGAAGTCGCCCGACGACAACATGCGGGAGAACGGGACCAACTGGGTCTGCGAATCAAGAGCCAAGACACCCCCACCGATTCCCAAGAACACTTCCAGCACGGATGGAAAAACGCCGTTGTAATCCGTGGAAACAGCGGCGATGTCCTCATCGAGGTCCTCGTCGAAGTCTCCCACCGCCAAATCAGCGACATCGAAGGAGAGGGGATAATAGGTACTGCCCAGGAATGAGCCCGCACCATCCCCGAGCAACACCACGAGGCTGCCTGGGAGCGGGGCTTCTTGCGATACCAGGACTGCGACGTCATCGGAAGTCCCGTCCCCCTGAAAATCTCCAACAGCCAGCGAACCTGGGGATGCCTGGGTCAAAGGGTTCCCATCGGGATCGGGGGCAAAAAATGCGCACGACGCGAACGTGCCGTCCCAGGCGCCGAAGCCATCGTCGCCACCGCATACAACGCGGACGCCGTCGCTGGCGGAATAAGCGACATCCAGGATGCCGTCTCCATTGAAGCTGAAATTGCCGCCGATAATGGCCATTTCGCGGTCAACCAGATCAAAAGAAGGCGTCGCTGGAAGATCGCTGCTCGAGAAAAAGGATAGCGTCCCATCTCCAACCGCTGAGTCGTCCCGCGATGGGTTTCCCGTAAACACCGTGACCTTGGGGACCTCACCAAATATTTCGGGCCGGGTCAGCACGACCACGTCCTGAATACCGTCTCCGTTGACGTCGGCTATTGCGGCACTGGATGTAATCGGATCGACGAAAGGATAATAACTATCATCCACAAGAGTCCTGGGAAGCCCCGTCGCAAACCCGCCGGCGCTCTCTCCGATCCAGACATGCATGTCCGTGGCGGGAACATTGCCGATCGTCAAGAGATCCAGCACTCCGTCCTCGTTGAAATCCGCTGGAACGACTTGGGTAACATGCACTATTGGAAGCTCGGGCGAACTCAAATTTATCCGGACGGGCCCCCGCATCAGCGTTCCGGGCCCCACCGGATCGTACAAGGCGTTTACATTCTGGCTCGCGGGCGGGCCCGCAAGTCCCGCGCATTCGAGGGTAAACGCCGTGTTGGCCGATATGGTTGTGCGGAGCGATCCATTCACCGGCACGGGAGCGGAATCAATCGTGCAAGTGGAGGCGTCCTGGGTGGCCCATTCGAGGGCCACGATGCCGCCTTCACCCACCTGGTTCGGCGTCGCGGTGAAGGAGAGGATTTGCGCCGGCTGGACCACCGTCACCGTCGCCTGAGCGGCCGCGGGTCCGAAGGGGCCGTTGCACGTGAGGTTGTACGTGGCCGTCGAAACCGGGTTTACCGTCACCGTGCCGTTCGTGGGAACGGAACCAATCGAGTTATCGATGCTGCAATCCGTGGCGTTCAATGCCGTCCACGTGAGGTCCGAGGGCTGCGCCGAAGTGATCGTTGGGGGCGCGGCCGCAAAAGAAAGAATCTGGACTCTCGGCAGAATAGTGCCCGTAATGATGTACGGCGCTTGCATGACGTTGTCTACTTCGACATCGATCGTGATCGTGCGGGTCGTATTGACCGTGGGATTGATGGAGGGCGCAAAGGCCACATTGATAGTAGCGGTTTGCCCCGCATTCAAAGCCGGAAGCACAGGTGGCGGTGGCGAGACGTTGTTCACTGCGACCGTAAAGTCCGCCGTGTCGCCGTGAACGATATCGAGGGGATTCGTGATCGTGATATTTCCGCCGCTGATATTTTGAATCTGGAATTGAAGGTATCCGGAAGCCGAGCCGAAAGGGGTGCCCGGAAACACGAGCCCTCCCGGGGGGCTAAAGGCGATGGGTGCCGGGGGCGGCGGAGGGACGGCCACGAAAGGAAAGGCGGGTACATTCAAGATCGGCGTGCATTGGGGCGTGGCCGTGGTGCAGGCACTCGTATAGGCGGCATACCCCGTATCATGAACGCGGGCTTCAACGATGATGGTTCCCGCCTCGCTGCTTGGGGGAAACAGGTCCGCCGTGGTCGAAAGGACGAAATAGTCGTCTCCACCGCCCACGTAGCTCAAATTCTGCGGCCCAGGGGTACCCGTTACGGGAAATGCCGCAGTCAGCGAGTTGTTGATGTTCTCAAAATGCGCGGTCACCTTGTAGAACCCTGGAAAGAGATTGATGGAGGCGTCGAGATCTTGAGTGCCCCCCGATCCACCGAAAATTCGAACTTCGATCTGAATCGTGTCCGTGCCGTTGACGGTGACGGGGTATTGCCCGTCGTCCACATCCAAGGATGGCTGAATGATGGTCACGCTGGAGGCATTTTCGTCAACCTGCGTTCCGAAGATGGCAAAAGAACTCAAATGAACTGCTAGAACCGAAGCGAGCCCATCCGAAAAATCATTATCCAGAAAGGGAGCGGGCTCCAGGGGCCCGCCCGCGCCGCCAGAGCGGTTGATCCCGAAAGAGACGAGGCCCATCCCCGGTCCCAGGATGGGGGGTGTTACGGGCAGGCGCACTTCCACCGGGAGGGAGAAGAAAAATCCCGAGGGCTCGATGTCGAGGGTCGGGGAAATCGCCTCGTTCCCGGGATGGAGAGGGGCGATGGGCTCGTCCGCCGCGAACAAGCTGAACACCGTGTCGGACGAAACCCCGCCGGGTGGGACGATCAAGGCCGCCCCGAAGTAGGGGCTCCCGGGGTCGGTGACTTCTACGGTGCCACCACTGGCAACGGTGACAAGCCCGGTGGCCAAGGGGGCTTCCTCCTCCGTTTCCACCAGGATGTGGAGCGAAGCGTTTTTTTGCCCGCCAGGATGGCGACGAGATCATTGCCGCTCTCAAGGGTGACGGGAACGTCGAAGGCAGTGGAACTCAGGAAATCGGAGGGCCGGGCGACGAGTTCGCCGTTAAGAAAAACAGCGCCGAAGATCAGCCCCGTGCGCTCGAAGGAGAGAGTCGCTTCCTCGCCGTCCCCGGCCGGAAACTCATAATGGCGGATGACTACCGGCGGAAAGCCCAAGATGACGGTTTCGTCCAGCGCGGTGGCGGCGCGGGCGCGGTCTGGAAGGACGGCTCCCAGGAATAAAGCGAGGATAACGATCGGAGACACCCGTTTCGAGTTCATTTTATCACCCCCAGAGAAAGCCTTGAACCGTAGTGGTTGCTGACGGCCCAATTATTGGACAAGGCGTGAAATGCTTCAATGGGCCGGCAATAAAAAGCGTTTTCCATTGGTGTACGCCGCCAGCCGCGGAAAGGCCCGAAATCACTAGGGAACAGCTACGAAGGGATCGGCTGGCAAGTTATCGACCGGCGTACACTGGACGGCCGATGGATCGGCGCTCAGGCACGGCCGCGGGTTTCCATAGGCTGGGGCGTAACTGGTGCCATGAACGCGGGTTTCCACGGTGATGGTTCCCTCCTCGCTACTGGGCGGAAAGAGATCCGCCGTGGTCGAAAGGGCAAAGTGGTCATCTCCGCCGCCCACGTAACTTAAATTCTGCGGTCCCGGAGTGCCCGTCACGGGAAATACCGCTGTCCCCGGGTTGTTCGTATTCACGAAGCGGGCCGTAACCCGGTAAAGGGCGGGGAAATTATTAATAATGGCGTCCAGATCGAGGGCTCCATCCCCCACCACCCGTATTTCCACGAGGATGGGATCGGGACTGCCCACCGTAACGGCATGCTGGTTGGAAACAGAAGGGGGCTGGACGATCGCGACGGAGGAAGCCGTGGGGGATACGGCGGTTCCAAGTACCTGGAACGTGCCGAGTTCAAACGTGAGCGCGGAGGCAAGGCCGTCGGAGTAATCATCGTCGAGGAAAGGGACCGATACCGGCGGATCGGGATCGTTTTGCTGGGCCATGTACGAAACCAAAGAGAGCCCCGGGGCGAGCAAAGGCGCTTCCACGGGAAGGCGAACGGTCACCGGGGCGGATAACGGAAAATCGGCGGGTTCTACGTCCAACGAAGGAGAGATCGTAAGGTTTCCACCATGCAGAGGACCTATCGGTTCTTCACTTGCAAATAATTGGACCTGTACTTCCTCCGCTACCGTTCCGGGCGGAATGATTACGGCGGCACCGAAATAGGGGCTGCCGGCGTCGGTCACTTCAATAGTCCCGCCACCCGCTCCGACGGGTCCTTCGGCGAGCGGCACGTCCACGCTATTCCCCGTCCGCGTGGCGCCGGGGCAGCCGGAGAGGGCCATAAAGCCGGGAACGAGGCAGAAGAGCGCCAAAAGGATTCGAAGGCGGCGCGCGGTCACGGGTTCTCTCCCTGGCTCCGGGTGAGGGGGAAGAGCTGGAAGCCGAAGAGGAAAATCTCGTGCCGCGAGTCCTTGCAAGCGGCGCTTTCGGATTCTTTCTCGATCAAGGCCATGATTTCATCCTGGAACGAGATGACCTTCTCGCAAATGGTTTTGTAGAGGGCTTCCGGGATCGACATGGTGAGCGAGGTGATGTTGCGCTGATCGCTCGGAATCTCGTCGACGGCGCGGCCGGCCCGCTCCAGCATGGCGCGGTGGTAGTTGCGCACGGCGAGGGACTGAAGCTGGGGCGGCGTGGTGAGAAAGGGGCTCGCCGCTTTCAAGGCGCCGCCGTCCCCCCGCACGGCCAGGCCGGTCTCTTCCAGCAACCGGAGGATGGCCTTGGCCTCGGCGGGAGCGATCGCCCCTCCCAGGCGCCGGGCGATCCATCCGGGATCTTCCTGGAAATCCGGAAGGAGGAGCATCTCCCGGATCGGGAGGCCGTACCAATGGGAGTAGATTTCGTACTGGGCTTTCTCGAATTTCAGGGCCTTGCTGGGCCGCGCCGATTTCCCGCGGAGCCTCGTGTAGTAGCGGTTGCGCTCCTCGTCCGTACGGGCCGCACTCAAGAGGACGAGGATCTCGAATTCCTCCGCTTCCTTTCCGGCGAGGCCGAGTCCTTTAATAAAGCGGGGAATGGACTGGAGGGAGATGTCCCGGCGTCCCTCGATGACGAGCTTGAGGAAACTGGGCGAGGCGTAACCCGCCCGCTGGGAGAAGTAGCGGAAGGAAAAACGGGGGTTGGCCGCTTTGAGGTAAACGACCAAATCCCGCAAGTATTCGCGGTAGTGCTTGTACTGGCCGGGCGATGGCCGGCCGGGATGATCCGCCTCTGACACGGGCCTGATGATTCAAGGCGGCGTAATAATTGTCAATGAAGGCGGATACCGTGCCGCGGGGCACCTATTTCTTCCCCTTCCGCATCTCGAAGTACATCCGCAGGGGCGGCTCCACGTTCTTGACGAGGAAGTCGAAGGCGGCGTTCATGCGCTCGGGGGTGAAGTAGGGAAGGGTGATGGTGAGCGATGCGAGGCCGTGGGCGAGGCCCCAGAGGATGTCCTGGGCCGGGCCGCCCGCTTCGCGGCTCGCGTCGTCGAGAAGGCCCAGGTTTTTGAGGTTCTCCCGGAGCCTGGCGAAGATGGCCGGGCCCACGGTCTCGCTCACTTTGTCGACATCGAGCATCCCCGGCGGGCGGCTCATGAACAGAAGGCGGTAGAGGTCGGGGTTTTCCGTTGCAAAGCGGAGGTACGCCCGGCCGATGCCGGAGAGGTACTGGGCGAAATCCGCCGAGGGGACGTCCAGGTAGCGGGCGAGTTTCTCGAAGCCGTCCTGGGCGACGGCGGCGACGATCTCGTCCTTGTTCTTGTAGTAGCTGTAGAGCGCGCGGGGCGTATAACCCGTGCGCTCGGCTAGCTTGCGGACGGAGAATTTTTCGTACCCCATCTCCGCGTAAAGGGCGATGGCGGCCTTCAGAATCCGCTCCCGCGTTTCTTCCTTGGCTTCCTTGGACCTGGCCCGAAACCCGCCGATCTTGCGCTCCGGCTGTGCGCTCATTTCCCCGACCCTTTCAAGCCGTTATGACTTGCCCGGGCAATTATTTCCACCCCCGTGAAAAAAGCACCGTCCAAACAAAAACCCCCGGGGATCGCCCGGGGGTTTCCGCTTTCTTGCCCGCCCGAGAGGATCAGCCCTCGGCGAGAAGCTTTTTAAACTCGTCCGTGAGCGCCGGGGCCACCTTGAAGAGGTCGTCCACGATGCCGTAGTCGGCAATCTTGAAGATGGGGGCGTCGGGGTCCTTGTTGATGGCGCAGATCACCTTGCTCGTGCGCATGCCGGCCAAATGCTGGATGGCGCCCGAGATGCCGAAGCCCAGGTAGAGCTCGGGGTTTACGACCCGGCCCGTCTGGCCGATCTGCATTTCGTGGGGGGCGTAACCCGAATCGACCGCCGCGCGGGAGGCGCCCACGGTGGCGCCGATCACGTCGGCCAGGTCGTTCAAGATCTTGAAGTTCTCCGGGGCCTTGAGGGCCCGGCCGCCCGAGACGATCCGTTCGGCTTCGGTCAGGTCCGCCTTGGCCGAGGCCTTGGTCTGGAGTTCGACGAGCTTGCAGCGGATCTGGACGCCATCCAAAGCGCCCGCCACGTCCGCCACTTCGGCCGCGCCCGAACCATCCGGCGAAGCCGGAAAGGTGTTGGGACGGACCGAGGCGATCTGGGGACGGGCCTTGGGGATCGTAAGGCGCATGTGAATTTTGCCCGAGAGCGCCGGGCGGCGGGCTTCGAGAAGTCCCTGGCCGTTTACTTCGAGGCCCATGCAGTCGGTAAGGCACCCGGTATTGAGGCGTTGGGCGAGACGGGCGGAGAGATCGCGCCCCATGGCTGTGGCGCCCGAGAGAAAGATCGCGGGTTTTTCCTGGCCGATGGCCTTGGCGCAGGCGGCCACGTAGCCCTCGGTCGAGTAATTGCCAAGATCGGCGTGGTCGGCCACGAGCACCTTGGTCACGCCGAACTTTCCGAGATCGGCCGCTTTGCCTTTCACACCGCTCCCGGCGAAGACCGCCGTGAGCTTTCCACCGGTCTTGCCGGCGAGTTCCTTGCCGATGGTCGCGAGCTGGCGGGTGATCTTCTTGACCTCACCGCCCCGGTGCTCGACGAAAATCATCACGTCCTTGTCTGCCATGTGAATGTTCCTCCGTGTTCCTTTGGGGCGGCCTTAGATGACCTTGGCTTCTTCGCGCAGGAGCCGCACGAGTTCTTTGGCCGTCTGCGGGAGCTCGCCCTTGATGATGGTGTTGCGGCGCTTCTGTTCGGGGATGAGCACTTCGACCGTATCCATCCGGGGTTCGAGGCCGTCGCCCGAAACACCGATGTCGGCAGGAGCCTTCTTGTCGAGCGGCTTTTTCTTGGCCTTCATGATGCCCGGGAGCGAGGCGTAGCGGGGTTCGTTGATGCCCTTCTCGCAGGAGACGAGGGCGGGGAGCGTGAACTCCAGAATTTCCTCGCCGCCTTCCACGCGGCGGGTCGCCTTGGCCTTGGCGCCCTTGGCGAAGCCCGAGAGTTCGAGCTTGGTCACGATGTTGGCCTGGGGGATGTTGAGGATTTCGGCCACGCGGGATTGGGTCTGGGCGAAGTCGCCGTCGATGGCCTGCTTGCCGCAGAGGACGATGTCGGCGTCGAGCGACTTGACGGCCGCCGCGAGCACGTTCGCCGTCACGAAGGGATCGGCCTTTTCGAGGGCCGCGTCCCAAACCTGAAGGCCCGTGTCGGCGCCCATGGCGAGCGCCGTGCGGATCGTTTCGACGCAGCGGTCAGGGCCCACGCTCACGACGACAACGGCCGAATCGCCGCCCGCCTTTTCCTTGATGCGGAGGCCTTCTTCCACGGCGAATTCATCGTAGGGGTTCATCACCCACTTTACTTCGCCCGTATCCAGGGCTTTTCCGCCCGCGCCGATCTTGGGCTTGGTTTCCGTATCCGGAGTCTGTTTGACGAGCACTGCAATTTTCACGCGCATCTTCCTCCTTGCGGGAATCTTCCCCGCTTGCCGCACCGCGTCGGGCGCTTGCAAGACGCTCCTTCAGGAACGGACGGCGAAGTCCGAATCCGGCGAGCAGGGGGGTGTCACCTTTACTTCGGGCAGTTCCGGCCGGGCCGCGAGATCATCGAAGAACCGGCGAGGGACCAGGCCGCGCGGGGCGGTCCTCCCGAAAGCGCGCGGAAGCTAGCACGGGGTCTCCGGGGGGACAAATTGGAATGAAGGGTTTAAACCGGCCCTGACAGGGGCGTCAGGGGCAAAGTGAGCGGCGGTTACTTGGGCCCAAAACCCTCCTTTGCCTTGCGGGCGGGAGGCCATGGGTTTAGATTACGAACGACTGGGCCCTGCCCCACTTTGCCATGCAGCTCACGGTCAACGGCGAGAAACAACAGGTGCCCGACGGCCTGTCCGTCGGCGGGCTCCTCGCGCACCTCTCCGTGGACCGGGAAAAGGTGGCGGTCGAAGTGGACCGGCAAGTCGTCCCCAAGGCCCAGTACGAAGAAAAAAAGCTCTCCTCCGGCGCCCAGGTGGAGATCGTCCAGTTCGTGGGCGGAGGTTAAATCCCTGAATACATTCGGCCAGCTCTTTCGTTTTACGACTTGGGGCGAGTCCCACGGCCCGGCCGTGGGCGTCGTCGTGGACGGCTGCCCGGCGGGCCTCGCCCTCTCGGAAGAAGACCTCCAGAAGGAACTCGACCGCCGCCGCCCGGGCCAAAGCAAGGTGGTCACGCAGCGCCAGGAAGCCGACAAAGCCGAAATCCTCTCGGGGGTCTTTCGCGGAAAGACGACGGGCCACCCCATCTCCGCGATCGTCCGCAACACGGACGCCCAGAGCAAGAAGTACGATGAAATCGAGCACATCTGGCGCCCGGGCCATGCTGATTACACCTACGACCAGAAGTACGGCATCCGCGATCACCGGGGCGGCGGGCGGAGCTCGGCCCGGGAGATGATCGGGCGGGTCGTGGCGGGGGTGATCGCGCAAAAGATCCTCGCCCCCCACGGCGTCAAGATCACGGCCTACACGACTCAGGTAGGAAGTGTCACCGCCAAGAAGCGCGACCTCTCGGCCATCGAGAAAAACATCGTCCGCACGGCCGATCCGGACGCGGCCGAAGCCATGATCAAAGCCATCGACGAGGCGCGGCTTGCGACCGATTCCATCGGCGGCGTCGTCGAGTGCGTGGCGAGCGGCGTCCCCGTGGGTCTTGGCGAGCCCGTCTACGGAAAACTGGACGCCCTTCTCTCCTTTGCCCTCATGAGCCTTAACGCCGTCAAAGGCGTCGAAATTGGGGACGGCTTTTCCTCGGTCACGATGCGCGGGAGCCAGAACAACGACCGGATGCGCGCCGGGAAAAACGGCCAAGTGACATTTGAGACGAACCACGCCGGGGGAATCCTGGGCGGCATCAGCACGGGGCAAGACATCATCTGCCGCATCGCCATCAAACCGGCTTCGAGCATCGCCCTGGAACAGCCGGCCGTGGACCGGGAGGGGCGGGAAGTGCCGCTCAAAGTCGAAGGGCGCCACGACCCGTGCCTCTGTCCCCGGGCCGTGCCGGTGGTCGAAGCGATGGTGGCGATCGTCCTGGCCGACGCGCTACTGGCGGCGAAGGCCAGGGGGCAGCCGGCGCTCTGAGCGGCCCCTATTGCCCCCTCCGGTTCGACGCTATAATAAGGATTCCTTGAAAGCGGCCCGGCGCCCGAAAGCGGCCCGGGTCCGGTATTGCAACAAAGCGGGTTCCCATGCTTCCGGGCTACAACCACAACGTCAAATACAAGAACCAGATCTACCACATCCAGACGGAGGACTCGGGGGTCGACAATCCCCACATCATCACCCTCCTCTACATCGGTGGGAACATCCTGGCGCGCCGCAAGACCTCCTACACGGACATCCTCAAGAACGAGAATTTGAAAGAAGTCGTGCGCGAGCTCATGCAGGAGCAGCACAAGCAGATGCTCCGCGATTTAAAGAACGGCGTGTGCGACAAGCTCCTTGAGTCCTTCGCCAAGGGCGGGGCGCCGCTCGAAGCCCCCAAGGCCCAGGCGGCGGCCGCCGCTGCGCCGGCACCTCCCCCGCAACCCGCGCAAAAGACCATCGACATCGACCGGGGCGACGACGTGGAAAGCCCCTTTGGCGGCGACTTGATCAGCGACCGGAGCCTGGACGAGGTGATCCTCTCCTACCTCGCCACGAGCGACAAGCCCGGCGGAGGCTGATTTCTTCTCCGCCGCGCGGACGGCGGTTTTGGGGATTGAGGGCATGCGGCCGTTTCCTTGAAGATCCCTCCCGCGGGGACGCCAAGGAGCGGCGGAACGCTCTCATGCGCTATTTTTTCCCATCCCTGCTTTTCGTGTTTCTCCTCTTTCCGGCGGCGGCCCTCGCCCAGGAATCCGACGGCGCGCCCGTCGACGACGTGCCCCGCACCGTGGAATTCGGCATCGACGCCTTCGCCGGGTACGCCTCCCATGAATTCTTCGACTCCGCCCACGGCGGCGTCGGCCCCGCGATCCGGATCAAGGACGTGGTGACGCTGCGTATCCACTCCCAGTTCTGGGGCGCCAACAACCCGCCTTCGACCGGAGGGGCCCGGCACGACGGATGGGGCGTCACCGTGGGGGCGGCCATCCACCCCTTCAAGTTCTACAACTCGAAAATCCCCCACTTCTGGCTCGAGCCCTACTTCGCCTCCGACGTGGGGGTGGGCCACCTCTTCTCGGAAAACGACAGTTCCGAATTTCTCGTCGCGGATTTCCTCTGGGGCGTGAACTTCAACATCACGCGCCCCTGGGTCCTCTACTTCGAGGGCGGCGTCCTCTACGTGGATTTCGACGACAAGGAACCCCAGCCGGACCTCTCCGTCCAATCGGAAATCCAGGGGGGAATCCGGTACTTCTTCTAGCCCCGGTACCGCTGCGCCATGATCCAGATGTTCCACGTGACGAAGCAGTACGCCGCCGACGTGGAGGCCCTTTCGGACGTGAACCTGCGCGTCCGCAAGGGGGAATTCGTCTTCGTCACCGGCCCCTCGGGAGCGGGCAAGACGACGCTCATGCGCCTTCTCTTCGCCGCCGAGGGGGCCACGAAGGGCCAGATCATTCTGAACAACGTGAACCTGGCGCGGCTCAATGCCCGGAACATCCCCCACCTGCGCCGCACGATCGGCGTCGTCTTCCAGGATTTCAAGCTCATCGCGAACCGCACCATCTTCGAGAACGTGGCCGTCGCCCTGGAAGTCACCGGCATGCCGGGAGATGAAATCCGCAAGCGCGTCCTGCGGATGCTCAAGATGGTCCACCTCCATCACCGGATGGATTCCTATCCGCCGCGCCTCTCGGGCGGCGAACAGCAGCGCGCCGCCATCGCCCGGGCCCTCATCCACGATCCCGTCCTGCTGCTCGCCGACGAGCCCACCGGCAACCTGGACGCCGACATTACGCAGGAAGTGATGAAGCTCTTCCGGGAAGTAAACGCCCGGGGAACGACCGTCGTCATCGCCTCCCACGACAAGGCGCTCATCGAATCCATGAGCAAGCGCGTGATCGCCCTCGAAGGGGGGCGGGTCGTCGCCGGGGCCGAATCCCCCGAAGAGGGCGTCCCCGCGTGAACCGTCCTTTCTACTTCCTCCACCGGGCCCTCCGGAACATCCGGGAGGAGTGGCTTTTGAACCTTCGGGTGGTGACGGGTTTTTCCCTCATGGTCGTCGTCATCGGCCTCTTCCTGCTCGTGGGATCGAACCTGCGGGCCCTCGTCCACCGCTGGGGGGAACAGCTCCAGATCACGGCTTACTTGAAGAAAGGGATCGACGAGCAGGAGGGCCGGCGCATCGCGCGCATGATCGCCGCCCAGCCGGAAGTGGAAGGGGCCGACTTCGTTTCCGAATCCCTGGCGCTGAGCCGCTTCCGCAAGGACCTCGCGGGCCTTTCGGGGGTACTCGAAGGATTGGAAGAAAACCCGCTTCCCGCCTCCATCGAAATCCGCGTCCCCCCGGAACTCCGGGCCAGCACGGAGGTCGTCCGCGTGGCGCGCCAGATCGGAACGCTCCCGGGCGTCGAGGAAGTCGAGTACGGCCAGCAGTGGGTCGAGCGCTACGGCGTCATCCTCCAGGGCCTCTCGCTCCTCGGAACGGCCCTCAGTCTCGTCCTTCTTTTCGTCGGATGGGGCTCCATCTCGAACCTCATCCAGCTCACCGTCTATGCGCGAAAGTCGGAGATCGAAGTCCTAAAGCTCGTGGGGGCCACCGACAGTTTCGTGCGAACGCCGTTCCTGATCGAGGGAATCCTCCAGGGAACCGCGGCTTCGCTCCTGGGAACGGCGATTCTCTACGGCGTCTTCCAGGGAAGCCTCGAGCGCCTGGGTTCCGAAGTGGGCGACGTCTTGGGCGTGGGAGGAATCTCCTTTCTGAGCGGTTCCCAGATGGCTCTCCTCGTCGGCGGCAGCGTCGTCCTCGCGTTCCTCGCGAGCTTCGTGGCCACCGGCCGGCATTTGAGGGTTTAAGCGTGCGGCGGGCCCTCGGGTACTTTTTCCTTTTCTTCCTGGCGGCCCTTCCCGCCCTCGCCCAGGAGCCACCCTCCGCGGAAAGCATCCGCTCCCTGGAAGCCGAAGCCACCGAGCGCCGGCGGGAACTTGAGAGCCTCCGGGAACTCCTCGACCAGGAACGGCGCCGCCTCGAAAAAGTCGAGAAACGCGAAGACTCGGTGCTCGACCTTCTCGAACAAGCGGACCTGGCCCTGGCCCGCTACGAAGGGGAACGCCTGCGCCTCGAAAGCCAGATCGCCACGCTCGAAAAAGCCGCCGCCCAGACGAAAAAAGACCTGGCCGCCGAGAAGGCGCGCCTCGAACGCCAAAGGAAGAGCCTGACCAAGCGCCTCGTGGGGCTCTACAAGCTCGGGCCCGCGGGTTCCGTGCGCGTGCTTTTGAGCGCCGCTTCGGTGGCCGACTTCCAGCGGCGGCGCCACCACCTCGGCGTCATCCTCGCGGAAGACGCCGAGCGCGTGAAGATTTTCCAGGAGAGCATCCGGAAACTCGAATCGCTGGAAACGGAATTAAAAGCCCAGCTCGGAGAGCTCGAAGAGCGGCGAAGCGAGCTCCTCGTCGTGCGTGAAAAGGCGGTGATCGAGAGGAAAAACCGCCTGCGGATCGTCCAAGCCGTCCAGCGCCAGCGGGAGAAATACGAAGAAGCGGTCGGCGAGCTCTCCGTCCAGTCGGAAGCCCTCCAGCAGCTTCTCGACCTTCTCGAACGCAAGATCCGCAGCCAGCTCCTCCTCCAGACTCCCAAAGGCATCGCCGGGCCGCGCTTCATCGAATACCAGAAAAGCCTCGCCCCACCCGTCCAGGGGGCTTTGCTGAGCCGCTTCGGGAGGCAGGTGAACGAGCACTTCGGCACGGTCACGTTCAACAACGGCGTCGAGCTCTCCGCCAAGGCGGGGACCCCCGTCCAGGCGGTTTTCGGCGGGGTCGTGCTTTTCGCGGACCGCTTCCGGGGCTACGGCAATCTCCTGATTCTCGATCACGGAGAAGGCTTTTATACTCTCTACGCCCATTGCGGCGCCCTCAAGAAGAGCGTGGGGGACCCGGTCGAAACCCGGGAGGTGATCGCCACCGTCGGCGAGAGCGGCCTCCAGCAGGAACCCTCGCTCTATTTTGAAGTCCGCCACCACGGGCGCGCCCTCGATCCCGCCGAGTGGCTCTTGCTCGAATGAAAGGAACCTCCATGAAGAACCACCCTTCCAAGCCGCGCCGCCCCGTACTGGCCGCTCTCGCGGGCCTCGCCGTTCTCGCCTTCGCCGCCCTCGCCGCGGCCAAGCCGGGCGAGCCCTACGAAAAGCTCCGCGTACTAACGAAAGTCTTCCAGGTCGTGAGCGACGCCTACGTCGAACCCATCGCCTTCGACGAACTCGTCAACAACGCCATCCGTGGCATCCTCGAACACTTGGACCCCCACAGCTCCTACATCACGAAAGAGGAATTCAGCGCCTTCCAGGAATCGACGAGCGGGGCATTCGGAGGCCTCGGCATGGAAGTGACTATGCGGGACGGGCAGCTCACCGTCATCGCGCCCATCGAGGATTCCCCCGCCGCCGAGGCGGGCATTCTCTCGGACGACGTGATCGTGAGCGTGGACGGGAAACCCACCCGGGACTTGCGGCTCGACGAAGCGGTAAAACTCCTCAAAGGGGCCCCGGGGACGAAAGTGGTCGTCGACGTCCTGCGGGCCGGATGGGAAGCGCCCCGCCCCTTCACCCTCACCCGGGAGATCATTCACACGAAGAGCGTCCGCCAGAAGATGCTCACCCCCGGTTACGGCTACCTGCGCGTGAGCGTGTTCCAGGAAGAAACCAGCAAACAGCTCGAAAAAGCCATCGAAGACCTCTCCAAGGAAGCGAAGGGAACCCTCTCGGGCGCCGTGCTCGACCTGCGCCAGAACCCCGGCGGCCTTCTGGATCAGGCGGTCTCCGTCGCCGACCTTTTCCTGGATTCGGGTATCATCGTCTCGACGCGGGGGAGGAACCCCGCCCAGGCCGCCCAGTACGCCGCCTCTCCCAACAAGAAGAAGTACGACTTCCCCCTCGCCGTTCTCATCGACGGCGGAAGCGCCTCAGCCTCCGAGATCGTGGCCGGCGCCCTTCAGGACCTCGGGCGGGCGGTCGTCGTGGGAGAGCCTTCTTTCGGAAAAGGCTCGGTGCAGACGATCATCAAGATCGACGACGGCTCGGCCCTCAGGCTCACGACGGCGCTCTACTACACGCCGAGCGGCCGCTCCATCCAGGCCGAGGGGATCGTCCCCGACGTGCGGGTCTCCGGAGAAATCGTGACGGCCCAGGCCGCCGCCGCGGAAACCCGGCGGCGGGAGGCGGACCTGCGCGACCACATCGAAGTGAACCGGACCGCCGGGGCCGCTTCGCAAACGGCCGATTGGTGGGCGAGCGATGCCCAACTCGCCCGGGCCACCGAGTTCCTGCGGACCTACGTCCGATGGGAGCGTTCCCGGGTGGGGGGTGGGAAATAAAACACCTTCCCTCCCCGACGAGCACGAGAATTGCCCAAGCACAAGAAAAAACACGCCGCGCCGCCAAAACCCAAAAGCTTCCTGGAGCGGATTCCGCTCTGGGTGGCCTACTTCCCCCTCGTCCTGGCGGCGGCGGCCATCGCCATCGTCCTTCTCTACAAGCAGGAGCTCCGGGCCGCCCTGCGCCGGGCCGCGCTCGCTCCGCCCCCGGCGCCGGAGGTTCTCCCTCCCGAACCCGAAGCGCCCCGGATCGCCATCGTGATCGACGATCTTGGATACACCCTGCCGCCCATCGAACGGCTGCTCGCGATCCGGGCGCCGCTCACTTTCGCCGTCATGCCGGGGCGGCCCTACAGCACCCAGGCCGCCGCCCTCGTCGTGCGGGAAGGGCGCGAACTCATCCTCCACCAGCCCATGGAACCCCTTCCCCACCGCTCCAATGGAAACGGGTACGGCGGAGAGCCCGCCAGTGAAGTCCCCGACCCGGGGCCCGGGGCCGTGTTTCTTTCCATGAGCGAAGAAGAGATCACCCGGCAGGTCGCCGCGAACCTCGAAGCTTTCCCCGCCGTCGTGGGAATGAACAACCACATGGGCTCCGCTTTCACGCGGGACGCCGGACAAATGCGGGCCGCCCTCGTGCCGCTTCTTTCGCGGGGCCTTTATTTCCTGGATTCCAAGACGGCGCCGGATTCCGTGGCCCAGGACACGGCAAGGCAAGCGGGCCTTCGGGCCATCGGCCGTGATGTTTTTCTCGATCACGAAATAAACGAGGAATTCATTTCCCGGCAATTTGCCGAACTCGTCCGGATCGCGAAAATCCGGGGGAGCGCCATCGCCATCGGCCATCCCCATCCCGAGACCGTGAGCGTCCTCGAACGGGAAATCCCCAAGCTCGCCGCAGACGGAATCCGCCTCGTCCCCGCCGGAGTCTTCGCCCGGGAAGCGTCCCTAGAGGACGGCGGCGTCGAACAAGGCGTGATAAAGAACGGCGAGCCAGAGGTTTCGAGAACGCTCCCATAGGGCGCCCATCGAGAGGCCGGCGCAAAGCGGGGCGCCGATCCGAAGAATACCGGCCGCCCCATCTTCTCCCCAGTACAGAGGAACGTGCGCGAGGGCGAAAAGCGCCGCCGCGATGGCCGTCCGCGCGCCGGGTTTTTCTTTGAGCAAAGAAAAACTGCGAAGAGAACTTTGAAAAGCGCGGCGGAAGACGAGTTCCTCGGGCAGGGCGGCCGTCACGAAATAAAAAGCCACTGAAACCGGGACGGCCAGGAGACCGGGAATGTTGCGGACGAAAAGGAGGGCGAGAAGGGGTGCCCCCGCCAACAGAAGGGCCTTCCCCTCGGCCTTGGACAATCGGAGCTTGGGGGAATTCTTGATCAAAAACGGAAGAGTCAGGAACGCGGCCAGAAGGGAGAGCGCAAGCCCCCGCGCCACTTCCCTGTACCGGTAGGAAACCCCGCCTCCAAAGACAAGACGGTGAAAAAGCCCGAGCAGGTCCGCGAAGACCGATTCGAGCCAGGCGGCCAGGCCCTGCAGTTTTCCCAGGACCGGGACGGCGGCCGCGCCGGCCGGATCGCCCGTCCCGAAAAGAAGGAAGGTGTAGAAAAACCCCGCCGCAAGCCCCTCCAGGAAAAAGGGGCGGGACGGCGCGTTTCCCCCCGCGGGGGAAAGCTCCTCGGCGGCGGCGAAAGAAAGAAGGACGAAAAAAAGGCTTACGAGCGGCGCAAAAAACGCCTGCGCGAAGGCCCCCCGCGTAAGGGCTGCCCCCATCTGGAGTAGGAGGCCCGCGGCGAGCGCCGCACCGAGCGAACCCGGCTCCGCCCGGAGGGGTGAGAAGGCGCGGCGGAAAACGTTGGCAGGAGCGTTCACGCGCGCTTATTCTAGGGCGTGCCCTCCCGCGCCGTCCAACTTGGCATCGCCCTCCTGGTCCTCTCCTTTTCGGGATGTGGCAAATTGCTCACCCAAATGATCCTGGGATCGCCCCCCGCCGGCGAAGCCGCCAAGCAGGGAGAACTCGTGGACCGCACCCGCTTCGAGGGGGGCGAAGTGGATTACGAACTGGGCCCCCTTCCGGACCACTGGGAGCCGGAGGAAGTGGAGGCGGGCGACGCCTTCTTCTTTACGCCCCAATACGGTGCCACGGTGGCGACCCGTTCCATCTGCAACCGTTATACGGATTCCCCCCTCTCGCGCCTCGCCCGCGACCTCCTGGGCGGGGTAACGGAAAGAAAAATTCTCCGGGAAGAGACCCTCCCCTTCGCCGGACGGGAAGCCTTCGACCTCGTGGCCGACGGCAAGATCGACGGCGTGCCCGTCCGCGTGTGGGTCCGGGTCCTAAAGAAAAACCGGTGCATTTTCGATTTCACCCTCGTGGCGCCGCCCGGAACTTTCGAGGCGGCCCAGGCGGATTTCCAGGGATTCCTCAATGGATTCAAAACGCGCGATTGAGTTCTTCCTGGAGGACGTCCTCTGGCGCCCCGTGCAGCGGGGCGTCACCGACGTGGGACGGGCGTCCACGGCCATCCTGGAGGCCGTCGCCGACTTTTCGTACCTCTGCCTCGGCCTCTTCCGCCGGATCACCCAGCGGTGGGACAAGCGGGACGTGGCCATGTTCTTCGAGCAGGTGTTCGAAGTGGGCTACCGCTCCCTTCCCGTGGCCATCACGGCCGCCGTCTTCACCGGTATGGCCCTCGCCCTCCAGCTCGCCTTCGGGCTCGCCCGCTTCGGGGCGAAGACCTACGTGGGAACGATCGTCGCCTTCGCCCTCGTGCGGGAACTCGCTCCCGTCCTGACGAGCCTTCTCGTGGGGGGCCGCGTGGGCTCGGGCTTTACGGCCGAGATCGGTTCCATGGCCGTCACCGAGCAGATCGACGCCATGCGGGCCTTGGGATCGGATCCGCTGCGGCGCCTCATCATGCCCCGGGTGCTGGCGTGCATGCTCGTCTTCCCGCTCCTTACGACCCTGGCCGACATCCTGGGCGTCGCGGGCGGGATGGTGGTCTCCTACTTGGAATCGGGCGTGGGGCCCCGGTTCTTCATGGAATCCGTCCTCCGCTCCCTCAAGGTCAAGGACGTGGCGAGCGGCATCATCAAGACCATCTTCTTCGGCTTCTTCGTGGGCGTGATCGCCTGCAACGAGGGAATCCGGACCCACGGCGGCACGGTGGGATTAGGACAGGCCGTGAAAAAGACCGTCGTCTCGGCCCTCGTCGCGATCCTGGTATCGAACTTCCTCCTCTCCAAAGTCCTCATGCTTCTCTGGTAGAACCCATGCCGAGCGATCCGCCCAAAGAACCCCTCGTCAAAATCCGCGGCCTCAAGACCGTGCTCGGCGGACACATGGTCCACAAGAACGTGAACCTGGACATCTACGCGGGCGAATCCTTCGTTCTGCTGGGCCCCTCGGGGACCGGCAAGAGCGTGCTCCTCAAGGAAATCATCGGCCTCCTGCGCCCCACGGCCGGCGAGATATGGTTCGACGGAAAAGAAATCTCCCATTTTTCCGAACGGGAGTATCTGGGCATCCGCCGGCAGGCGAGCATGCTCTTCCAAGGGGCGGCCCTCTTCGATTCCTTCTCCGTGTTCGACAACGTGGCCTTTCCGCTCCGGGAGCAGGGGCTTGCCAAGGAAGAGGACCTTCCCAAAATCGTGGCTGAAAAGCTCTCGCTCGTCGGCCTTCCCGGGATCGAGAAAAAAATGCCAGCCGAGCTTTCGGGAGGGATGAAAAAACGGGTGGCCCTCGCCCGGGCCATCGCCACCGAGCCCCGCATGATCCTCTACGACGAGCCCTCGACGGGCCTCGACCCCACGAACACGCGCCGGATCAACGAACTCATCCGCTCGCTCCAAAAAAAGATCGGCGTGACGAGCCTCATCGTGACGCATGAGCTTTCCACCGTCTTCGAGGCCACGGACCGGGCGGCGCTCCTCTGGGAAGGGGAGATCGTCGCCGTGGGGCCGCCCGAGGAGCTTCGTGTTTCAGGCCCCTTGCTCGTGCGCCAGTTCCTCGAAGGAACGGCGCCGCTATAATGGCGCGGTAGGCCACCGGAACGGAGAAACGCCCCATGGAACAGGGAACCTCGCGGACGAACTTGATCGTGGGCGCCTTCATTCTCGGCGGGATCGCGCTCTTTACGATCCTCATCCTCTTCGTGGGCGGGAAGGGAGAGCCCTTCGCGCGGCGCATCGACATCCGGAGCCCCTTCCGCAACATCGGCGGGCTCCTCGTGGGCGCCCCCGTGCGCCTTGCCGGCGTGGACATCGGGCAGGTCCGGGACATTTCCTTTTCCACGACGCCGGGCACCGAGTCCGTCATCGTCACCATGTCCATCGAGCAGCGGACGGCCGAGCGGATCGCTTTGAACGCCCGCGCCCAGATCCGGCAGCTCGGGCTTTTGGGCGACAAATACGTCGAGATCATCCAGGGGAACGTGGACCTGGGGACCGTGATGGAAACCCAGGAACTCGAAGGCATGGACCCCTTCGACATCGCCGAGCTCTACGGCAATTTCGAGGAAATCCTCCGGAACGTGAAGGACGCGAGCGCCAAGGTGGGCGAAGCCGTCGACCTCTATGCCAGTCCCAAGACCGCTTCCGACATCTCGACGGGGGTGGCCGATCTAAAGGCCATTCTCTCGGAAATCCGGACGGGAAACGGGTTCGTCCACGCCATCATTTACGAAGACGCCCACAAGGGCATCCTGGCCGACTTCGCCACCACCGCGGGAAACGCGGAAAAAGCTTCCAAGTATCTTGAAGACCTCCTGCGCGAAGCCCAAAGCGGCCAAGGATCTCTCCACACCCTCATCTATGGGAAGGAACTGGCGCAAGCTACCGGAGACATCGCCAAGATCGCTTCGGACCTCTCCGACGCCGCCCACCAGCTCCGGGAAGGGACAAACCTCGCCCACCGGATGTTCTACGAAGAGAAAGAAGGGGGCCTGGGGGCCGACTTCGCCGAACTGACCGAGAACCTGCGGACGAGCAGCCAGGATTTCAAGCAAGTAAGCGCCCAGCTGCGTGAGGGGAAGGGGACCATCGGCGCCCTCATCCAGGACGACGCCCTCTACCAGGACCTTCGCACTCTCTTCGGCGGGGCGGGACGCAGCCAGTGGGCCAAGTACATCATCCGGAGCACGATCGAAGAGAACGAGAAACGGGCGCTCAAGGATCAGAAATAACCTTCCCCCATGCGCGAAATCCTGCTGCTCCTGCGCCCCAAGCTCCAGGGGGCCCGAAACGCCTACCGCCGCCACGGCCGCCAGCGGGCGCGCGCGCTGTTCCTGGCCTCCCTGGGCCTTCTTTTCTGGGCGGGAACCTTCGCGACCACGTGGCGGGGGCTCCTCTACCTCGAACACGTCCCCGACGCGGGCGTGCGGATCGCCAAGGCGCTCCTCGGGTTCTGCGTCCCCATGTGCTTTGGCATCCTCCTCTACTCCAACCTCATCGTGGGCCTCTCGGTGTTTCTCCTCTCCCGGGACCTCCATCTGGTTTTCGGAACCCCCGCCCGGCTCTCTTCGGTCTTCTATTCCAAACTGCTCGAAATGCTCGCCGCTTCGTCCTGGATGATTCTTCTGTTCCTGACGCCCATTCTCCTCGGATACGGCGCCGTGTTCGAGGCGCCCCTTTCCTTCTATTTGGCGTCGCCCCTGCTGATGCTTTTCTTCTTTTTGCTTTCGACCGTCCTGGGCGTGATCCTTATCATCGTTCTGGCGAACGTTTTTCCGGCAAGACGCCTCCGGGACCTCCTCTTCCTCGTCATGCTGGCGGGAGTGACGGGGCTCGTTTTCTACATCCGCTACCTGCGCCCCGAAATGCTCATCCGGCCCGACGTGAGGGCCTCGGCTCTCGAATACCTCCTCGCCCTCGACCGGACGGGGGCGATCTATCTTCCAAGCACGTGGCTCACGGAAGTCTTCGCGGGATTTCTCGGAATTACGAAAACGCCGCCCCATGATTTGTGGCTCTTCGCTTTCCTGCTCGTCTCGACACCGCTCGCCCTTCTCTTTTTCGCGGAAGCTCTCGCCTCGCGTTTTTACTTTCGCGGATGGTCCCGGTCCCTCGAAGCCAAGAGGATTTCCGAAGACGAAGGCGCCGTCCCGGCGGGAACACGCGTGAAGGCTTTTCTCGCCAATATCAAAGCCCTTCAGATTTTCCCCTTTTTAGGACGTCGGACGCTCGAGCTTTTTTGCCGGGGCCTCGCCCGGCTCCTTGGTGCCCTCGTCCCCGGCGTCCACCGACCCCTCGTTGAAAAGGATCTGCTCGTTTTCTTCCGCGACACGGCCCAATGGTCCCAGCTCCTCCTGGTCCTCGGGATCGCGGCGATCTACGTGCTCAACATGTATTTGATCAAACTTTCGGGCGGCATCTTCGCGACGGGATTCGACCTCACGGGCCTCAAATCCGTCATCTCGTTCCTCAACATCGGCATGATCGGCTTCGTCCTCTCCACCCTGTGCCTGCGCTTCGCCTTCCCCGCCGTGAGCCTCGAAGGCGAGGCCTTCTGGCTCCTCCGCAGTTCGCCCATTTCGGTGCGGGAGATTCTCCGGTCCAAGCTCTGGACGTACCTCCCACCGCTCCTCGTACTTGGGCTCCTGCTCGTCGTCCTTTCGAACTACTTCCTCGAAGTCCACCCCTTCATTTCATGGCTCGGGCTCGGAACGGTTCTCTTCATGACCTTCGCCGTGTGCGCCCTCGCCGTGGGCCTGGGGGCCCGGTATCCGGACTTCCGGTACGAGAACGCCGCACGCCTCGCCATGAGCTACGGGGGCGTCCTCTACATGCTCCTTTCCATGAGCTACGTGGGAGTGGTCATCGTGCTGGAGGCCCTGCCCGTCTACCTTTATCTCTCGAACCAGAGCAAAGGGTTCCCCTTGGACCGGCTCGACCGGGCCGCCATCGCCGTCTCCCTGGGGGCCGTCGCCCTCGTGACAGCGGCGGTTATCTGGATTCCCCTCCAACGCGGGCGAGCGGCCCTCGAAGACCCGGGCTGAGGGGGGGGAGCCTCAAACGGGCCTAACTACTGGAAATCACGACACAAAAGTTTACTCTGGCGCCGTTGTGACGCGTGCTAGACTCTTTTTCGCAACGACTTTGCTGGATACCCGGCCCCGGGGTGGGGACCAAGGCGAACGGAAACGTCGCATGCATTCTTTTTCTGCCCAACGCATCTTGAGGGTGCTCCTCGCTCCTTTCCTCCTCCTGGGACTCCAGGGGTGCTTCTGGCTCTGGCCCCTGACCCAACCTACCGAACTCCACTACGCCAGCACGCCCGACGGATGGAAGCTCGCCCTTCACCGCTACCGGCCCGAAAAGATCGCGATCGAAAAAGAGCCTGTCCTCCTCATCCCCGATTTCGCGATGAACCGTTACAATTTCGACATCGCCAAAGACCGCTCCCTTCCGATTTACCTCTACGAAAAAGGTTACGACGTCTGGATTCTGGAACTCCGCGGCGCGGGCGAAAGCACCAAGCCCAACATCTTCGGCATGGGAGAGAAGGAAAACACCTATACGTTCGACACCTTCGTCGAAGTGGACGCGCCGGCGGCCGTCGAATTCGTCCGCTACGAAACGCGCCGGGAGCAACTCTCCTGGGTGGGGCATTCCATGGGGGCGATGCTCGGATACGCCTACCTGGGCCTCCACCCCGGGGAGAAAACCGTCCGCAGTTTCGCCGCCCTTGCCGGGCCTTCGAGCTTTCCCATCCGGACGCAGGCCGGAGATTTCGTCCTCAAGGCCAAAGCCCTCGCCGAAATGGCCGTCAAAACGCAGACGAGCCGTCTGGTCGCCCAGGCGGCCTCCAACAACGTCGGCTGGGTGGACAACAACTTCGGCCCGATCCGCAGTTTCTTGCTGCTCGGATGGGACCCCTACTTGGCCTTCGAATCCATGCTGTGGAACAACGAAGCGGTCGACGCCCGCACCCAGAGCATGGTGTTCCAGAACGCCGTGGCGAACATCTCCCCCAACCTCTTCAACCAGACGATCGACTGGATGGAAAGCGGGGAGTTCCGCTCGGCGGACAAGAACGTGATCTATTCGGCCAACCTGGACCGCATCCACGTGCCGACCCTCGTGGCGACGGGCAAGCTCGACGCCATTTGCCCGCCGATGGCGGCGCGGGAAGTTTTCGAGAAACTGGGCACGCTGGACAAGGCGCTTCGGATCGTCGGCAAAGCCAACGGCTACAGCGCCGACTACGGCCACCTGGACCTCGTGATCGGCGATCGCTCGCGGGAGGATGTCTTCCCGCTCGTGTTCGCGTGGCTCGAACAGCACTGAGGAAACAATGAGGGGCCTGCGGGAAAATCCACGGCGCGCAGCGGCGGCACTCTCCGCCCTGGTCTTCTTTCTCGGGGCCCTCCTGGTGGGTTGCGACAAACAATTCATCAACCCCAACCTGAACCTCATCCGGCTCCTCCCCTACGCCTCCAAGAAGCCCCACGTCTTTTTCGCCCAGACGACGGATGGAAAGAGCCTCGCTCTCCACCGCACCGAGCCCAACGTGATCCGCGAGGGCCTCCCTCCCATCATCCTCTGCCACGAGGAGGGGATGAATAAATGGATCTGGGACGTGGCGGGGCAGGACTCCCTCATCAAGTACTTCGCCCGCCTCGGGTTCGATGTCTGGGCGCTTGAATTCCGCGGGCACGGCGAATCGACGAAACCCGAGTGGCACAACGAGCTCCCCTACGACTGGAATTTCGACGATTACGTTCACAAAGACCTCCCCGCCGCCGTGAGCTACGTCCAGGGCAAAACCAATTCCCGGTACGTAACGCTCATGGGCCACGGCATCGGGGCCATGGCCATCTACGCCTATCTTGTCACGGAGAACTTCTTCGACGAAGTGGCGGGCGCTGTCCTGCTGGCGCCGCCCGGCTTCGCCGCCGAGTACTCCCCGGCGATGGAACGCTTCGTTTCCCAGGGCCGGGACTGGAACCGGCTCGATCCCCTCCCGCTCCTCCACCTTCCGGCGCGGGCGGAGGAATGGGCCCTTTTCGACGAGCTCATGCTCAAGGGAACACCCATGCCGCGGCTTACGGTCAAGCGCTTCGCCGAACGCGGGCTCGAAGTGATCTCCCCCAAAGTGCTCCAACAGCTCACTCACTGGGTCGAGGCCAACGATTTCCTCTCGGCCGATTTGAACTTCTCCTACCGGAACAAGCTCTCCCTCATCCGCGTTCCCGTGCTGGTCGTCGCCGGAACGGCCGACCAGTTCGCCCACCCGGGGGCCGTCAACTACGGGTTCCGGGTGATCACGTCCCAGGACAAGACTTTCCTGCTCCTGGGACGTGATTACGGGCAACTCCACGACTACAGCCATCTGGGTCTGCTCTTCGGGACACACGCCAAGGAAGAAGTCTTCCCCCGGCTCTTCGAATGGATCGAGGAGAGGACGCCCGGCTTCGACGTTTGGGGGAAATTCTGACCATGGGCGGGAATTTCTCCTGGAAAATTCCGGCCGCCCTCGCGGCCGCCCTGCTCGCCTTCTCTCCCTGGCCGGGCCTTGGGCAGGAAACCCTGGAAACGCCTGCCGCGGCCGATCCGGCCGCCTCCTCGGAAGCGGCCCCTGCATTGCCCGCAGCCGATTCGGCTCCTCCAGAAGAAACAACCGCACCGGCACCCGCACCGCAGCAGGCTCCCGCTCCTTCTCCACCCCCAGCGCCTGCCGGCGAACCCCCACCCCAAGAAAGAGGGGCGCCGACCGAGCAAGACCTCTACCTTGGGACCATTCCCCTCGAATCCTTCGGCTATGGCGACGTGCCCGTGATCCGCGTTCCCACACCCGATGGATGGAATCTCGCCGTCTACCACTATCCGCCGCCGGGCGCCCTGGCGAAGGAAAACCCCGTCATCCTCGTCCACGGCGAGGGATTCAATCGCTTCATCTGGGATTTCGACGAAAAGCATTCACTCGCCCGCCATCTGGCCGCGAATCTCTACGACACCTGGATCGTCGAACTCCGGGGCCACGGCCACTCGCGCCCCGAACTCGCGGGGCCCAATGGAGCGAGATGGTCGTTCGAGGATTACGTCGTCGACGTGAACGCGGTGATGGATTTCGTGATCGCCCAGACGGGTGCCGTCCAGGTGAACCTCGTGGGCCACTCGACGGGGGGAACGATCGTCTACGGAATCATGGAAAACGAGCAGTACTCCCGGAAGGTCGCCTCCGGAGTGGCGATGGCGGCCCCCACGCTCTTCAAGGCCCCCAACGACACGCTCAATTCCCTCTTTCTCCAGCGGGACAAGGCCTACGATTCCGAATACATGGATTTGCGGCTCGGCATGTTCCTACCGGCGCCGTTCCCCGAGAACACGGAAACCGTCTACAGCGTCCTTTTCTTCAACGACCTTTTCCTCGATCCCGATCTCGTAGAGCGCTTCGGGGACGTGGGACTCGAAAAAATCCGAACGGATATTTTAAAGCAATTCGCCGACTGGTTCGCCGAAGAAAAGGCCTACGCTACCCAGGGCGGCGGATTCAACTACAACGACGACTTGAACCTCATCCGGGCGCCCCTCTGCGTCTTCGCCGGATGGCGGGACAACGTGGCCCAACCGGAGAACGTCATCGAATCGCTCTCCAAGATGGAACCCTCGGTCCTCACGCTCGAATTGTTCGGAAAGATGAACGGCCACCAGGACTACTACGGCCACCTGGGGCTTCTCTTGAACGATTACGCGCAGCTCGACGTCTACCCTCGCGTGAGCACTTGCTTCGATCAGGCGGCCCTCAAGGCCCAGGAATCGATCTACCGCGGCCCGGCTTCGAGCGCCGAGCCCCTGCCCGCACCGCCACCCGCCGCCGCTCCGGCGGAGCCGGCGCCGCGTCCCGCACCGCCACCGTCAACGGAGCAACCTTCGGAAACCGCCCCCTCGGAAACGCCGCCCCCGGCGGCGCCTCCTCCGGCCGAGGAACCAAAGCCCTCCGAGCCGCAGTACCAGCAGCCCGAGTACATTCCGGCCGAGCCCGTCGAGTTGCCCCCTGAAGGGCAGTAACTAGTTCTTCCGGAACTTCGAGAAATCGGGCTGCCGCTTTTCGCGGAACGCGTTCATCCCTTCGAGGAGTTCAGGCCCGCCGTAGCAGCTCGCCAGCATTTCGAGGGCGTGGGTGAAGGACGGCCCCATGGCGTCCGTCCCGAAGTTGAAGGAAATCTTCGCGATCCGGATCGACTGGGGGCTCATCACCAGGATTTTCTGGCACGTCTTGCGGGTTTCTTCCTTGAGGTTCTCCGGCGGGTGGACCTGGTTTACGAGCCCCCAGGAGAGGGCCTGCTCTGCGCTGTACTGCTCGCAGAGGAAAACGACTTCCCTCGCCCGTTTTTCCCCCAGGATGCGGGGGAGCATTTGCGTCCCGAACCAGACAGGAACGCTCCCCACCCGGGGGCCCGTCTGGCCGAACTTGGAACGGGACGAGGCGATTGTGAGGTCGCAGATCATATGAAGTTCGTGCCCGCCGCCCAGGCAGTAGCCGTCCACCATGGCGATGACCGGCTGGGGGGCTTCCCGGATCGCCCGGGCGAGACCCATGAGGCGCTGGAGGAAAACACGGCCGCTCTGGGCGTTCATGGCGGACATCTCTTCGATGTCGCCGCCGGCGCAGAAGGATTTCCCCCCTTCGCCCGAAAGCACGATGGCGCCCACGCTCGCGTCCCGCCCCGCTTCGCGGAAAGCATCCGTGAGTTCATCGATCGTCTGGTTGCGGAAGCAGTTGAGTTTCGTGGGACGGTTGATGGCGATCCAGCGGATGCCGTTCTCGGACTCGACCTTGATGTCTTCGTAAGCGGCCATGACGCGGGCCTCCGTTTGGTTAAGGTGCCCGAATCTGACGTTTCAAAAATCCGAAGTCCAGGGAGAGTGAGGCTTATTCACCTTCCTTGTCGGAAACCACCACGCAGTTCTTGCCTCGTTCCTTGGCCGCGTACATGGCCCGGTCGGCGAGCTTCAAGAAGGCGTCCTTGTTCTGCTCGATGCTAAAGCGCTTGCGGACATGCTCGTGGTAGCTGGCGACGCCGGTCGAACAGGTGATGATCCCCCGGATGTGGAGCGGAGGGCCGTAGGGGCCCTCCACCCGGAGGAACGTGTGGCCCTCGATCTCCCGGCGGACCTGCTCGCAGACCCCTTGGGCGGCCTCCGCGTGGATGCGCGGGAAAATGAAGACGAATTCGTCGCCGCCGTACCGGGTGAGGGTCGCGTCCGGGAGGCTCGCGATGTTCTTGAGAATCCCTCCCACTTCCCGCAGGACCATGGAACCGGCCAAGTGGCCGTGGGTGTCGTTGACGTGCTTGAAGTGGTCCAGGTCCATGAAGACGAGCGAGAGGTCTTCCCCCGATTCGTCGGCCACGACGATGGCTTTCGAGAGCTGGGCGTGGAAGTAGCGGTCGTTGTAGAGGCCCGTAAGCCCGTCCCGCACGGAGAGCTCCCGGGCCCATTCGGCGTCCAGGACGTTCACGATCACGCTGGACATGTAATCCGAGAAAATGGCCAGGAGCTGCTGGTCCCGTTCGTGATATTCCTTGCCGCCGATGCGGTTCCGGAGGAGAAGGACGCCGCAGACTTCTTTTTCGATGTAGACGGGAACGGCGACCATGCTGGCGTTCTCGTTCGCCTCGCTCTGGAGGCCCAGGTACGGCTGGCCCGTGAGGTACACGTTGCCGATCGTATTCCCGTAGACGGGGATGGTCCTTCCGGGTGGATAGGGGTTGGTGCCCGTCCCTTGGGAAATGCTCGCCACGACGACGAGTTCGTTTTCGCGCCGGTCGCGCTGCTTGGTGATCGGATTGTCGAGAAGGAGGACGCCCGAGCCGGAGGGGATTAGTTCCTGGGCCCGCGCCAGATTCTCGCGGAGGAGTTCTTCGAGCCGCACTTCGCCCGAACCGCGCGCGGGTTCGCCCTGCCGCCGCCGTTCGAGAAAGACGCGGAGCTTGCGGCGGTCGAGGCACTCGACGGGGAGCGCTTCGGGAAGTTTTGCGCGGGTTTCGGGGGCCACGGGAACTAGGATAGGACTTGAGGGGAAACTCTCCAAGCGGAAGGAGGAGAAGCCTTATCCCGCTGCCGCGGCCGCCGCAGAAGCGCCGTTTTCCGCCTGAGCTTCCATCAAGAGGCGCTCCCGCCCGGCGGCGAGGCTCGCCACCATGGAAACGAAGGTGTAGGCCCGCGCGACGGCGGGAGAGAGGCTCCACTCGCCCACGGGCGTGGCGGGGTCGCCGATCAGGTTGTAGCAAATCTTTCGGAACTCGGAGCCCGGGCTGTTTAAATTCTCCCGGGGCCCTTTGCTTGCGTGGACGCGGAAGAATCCGCCCACCACTTCGCCGCCCACGAGGTAGAAAACCGGCTCCGCCGATTTGCCGCCCCGAAGGCGAGGCGATGGGACTCCCTCCTGCACGATCACTTCCGCCACGGCGAGCCCGCCCTTGCCGCGGGCCATCTTCTTGCGCTCCTTGCGGGCGAGCCCCAGGAGCGCTTCCCCCGACTCGACCGGAAGAACGGCCATGCCGTAGGTTCCCGAGTTGCTCTTCACGATGGCGTAGGGGGATTCGGTGATGCCGTATTCCTTGTACTTCGCGGCCGTCTTGGCGCGGACCCGCTCGACCGCTTCGGCCACGCCTTCCAGGCCCGTGCCCCCGTCGAAATCCACTCCCAAAACCGTTTCCTGAAAGGTGGAGAGAAGCCAGGGATCGATCCCCAAGAGCGGCGCCGCTTCCGCGACGAGGGAATCGTAGGCGCCGAAATGAACGCCCTTCTTCCGGCGCCACCAGCCGAATTCGGGAAGCGGGAGAAGGGGCTGATCGACGCCGGAGAGTTCCGGGGGGATGCCGGTCGTAAGATCGTTGTTCAAGACGAGGAGGTCCGGCCGCAGGTTCGCGGAACCCACGCGCCCCCCCTCGCGGCGGGCTTTGTGGAGTTCGAGCGTCCCGTCCTCGACGGGGACAGGTGTTACGTCGCGCACGAGTTCGGGGGAAAGGGAGAGGACTTCCACTTCGTAACCGGCGGCTTTGAGGATTTTCTGGAGGACGTCCAGGTTCCGGAAATAAGGAAGGTTCGAGGTATGGGATTCGGCGACGATGCCGATGGATTTGACGCCGCTCCCCGCGCGCTCGCCGATGATCTTCCGGAAAGTGGCCGAAGCCCCTTCGTAGTCGGCCTCGCAAAGGTTGTTGAAGCCGGCCGGGAAGATGTTCGTATCGACGGGGGCGAGCTTGTAACCGGCGTCCCGGAGATCGACGGACGTCGTAAAAGGCGGCCGGAAACGCTCACGGGTGGCCGCGAGCCATTCCTGGACCTCGCGCTCCCGCGCTTTGAGCAGATCCGCCAATGTTTCGGCAAATGATCCCATCAGCCCACCCGAGGCCAGCAAACCTTAAGATGCCCGCCGTTCAAAAGGGATTCCACTTTTCCCCCGGGCCTTGGAAAGGCCGCTCAAATCTCTACGGAGATCATCGTGTAGGCGAAATGGACGGGATCGCCTTTCAAGGAACTCGCCGTGAACATTTTCCCCGGCAGGAAGAGGGAATAGCCCCCCAGGAAGAGGACTTCCGGCCGCCAGCGCCACTTCCAGACGAAATCCACCTCCCGGCCGAAGTGGCGTTCGGTACGCGCCGGGGCGGCGGTGATCGCGGAGGGGGCCACGCCGATCGCGCCGCTCGGTTCGTAAGCGAAAAACTCGTGGTATTCGGCCGCCAGGGAAAGGCCCTCCGTTGGAACGATGGAAAACGCCCCCTTGACGTGGTGGAGATTGGACCAGGAGACGAAATCGATGTGGCCGTACTTCCCGTGGTTCGTGGGGAAAAGGTTCTGGAACTGGTTGTCTTCGTCCCCCTGGGTAGCGGGATCTTTCTCGCCGGAGGCCACGTTGTATTCGGCCAAAAGCTGGGGCGAGAGGTCGCTCTCGAACGTGTAGGCGAGCGCCGAATGGACAGCGAACGCGCGGATTTTGGCCGCGTCGTTCTCTCCGGCCTGATAAACGGCCTCCAGGTCGTATCCGAAACCTTCCTTGGGAATGTTCTTGTTGCGAAGACCGAAAGCCGCGATGACGAGATCGGCGTCATCAGCGGGGCTCGTTTGAGTCGTCCCATCGCCATCCCAATAAACAAATGTGTAGTAATCGAAGCCCCCCAGGAATTGGGGAGCGGAATTATAAAAGCCCGCGAAAAAGGAATCGTTGGGTTGGGAAACGGGCGCCGGAGGTATGGGCGGAGTATCGGGATTCTCCCGCCGCCGGATGACGTCGAAGAAAATCTGCGTCTTGTGGGGCTTGGTCGTGTGGAGGAGGGAAACTCCGTCGAAGGACCGGGCCCGGTTCACCCAATCCAAAGCGCCCACGAGGCGCTCGTCCCCAAAACGCATCTCCTGGCGGCCCAGGCGCAGGGAGAAATTAAGGCAATCGCCGCAGGTAAGTTCCGCGTACGCCTGATGGATGCTGACGCCTTCGTTGTCCAGAACGTCCGTATTGGAATCGAGGGAATTGCCCGGGCCGAAGACGGCGGGGTCCGTCGCAACTCCACCGTAGACCTGGGAGCCTTGAATCTGGACGAAGGCCTTCACGTCTTCCGTCGCCCGGGCCAGGGCATGAAGGCGTGCGCGCAGAAGGACGAAGCCGTCCTTGTCCCCCACGTCCGAATCCCGGTCGTAGTTGAAACGTCCCTCGAAGCGTGAGCGGGCCTGGATTCCCAGGGTAAAACGGTCGGCCCAAGCCGACTGGCGCTCCTGCTTGAAGGCCTCTTTCCGGAAGAGCTCCAGGGACTCGATGCGGCTTCGAAAATCCTTGTTCTCTTCTTCGAGTTGTTCGAGGCGCTGCTTGGGGCTTTGCTTTTCCTCCGGCGCGGAAACGGCCGCCGGTTCCCCCTGCGCCACCGCGGAAAGCGGCGCGAGGAACAGCGAAGCCAGAGCACAGCAAACCATCAACGTGCGGCGTTTCGTCGGTCGCATGGGAGCCTCTTGCGAAAGGGATGGGAAAGCTTACCGCAAAAAAACGCCCCGCTCCAAAGAGCGGGGCGGATAAAAATGGCCTTGAGAATCCGCGGCTAATTCTATCAGCCACCACCAGCGGGGGGATCAAAAATCAACTCCAGATTGATCACCCGCCCCGAAAAAAGATCGAAGTTCGTATTGCGTTCGTCCGTGTTGAACCGGGGATCAAGGGGAGGATGAGGAGGAAGTCCACCCCCCTCTCCACCTTCCGGGGGAGTGAGGTCAATCGGATCGCCGTCGAGACCGCCGCCGCCTTCGCCTTCACCCGAACCCTGGTTGCCGAAGAGCGCGGGACCGATGAGGTTCGCGATGTCGGACTGGGAGAGATTCGTGGGAGGAACCCACTTGCCGTCGGGGCCGATGTAGCCGACCGAGTTGGCGGGGACCGTGATGCAGTTGGAACCCTGGCACCATTCCACTTCGCCCTCTTCCATGGCGCAGAACTCGTTCGTGTTCGACTCGCCGTAACCGTAGGTGAAGATCGATCCCCGGATGCCGGCCACGGCCGTGGGGGTCGCGATCTTGTAGCTGCTCTTGAAGCCCGAGGCGTACCGGCCCACGAAGCCGCGGACCCGCCCCTTGATGAGGGCGAGGAGGCCCGTGCGCTCCTGCTTGCCGGGATTGAAGACCATCTCGTTGACGAGGAGCTGGGTGCCGGGCGCCAGCGAAATCACCGACTCGTCGGTAAAGAGCACCTTGAGCTTGCTCTTGGTGGCGGTTTCCAGCTTGTCGCCCTGGTAGATGGGGCTAAGGGGCTTGAGCTTTTCCTTGGCGCCGCCCGCGCGGTGGGCGATGGCCTGCCCGATAATGTCCGTTACCTGCCCCACGGGCGGGGCCGCCAGGGCCTGCCCCACGAGGGTCATGCTTGCCAGGATTGCCAACGCGATCGTTTTCATCGTCCCGTCTCCTTCACCTGATTCCCCTGGTCTCGAAGGGGGGCCCGGCCCCCTTGAAACCGCCAATTGTAAGCGGGAAATTGTACCCGCCGCTGTGACCCAAATCCACGGGGCCTATTGCTCGAATAGAAGGCTTAAAACGACCACGTGCCGGTCGTAGCTGACCGTATCGGGGCTCAAGTTGGACCGGAGGAGTTCCGCCCGATACCCCAACTGGGTGGCCAGGCCCGAAGCCATGCCTTTGAGGTCGTACTTAAATTTCAAGTTGAAAATGAGGCGGTGATCCTTGCGGTTGTTCCCAGTGGTAAATTCATCGTCGTAGTGATTTTCGAATGCATAAAAAGCATCGCCCAAAAACGTCAATTCGTCCGTCACTTCGGGCAGCGGACGCTCGTAGCCGAGCCGCAGACGCGGCCCCATGTAGCGGGACCTGGCCCCTTCCGATTCATTTGAGCGCCAGAAAAACGTCAGGGACCCGTCGAGCACGCTCTTGTCTTCCATGGCCATCATGAACTCGGGGCCCAGCTGAACGGCGTGCGCGTCGCGCGTGTCGTTGGTAAGCGGGGTAAAACCACTCGCCGATCGAATAACAATGTTATCCGACGGATCCAGGTAGAACTCGTGGGCGTATTGCACCATTGCTCCCGCGCTCAGGTCTTCCGATACGGCATTGGACCACCGCGCCGTCGCGATCACCTGTTGGCTGTAAATCCCGTGCCCGAAATGTCCCGCATTAAACGAGGAACTGGCGGGAATATCGGACAACCGGCCCAACGTGGTCAAAATGTAGTCGCCAGTGAGGCTAACTACGTTTTCGCCGTCGATCTCCTGCCCCAAAGACAACGTCGCATCGTGGTTCATCAGCGTGAAATCGGTGCTGGCTTCCGAATTACCGATATCGGCTCCCAGCTGGAAATATCCGGCGAAGCGGTATCCGGCATTGAAGAATGTATCAGGACCGATATCGCCCCGATAAAGTCCGCCCAATTCCACTTCGAGACGAAGGTCTTGCTGGTTTCCGCCAATCGTGTCACTTCCCAAATCGTTGGGCGTCACCGTGTGGTTCGAATCGTACGCGAATCCGATCCGGCCGCGGAGCTGATAGGCCTTCGCTTCTTCTTCTCTTTCCGGGGCGGCTTTCACGTCCTGGAGGTAGGAGAGGGCCTTGCGGGAGAGGTCCGCCAGGGGACCGGAGGCGTTCGCCTGGAGAGAACGCTCGAAGTCGGGTTTCGATTGCTCGGCTTCGCCGAGGAGGTAGTGGCACCGGCCGCGGTAGTAGTAGGCGGCCTGGAGGTTCTCCTCCAGCTTGATCGCTTCGGAGAGAGGCGAAATCGCATCCCGGTATTTTCCGGCGGAATAAAGAGCGAAGCCCAGGTTGTACTGGGCGGCGCCGTTGCTGGGGTTATCATCCGCCGCTTTTTCAAACTGATCGGCCGCTTCGCCGTTGCGATTGAGCTTGAGGAGCACGAGGCCGTAACCCACGCGCCAGCTCTGCTCCCGGGGGGACTGGGATTCGATCTGCTGGAAGGCCTTGAGGGCCTCCTCAGTACGGCCGAGTTCCAGAAGGGCCCGGCCCTTCACGTCGAGGGCGCCGGTCGATTGGGGGTCGGTCCCCAGGACTTTCTCGGCGGCTTCGAGGGCTTCGCCCGCTTTGCCCGCGTTCAAGAGAACGTTCGCTTTGACGATGGCGATTTCGAGTTCGGCCTGCGGCCCCGCTTTCGCGAGACCCGCGCCCGCGAGAAGGAGCACGCCAGCCAAGAGGAAGACTCCAGCATTTCGTTTCATGGAAAGCCCTTTCCCTTCTTCAAAATGTCGGCAAGGGAATCCGGCGTGGGGAGGCGGCGCCGTTCTCCAAACAGAAAACGCACGCCGCCACCGGACGAATATGCAAAAATTGAGGGGAAACCCCGGATTGTCCCCACCGGAAGCGCTTTCGCGCCCTTCCGCCTGCCGCTGGGTGATATACCGCATCCCCCCGCCCGCCGCCAAGGGTCCAGGAACCCCTGAAACTGCCATAAACCGGCTGTATTTAAGGAGAGGCGTGGCATCCTTAATGTTTCACCTCCCCATCCATCCGCCCGCTTCGGCGCGGGGCGGGCTCCTTCGCCGCCGTTTTTCCTCTTCGGTGAGCGGAAAGGCGGCGAAGAGTTCCGCATCGAGTATCCGCGAGAGGGCGTCCAGCAGGTCGTCGTGGGCCCCCACGGGGAAGGCGCAGTATTCTTCTTCGATGAAGTCCCTTACGAGGTCGCGGGGTTTTCCTTCCGAATCGGTCCGCAGGAGCGCGGGGGGAAAGAGAATCCGCCCCTGCTCGAAGAGGGGGGATAACCTCCGGATGCGGTCTTCCTTCGAGAGCGTCCCCGCGAGGCGCGTGATGGGGAAGCGGTAATTATCCCGGCCCATCTTTTCCTGGAAGTGGGCCGTATCCGCTTGGGCGCCGTATTCCTCGTACCCCACGGCCGCCACGGGAGACCATTTCTCGTGGAGGGCGAAGAGGATCGCCGCCCGCTCCTGGAGGAGGAGCCGGTCCCGCACCATGTCGAGGACGTAGTAGTTCTTGTCCTTGCCGAGTCCCACGGCGAGCAGGGCCGTGTAGTCGGAGGTCTTTTTCTTTCCAGTGGCCGGGTCGCAGAGGAGATAGACGTGAAGGCCCTCGCGCACGTCCTCCGGGCGTTTTTCGTACCGGCATTTCTCCAGCCACTCGCGTTTGAATCCCAAAGCCGAATCGGCGCGGGGGTCCTGCATCATCTGGCTCGCGAACGTGGCGCTCCCCATGATTTTACGGATCTCGAGAAGCTCGGCGCGGGAGAAAAGGGCGGGCTCTCCTTCCCGCTCCGCCGCATAGATGCGCGGCAGGGCGGCGCCCCTTCTTAGGATTTCCTCGTACGTATCCGAGAGGTGGTAGCGCGTTCCGATGTACCGGACCCGCGCTCCGGCGGCTCTTAATCCCAGCGAATGCTCCCAGGCCTCGGTCGTTTTCCGGATCTGGAGCGGGCTTCGCACGGATTCCTTCGTCACCGTGTCGTCGTAGACGAGCAGGTCGAAGTGGGGGCCCACGGGGAGGCCGTCCACGAGTCCGTAACTCGAAAGGGTGGGTTCTTTGGGATTTCCTTTTCTCTTGACGATGATCCCCTTTTCCTGGTTCCAGAGGGGCGCTTCCACGGCGGGCCGCTTCCAGAGAACTTCGGGGAAAAGTTCCTTAAGAAATTCGTTCCCCTCGAACTCCCGCTTGATCTGGGCCAGGTGGCTCGCGGCGGTTTGATTGTCCTGGGAAAAAATCGCCACGCGGATTTCGGGGTTCTTGAGGATTTCCTGGATCGTGAGGGCGAAGGTGATGATGGTCGATTTGTAATGAGCGCGGGCCCAGAGATCGAGATAGCCGTTGGGATTCGCCTCCACTTCGCGGCAACGGGAAAAGCACCAGGAGCGCCAGCGGGAAGTACGGGCGGCTTCACCTTTGATGCCCCTCTCCCTCTGGGAGAG
>JBFLVN010000005.1:0-36437 GCA_040758475.1 Bdellovibrionota bacterium
TAACGGGTGTACTGGGTGATCCGCCGGCGGCCCAGTTCCCCTTCCTTCTGCATTTCTTCGAGGGGCGGGAACACCTTGGTCAAAAGCTGGATAACGATCGAGGCCGTGATGTAGGGCATGATCCCCAGGGCCAGGATCGAGAACTGCTCAAGAGCGCCGCCCGAGAAGAGATTGAAGAGGCTCAGGATCGTCCCGCGGGTCTCGTCGAAAAAGGCCGCCAAGGCTTCCTTGTCGACGCCCGGCGTCGGCACGAAAACGCCCAGGCGATAGACGACCAGCAGGAAGATCGTAAAGCCGATCCTCCGCTGGAGCTCCGTAAGGCCCCCGAATTCCTGCTGCTGGGACTGTTCCGCCATGCTCTAAAAACCCGCGCGGCCCCTTGTGGGGCCCGCGCTGCTTACGCCTTCTTTTCCGTCCCGGCCGCCGGAGGGGCCGCGACAATTTCGACTGAGCCGCCCGCCTGCTCGATCTTCTTGCGGGCGGAATCGGAAATCCGGTCCACTTTCACCTTGAGCGCCACGTCGAGCTTGCCCTGCCCGAGCACCTTGACCGGATGGGCGGCGTGGGCGATGGCGCCCGCCACGTAGAGGGCTTCCCTGTCCACGACCGCCCCGGCGGCAAACCGCCGGAGCAAAACAACGTTCACGATCTGAACCACCGGGCGGTTCATAGAAGTAAAGCCGCGCTTGGGAAGGCGCCGGGTGAAGGGGTTCTGGCCGCCTTCGTAGTGGCGCTTCTGGCCGCGCCCGCCGTGCTGCCCAAGGCCCTTGTGGCCGCGCGTCGAGGTCTTGCCGTGGCCCGAACCGGGGCCGCGACCCACGCGCTTCCGCTTGGTCTTGGCTCCAGGAGCCGGGTGGAGGTCGTGAAGCTTCATTTGGCTTCTCCATCAATCCGGGCCAGGTGGGGAATCTTGTTGACAAGCCCGCGGATGGCGGGGGTGTCTTCCCGTTCCACGGTATGGCCGATGCGCCGCAGGCCGAGACCCCGCAGGCACTCCTGCTGGCCTTCCGTCGTCCCGCGGCGGCTGCCGGTCTGGCAAATGCGTATTTTCTTCTTGCTCACGGCGCGATCCTTATATGCGGTCCTGGCAAACGGGGAATCAGCCCTGGGGCTGATCCTCCGGCATTCCTTCAATGGGAGCGGCGGGCCGCGGCGGAGCGGGCGGCGTGGGGGCCGCCGTCCGGAGGGACTCGAAATCCCCGCGGCTGCGCAGCCGGAGGAGCCCCTCGATCGTGGCCTTGGCCACGTTGGCGGGGTTGCTCGTCCCATGGGACTTGGCGAAAACGTCGCGCACGCCCACGGCTTCGAGGATGGCCCGCGTCGCGCCGCCCGCGATGACGCCCGTGCCGGGCGCGGCGGGGCGCATGTAGACGCGGCCCGAACCGAAATGGCCCATCACTTCGTGGGGAATCGTGTGGCCCGAGAGCTTCACGTCCCGCATCTCGCGCTTGGCGCGTTCGAAACCCTTCTTGATCGCGTCGGGGACTTCCTTGGCCTTGCCCTTGGCGATGCCCACCTTGCCCGCGCCGTCGCCCACGACGACGAGCGCGGCGAAGCTGAAGCGCCGGCCGCCCTTGACCACTTTCGCGTGGCGCGAAATGTGGATCACTTTATCCCTGAGCGAGGAGTCTTCGTTGCTTTCGTATGCCATTTTGCCGTTTCTCTCCGGACCCGCCCGAAAAAGGCGTTGCTAGAAGGAGAGGCCTCCTTCGCGAGCCGCATCGGCGAGCGCCTTGACGGCGCCGTGGTACTTGTAACCGCCGCGGTCGAACACGACGCTCGTAAGGCCCATTCCTTTAGCCTTCTCGGCCACGAGGGCGCCCACGGCCTTGGCCGCGGCCACCGTTCCGGGCTTCACCCCTTTTCCACGGAATTCCTTGGAGGTCGTGGAAATGGAAAAGAGCGTCTTGCGGGCGGCGTCGTTCACCACCTGGGCGGCAATGTGCTTGTTCGAACGAAACACGCTCACGCGCGGGCGTTCGGCCGTCCCGTGGATCTTCTTGTGGATGCGCTCCTTGCGGATCGACCGGCGGCTGGAGCGGCTGACTAGCGTTGCCATGCGTCTTCACCCGGCGGGGCTTACTTGCCCGCCTTCTTGCCTTCCTTCCGGCGGATCGTCTCGCCGGTATAGAAGATTCCCTTGCCCTTGTATGGTTCGGCCGGCCGGAGGCCACGAATCTGCGCGGCGGCCTGGCCGAGCACCCAGCGGTCGGCGCCCTTGAGGACGATCTGCGTCGGCTGGGGAACCTGCGCGGTCACCCCTTCCGGGAGGTTGAACACCACCGGGTGGGAGAAACCGAGCGTGAAGTGGATGGCCTTCCCCTTGAGCTCGGCGCGGAAACCGACGCCTTCGATCGAGAGGGATTTCTCGTACGACTCGGAAACCCCGCCGAGCATGGAGCGCAGGTGGCTGGCCGCGCTCCCCCAGTGCATCCGCTGGGTGCGGTCCTTGGGGTCGGCCACCTGGAGGCGGACCTGTTGGCCGTCCACCTTCACGTTCACGCACTCGTGGAGGCTCCGCGAGAGCTCGCCCTTGGGGCCCTTCACCTTCACGGTCCCGGCCTGGACTTGGACCTGGACGCCCGAGGGGATGGCAAGCGGTTTGATTCCGATCCTGGACATGGGGGTTCCCTTACCAAACCTCGCAGAGGATTTCGCCGCCGACGTTCTGGCGGCGGGCCTCGGCGTCGGTAATGACGCCTTTGGAAGTGGAAACGATCGAGAAACCAAGGCCGCCCAGCACCGGTTTGAATTCCCGCGAAGCGCGGTAGACCCGGCGGCCGGGGCGGCTCACGCGCCGAAGGCCCTGGATGGCCGAAGCGCGGCCGGCGCCGTAACGGAGGGTCACTTCCAGGACGGGCGCCTTGCCGCTTTCCCGGCGGACCTCGAAGTTTTCCACGAAGCCTTCCTGCTTCAAGACGCCCACGACCGCTTCCTTCAATTTGGAATGGGGCATGGAAACGCTCGCCTTGCGCGCGCGGGCGCCGTTGCGGAGCCGCGTGAGGCAGTCGGAGACGGTATCGGTCATCATAATCCTGAACCCTCTTTACCAGCTCGCCTTGAGGACGCCGGGGATCTTCCCCTCCAGGGCGTTCTTCCGGAGGCAGAGGCGGCACATGTTGAACTTCCGGTAGTACCCGCGGGAGCGCCCGCACAGGGGGCACCGGTTGTACCGGCGCGTGCTGAACTTGGGCTTCTGCGTGGCCTTCAGCCGCAAGCATTTCTTCGCCATGGAACGCCTCTTCCTTCCTCTTGTGCCGTCCCGCTTACTTGCGGAACGGGACTCCGAGCTTCTCGAGGAGGCTGCGCCCCTCGTCGTCGTTGCGGGCCGTCGTTACGAGCGTGACGTTAAGCCCCTTGATCCGCTCCATCTTGTCGTAGTTGATCTCGGGGAAAATGATCTGTTCCTTGATACCGACCGTGTAGTTGCCCCGGCCGTCGAAACTCTTGGGCGAGAGCCCCTTGAAGTCGCGCACGCGGGGGAGCGCCACCGACACGAAGCGGTCGAAGAACTCCCACATCACCGCGCGCCGGAGCGTCACCCGCACGCCGATGGGCTGGTCCGCCCGGAGCTTGAAGTTCGCGATGGACTTGCGCGAGCGCGTCACGAGGGGGCGCTGGCCCGTGATGGCGGCGACCTCCTCGACGGCGCTCTCGATCACTTTGGCGTTCGATCCGCCTTCGGAGTGCTTGCCGAGGCCCACGTTCAAGACGATGCAGGCGAGGCGAGGCGCCTGGAGGCGGTTCTTGTAGCCGAACTCCTTCACCATCGCCGGAGCGACTTCCTGCTCGTACTTGATGAGCGCGCGCGGACGGGGCCCCTTCTCGTGCCCTTTTTCGTCGCCCACGGCGGCCGTTAGTTGTGCGGATTGCTTGGCCATGGCTTACTTCGCGCCCCCCTCGTTCTTGGCGAGCCGGGTGCCCGACTTGCGGGCGATGCGGACCCGGGAGCCGTCTTCGAGGACCTCGTGGCCGACGCGGGTGGCCACGCCTTTTTCCGGGTCCAGGAGCATCACGTTCGAAACGTGGATGGGCGCTTCCTTCTCGATGATTCCCCCCTGGGGGTTCTGCTGGTTGGGGCGCGTGTGGCGCTTCACGAGGCGCACCTTCTCGACGACGAGGCGCTCCTTCTTCGGAAGGACGCGCAGGACCTTGCCCTTCTTGCCACGGTCCGCGCCCCGGAGGACGATCACTTCGTCCCCCTTGCGGATGTTGAGCCGTTCGTGCTTGAGCGACATGGCGTTTCCTTCCTAGAGCACTTCCGGCGCGAGCGAGATGATCTTCATGAACTTCTTGGCGCGCAGTTCCCTGGCCACGGGGCCGAAGATGCGCGTGCCAATGGGCTCGCCGTCCTTGTTGATGATCACCGCGGCCGTGTCGTCGAACCGGATGAACGTGCCATCGGCCCGCCCCGTGGGCTTCGCCGTCCGGACGATGACCGCCCGGAGCACTTCGCCCTTCTTCACCTTGGCCTGCGGGATCGCTTCCTTGACGCTCACGACCACCACGTCACCCATGTGGGCGTAGCGCCGCCGGGTGCTGCCCAGAACCTTGACGATCTGGACCCGCTTGGCTCCCGTATTGTCAGCCACCTCGAGGATGGCTTCGACCTGTACCATGGCCGTTCTCCGCTCGCGCCCCGCTTAGACCTTCGCCCGCTCGACGATGCGCTGGACGCGCCAGCGCTTCTCGCGGCTCAGGGGCCGGGTTTCGCAAATCTCCACCCGGTCACCGATACCGCACTCGTTCTTCTCGTCGTGGGCCTTGTAACGGACCTGCTTGCGCAGGTATTTCTCGTAAATCGGATGCCGGATGACGCGCTCCACGCCCACCACCACGGTCTTCTGCATCTTGTTGGAGAGGACCACGCCGACCTCCGTCCGCGTGCTCCCACGATGCGCTGTCTGCTGTTCGGCCATCTCTTAAGTTCCTTTTCCTCAGGCGCCTTTGGCCGCCCGCGTCTTCTGCTGGAGCACCGTCTTTAGCCGCGCGATGTCGCGCCGTAGATTCTTCGCCGCCGCCGTGTTTTCGAGGCGCTCGGTCGCGCTGCGCACCCGCAGCTTGAAGAGCGCGTCCACCTTGTCGGCGATCTGCTGCTGGAGTTCCTGGTCGGCCAGGCCCCGGATATCCGACATCCTCACGACGCGAGCCCCTCCTCCCGCTTGATGATGCGGGTCTTCACCGGAAGCTTGAAGGACGCAAGGCGCAGGGCCGCGCGAGCCTCTTCGAGCGCAACGCCTTCCATTTCGTAGAGGATGCGTCCCGGCTTGATCGGGGCCACCCAGAACTCCGGATTGCCTTTTCCTTTACCCATGCGGACTTCGAGGGGCTTCTTCGTCACCGGCTTGTCCGGGAAAACCCGGATCCAGACGCGGGCGCCACGCTTCACCGTGCGGGCGATGGCGATACGGGCCGCTTCGATCTGGCGCGAGGTGAGCTTGCCGTGTTCGAGCGCTTGGAGCCCCACTTCGCCGAAGGCGAGGGTCGAGCCCCGGTACGCTTTCCCCCGGAGGCGGCCCTTCTGGACCTTCCGGTAGCGCGGTTTGGCGGGTTGGAGCATGTTCTAGTTCTCTCCTGAGGGCCTTAGGCGTTCGCGGGCGCTTCGGGGGCCTCGGCCTCCGGACGCTCGATCTTGCGGCTGCGCTCGCCGCGTTCTTCGAGGATGTCTCCCCGGTAGATCCACACCTTGACGCCGATGACGCCGTAGGTGCAGTAGGCCTCGGCCTGGCCGTAGTCGATGTCGGCCCGGAGGGTCTGGAGCGGAACGCGCCCTTCCAGGTACCACTCGACACGGGCGATTTCGGCGCCGGCAAGCCGCCCGCCGCAACGGACGCGCACGCCCTTGCCGCCCAGGCGCATGGCGGTCGTGACCGCCTTCTTCATGGCGCGGCGGAAGGCCACGCGCCGTTCGAGCTGGAGCGCCACGTTCTCGGCGACGAGCTGGGCGTCGATCTCGGGGCGGCGGATTTCCACGATGTTGATGAAGAGATCGGTCTTGCTGATTCGGGATAGCTCTTTCTTGAGCGTATCCACGTCGCTTCCGCGCTTGCCGATGATGAGGCCGGGGCGGGCAGCGAAAATGTTCACCTTCGCCTTGCGGGCGGCCCGCTCGATCTCAATGCGGGAAATGCCGGCGGCGTAGAGCTTCTTCTTGATGAACTGCCGCATGCGGATGTCTTCGTGGAGGAACTGCTTGAAGTCGTTCTTGTCGGCGTACCAACGAGAACTCCACGTCCGCGTCACTCCGAGGCGGAATCCGATGGGATGGGTTTTTTGTCCCACAGTGTTTCTCCTATCTCTTCCGTGCCTTGGAACGGGCGGGTTTTTCGTCGTCGACAATGACCGTGATGTGGGCCGAGCGGATCACGAGCGGGCTCGCGCTGCCGTGCGCGCGGGTCTGGAAACGCTTCTGGCTTGGGCCCTGGTTCACGAAAATTTCCTTCACCCAGAGCTGCTCGATGTCGGAACCGTGCTTGTCGGCCGCATTGGCCGCGGCCGAGCGGACGACCTTTTCGATGACCGGCGCCGCCGCCTTGCGGAGGAGCGAGAGCTCGGCGATCGCCTGCGGGACGGGCTTCCCACGGACGAGATCGGCCGTCAGGCGCGCCTTGCGCGGCGTGATGGAGGCGAAACGAAGTGTGGCCGTGCTTTCCATGGCGGTTTAGGCAGCCTTTTCCTTCTTCTCGCCGCCGTGCGCATGGAAAATGCGCGTCGGGGCGAATTCACCCAATTTGTGCCCTACCATGTTCTCGGTAACGAACACGGGGACGAACTTGCGGCCGTTGTGCACGAGGAACTGGAGGCCCACGAAATCCGGCGTGATGAGGCTCCGCCGGCTCCAGGTCTTGAGGGGCCGCGTGTCCTTGGCCGCCTGGGCACGGTCCACCTTGGCCTGGAGGTGGCCGTCGACGAACGGACCTTTTTTGGCGCTTCTAGCCATTTACCGGACCCCTTTCGGACGGCGCTTCAAGATGAAGGACTGGGTGCGCTTGTTCTTGCGCGTCTTCTTGCCCTTCGTGAGCCAACCCCACGGGGAAACCGGGTGGGGATTGCCCTGGGGGGCCTTTCCCTCACCGCCGCCGTGGGGGTGATCGACCGGGTTCATGACGACGCCGCGGACCGTGGGCCGGATGCCCCGGTGGCGCTGGCGGCCAGCTTTGCCGATCGTGATGTTCTCGTGATCGAGGTTACCCACCTGCCCGATGGTGGCGCGGCAGACCGTGGCGACGCGCCGGATTTCGCCGGAAGGCATGCGCAGGAGCGCCCAGTCGCCGTCCTTGCCGAGAAGCTGGATCATGGAACCAGCGCTGCGGGCGAGCTGGCCCCCCTTACCGGGTTTGAGTTCGACGTTGTGGATGTTCGTGCCATCGGGAATGCGCCCGAGGGGAAGAACGTTGCCCGGAAGAATGTCCGCCTCGGCACCCGCCAGGATCGTGGCGCCGATCTTGAGGCCGACAGGCGCCAGGATGTAGCGCTTTTCGCCATCCACGTAGTGAATGAGGGCGATGCGGGCCGAGCGGTTCGGATCGTATTCGAGAGCCGTGACGGTACCAGGAATGCCGTCCTTGTCCCGGCGGAAATCGATGGTCCGGTAGAGGCGCTTCGCGCCGCCGCCCTGGTGGCGCACGGTGATGCGGCCCTGCTTGTTGCGGCCGGCGTGCTTGGCGGCTCCCTTGGTAAGGGCGCGCTCGGGACGCTTCTTCGAGAGGTCGCTGAAATCCGCTGTCGTGATGAAGCGGCGGCCAGCGCTCGTCGGGTTGTAGGTTTTAACTGCCATGGCGTTTCCCCAAGCCTCCGGTTACTGCGCGGCCAGGAAGTCGATGGTGCTTCCCGGCTGGAGGCGGACGACCGCCTTCTTCCAGTTGGGCCGCTTGCCGTAGAAGGCGCCCCGGCGCTTGAACTTGCCGGCAAAGCGCATCGTGCGCACGTCGGCCACCTTGACGCCGAAGAGTTCCTCGACCGCGCGGCGGATCTGAATCTTGTTGGCCGCCACCGGCACGCGGAAGACGACCTGATTGGACCCATCCTTGAGGAGGGTGGCCTTCTCCGTGACGAGAGGCTTTACGATGACGTCCTGGGCGACCTTGACCATGTGCCGCGCTCCTTAGTTCGTTCCGCCAGCGAGGGCTTCGATCTTCCCGAGAGCTTCCTTCGTAATGACGAGGCGCTCGCAGGCGATCAGATCGATCGGGTTCACCACGGCCAGGTTCAAGACCTTGACGCCGGGAATGTTACGGGCGGCGAGCACGAAATTCTTGGACGGCTCGCTCGCTACGAAAACAGCCGACTTGACGCCGAGCTGATCCAGGATCGCCGCCACCTGGCGCGTCCTGGGCTCGGAGACTTCGAGGGCTTCGACGACCGTGAGGGCCCCTTCCCGGGCCTTCTCGGAGAGAATTCCATTCAAGGCAAGGCGCCGCATCTGGCGCGGCATCTCGAAGGAATAGCCGTGGGGCTTGATCGAGTGGGATTGGCCGCCGCCCCGCCACAGGGGGGAACGCTTCATGCCCACGCGGGCCCGGCCGGAACCCTTCTGCTTCCAGGGCTTGGCGCCGCTGCCCGCGACGTCGGCCACGCCCTTCGTCTTGTGCGTGCCGCGCCGGTAATTGGCCTGCTGGCGCACGACGCTCTGGTGGACGGCGGGCATGGGGAACTTTTTCCCCGAAAGGGCGGCCGAAGGCTGCACGCCGCTCACCACCTGGAGCTTGGACGTCCCACCGGCGCTCTTGGCCTTGGGAGCCTTCGGCGCTTTGGGGGCCTCTTTCGGAGCCGCCGCCTTCTTCTCTTTTTTCTTCTCTGCCATGGCCGTTCCAATCACCGCCAGCCCGAAGGCCAGCGCTCTTCTTTAGAGCTTGATCTCCACGTCCACGCCGGCCGCGAGGTCGAGCTTCATGAGCGCGTCCACGGTCTGCTGCGTGGGGTCCAAAATGTCGATGAGCCGCTTGTGGGTGCGGATCTCGAACTGCTCCCGGGACTTCTTGTCCGAGTGGGGAGAGCGAAGCACCGTGTACCTGCGGATCCGCGTCGGAAGCGGAATTGGCCCTGAAATCTTCGCCCCGGTCCGCTTGGCCGTGTCGACGATTTCGCGCGTCGATTGGTCCAAGACCTTGTGGTCGAAGGCTTTGAGCCGAATTCTGATTTTCTGGCTCTGCATGTATTCCTCGTCCCGCTTCCTGGCCTCTGATGCTTGCCGTTGCTGCTACTTACTGAAGAATCTCGGCGACGACGCCTGCGCCGACGGTCTTGCCGCCCTCGCGGATCGCGAATCTGAGGCCCTTGTCCATCGCCACCGGCGTGATCAGCGTCACCTCGATGCTCACGTTGTCCCCCGGCATCACCATCTCCGCTCCCGCCGGCAGCTCCACCGCCCCCGTCACGTCCGTCGTCCGGAAGTAGAACTGCGGCCGGTACCCCTTGAAGAACGGCGTGTGCCTTCCGCCCTCTTCCTTCGTCAGGATGTACACCTCGCCCTTGAACTTCGTGTGCGGCGTGATGCTCCCGGGAGCGGCCAGTACCTGGCCTCTTTCCACTTCTTCCTTCTTCGTCCCACGCAGGAGGCATCCCACGTTGTCCCCCGCCTCCCCCTGGTCCAGGAGCTTCCTAAACATTTCCACCCCGGTCACCACCGTCTTCACCGTGGGCTTGATTCCCACGATCTCCACTTCTTCGCCTACTTTAATAATCCCCTGCTCGATTCTTCCCGTTACCACCGTCCCGCGGCCCGAGATCGAGAAAACGTCTTCCACCGGCATCAGGAACGGCTTTTCCTTCTCCCGCTTGGGGATCGGGATGTAGCTATCCAGCGCCTTTAGAAGCTCTTCGATCGCCTTCACCCCGTTGGCATCCCCTTCCGTCGCTTTGAGGGCCGACCCACGGATAATGGGGATCTCGTCTCCGGGGAACTGATACTTATTAAGGAGTTCCCTCACTTCGAGCTCCACGAGGTCCAGGAGCTCCTTGTCGTCCACCATGTCCACCTTGTTCATAAATACGACGATCTTGGGCACTCCCACCTGCCGGGCCAGGAGGATGTGCTCCCGCGTCTGCGGCATCGGGCCGTCCGCCGCGCTTACCACCAGGATCGCCCCGTCCATCTGGGCCGCCCCCGTGATCATGTTCTTCACGTAGTCGGCGTGGCCCGGGCAATCGACGTGGGCATAGTGCCGCTGGTCCGTTTCGTATTCCACGTGCGCCGTGGCGATCGTAATCCCGCGCTCCCGCTCTTCGGGCGCCGCGTCGATCTGGTCGTACGCCCTGTATTCAGCCTTCCCCTTCTCCGCCAGCACCTTCGTGATCGCGCTCGTCAGCGTCGTCTTTCCATGATCGACGTGCCCGATTGTCCCCACGTTCACGTGCGGTTTCGTTCGCTCGAATTTCGCCTTCGACATGGTTGCGCCTCCTCGGAGGTGTCCTTTCTTCTTTCTTCTTCCACCGGCACCGGGAAACTTCCCAGCGCCGCCTTGGCTTACTTCGCCGTGCCTTTGACCTTCGCCACGATTTCGTCGGCAATCGCCTTCGGAACCTCGGCGTAATGGGAGAACTGCATCGTGTAGGTCGCGCGGCCCTGGGTCGCCGAACGGATGTCGGTCGCGTAACCGAACATCTCGGCGAGCGGCACGGCCGCGTCGATCACCTGCACGTTGCTGCGCTTGCGGGTCCCGCGGATCTGTCCGCGGCGGGAACTAAGATCGCCGATGATCGTGCCCATGTGTTCTTCGGGGCACACGACCTCGACGCTCATGACCGGCTCCAGGAGGGCCATGCTCGCGTCGGCGCAGGCGTCCTTGAACGCCATGGAGCCGGCGATCTTGAAGGCGATTTCCGAGGAGTCGACCTCGTGGAACGAGCCGTCGAACAGGGTCACGCGGACATCGACGACCGGATAGCCGGCCATCACGCCGCGCGTCGTGGCCTCGGCGATGCCTTTGTTGACCGCCGGGATGTACTCGCGGGGAACGACGCCGCCCTTGATGCCGTCGACGAATTCGTAACCCGATCCCGGAGGCAGGGGCTCCACCTTGATCCAGACGTGGCCGTACTGGCCGCGGCCGCCGGTCTGCCGGATGTACTTGCCTTCGGCTTCGGCGGCCTTGCGGATCGATTCGCGGTAGGCGACCTGGGGCTTGCCCACATTGGCGTCTACCTTAAATTCGCGCAGGAGCCGGTCGCGAATGATGTCCAGGTGGAGTTCGCCCATGCCGGAGATGATCGTCTGGTTCGTCTCTTCGTCCGTGTGGATGCGGAATGAGGGGTCTTCGAGGGCGAGCTTCTGCAGGGAGACGCCGAGCTTCTCCTGGTCCGCCTTCGTCTTGGGCTCGATGGCGATCGAGATGACCGGATCGGGGAACTCCATCGCTTCGAGGAGGACGGGCTGCCGTTCGTCGCAAAGCGTGTGACCGGTGATCGTGTACTTGAGGCCCACGACCGCCGCGATGTCGCCCGCGCCCACTTCCTTGATCTCTTCGCGCTTGTTGGCGTGCATCTTGAGGAGGCGGCCGATGCGCTCCTTCTGGCCCTTGTTCGCGTTGAGAACGTAGGAACCCGCTTCGAGCTTGCCCGAATAGACCCGCAGGAACGTGAGCTGACCCACGAAGGGGTCCGTCATGATCTTGAAAGCGAGGGCCGCGAAGGGCTTGTCGTCTTCGGGCGGGCGTTCGATTTCCTGCCCGTTGTCCGGGTTCTTCCCTTTGATGGGCGGAAGATCGAGGGGCGAAGGGAGGTAGTACATGACCGCGTCCAGCAGGTCCTGCACACCCTTATTCTTGAACGCGGTGCCGCAGAGAACACCCACGCACTTCATGTTGATGATGGCATTGCGGATCGCCGCCCGCATTTCGTCGGTGGAGATTTCCTTCCCGTCCAGGAATTTCTCAGCGATCTTGTCGTCGAAATCGGAAACGGCTTCAAGGAGCTTCTCGCGCCATTCTTTCACCGGGGCCTCGAGCTCCGTCGGGATGGGTCCTTCGATCACTTCGGCGCCGAGGTCCTCACTCTTGTAGGTGTGGGACTTCATGGTGACGAGATCGATGACGCCCTTGTACTTGTCTTCCGCGCCGATGGGGTACTGGAGGACGACGGGCCGGTGCCCGAGCTTTTCCTGGATTTCGGAGACGACGCTGAAGAAATCGGCGCCCACGCGGTCCATCTTGTTGACGAACGCGAGGCGTGGGACCTTGTATTTGTCCGCCTGCCGCCAGACCGTCTCGCTCTGGGGTTCGACGCCGCCCACGGCGCAGAAAACGCCCACGGCCCCGTCGAGGACTTTGAGGGAGCGTTCCACTTCGATCGTGAAATCGACGTGGCCCGGCGTATCGATGATGTTGATGTGGTGGTTCTTCCAGTAACAAGTCGTCGCGGCGCTCGTGATCGTGATGCCGCGTTCGCGCTCTTGTTCCATCCAGTCCATGACGGTGGTGCCGTCGTGGACTTCGCCCATCTTGTGGATCATCCCCGTGTAGAAAAGGATGCGCTCGGTGGTCGTGGTCTTCCCGGCGTCGATGTGCGCCATGATGCCGATGTTGCGGCGGACCTTGAGATGTTCGTTGCGTGCCACGGCCAAAAATTCTCCGTCTACCAGCGGTAATGGGCGAAGGCCTTGTTGGCTTCGGCCATCCGGTGCGTTTCTTCGCGTTTCTTGACGGCGCCGCCCCGGTTGACGGACGCCTCCAGAATTTCCGCCGCCAGCTTTTCCTGCATGCTGTGGCCCGCCCGCTCGTGGGCGCTATCGACGATCCAGCGCATGGCCAGGGTGTTCCGCCGTTCGGGACGGACTTCCACCGGAACCTGGTAGTTGGCGCCGCCTACGCGCCGGCTCTTCACCTCGACCGCGGGCTTTACGTTGTCGACCGCCTTGCGGAACACCTCGATCGGATCGGCCCCGGCCTTCTGCCCGAGGATGTCGAAGGTCCGATAGACGATGCGCTCGGAAAGGCTCTTCTTGCCCGACCGCATGACCGTATTAATGAAACGGGCCACCATCGGACTGTGGAACTTGGGGTCCGGAGTGACTTCCCTACGGACAGCACTAGCCTTGCGCGACATCGCTGACGCCTCTCTAGAGCCTTGAATTGCCCTGGATTACTTCGGGCGCTTAACGCCGTATTTCGACCGCGACTTCTTGCGGTCCTGAACACCCGTCGTATCGAGCGTACCACGAACGATGTGGTAGCGAACGCCGGGAAGGTCCTTAACACGGCCGCCACGGATCAGGACGACCGAGTGTTCCTGGAGGTTGTGCCCCACGCCCGGAATGTACGACGTCACCTCAAACTTGTTCGTGAGCCGCACGCGGGCCACCTTGCGAAGCGCCGAGTTGGGCTTCTTCGGGGTCGTCGTGTAGACGCGCACGCAAACGCCGCGGCGTTGAGGGCAACGCGTAAGCGCCGGCGCCTTCGTACGGTTCACTAGAGAGTGACGTCCCTTGCGGACGAGTTGGTTAATCGTTGGCATAACGCGCCTAAGACACTACCTTCCAAGACCTCGCGGCGCTCGCCGCAAGGCCCGCCAAACCACTGAAACTCTTAAACTTTCTTTAGAAGACCCGGGCACCACGTACTCGGGTACCGACCAAAGAGGCGCACCTTATAGCTATGACCCTACCCCTTGTCAACAGGGGCGGTGCGCCTCTGCGTTTTTTCCGGAAAACTCCGTGATTTCAACCACCTCCGCCGCCCGTAGCCGCCACGGCGTCGGAGGGGGTTTCCTGCACCCGGACGTCGAGTTTCTGATATTCCTCCAGGCCCGTCCCGGCCGGGATGAGCCGGCCCATGATGACGTTTTCCTTGAGGCCCCGCAGGTAGTCCACCTTGCCCCAGATAGAGGCTTCGGTGAGCACCTTGGTGGTTTCCTGGAAGGAAGCCGCCGAGATGAAGCTCTCGGTGGAGAGCGCCGCCTTGGTGATGCCGAGGAGAAGGGGCTCGGCCGTCGCGGGCTTGCCGCCCTTGGCGATGATCTCCTGGTTCACTTCCTGGAAGCGCCACTTTTCGACCTGCTCACCGATGAGGAAATTCGTGTCGCCCACGTCCTTGATGCGCACTTTCTTGAGCATCTGGCGCACGATGACCTCGATGTGCTTGTCGTTGATCTTGACGCCCTGGAGCCGGTAGACCTCCTGGATGCCGTCCACAAGGAACTTGGCCAGTTCCTTCTCGCCGAGCACGCGCAGGATGTCGTGGGGGTTGGGGGAGCCTTCCATGAGGGGTTCTCCCGCGCGAACGAAATCCCCTTCGTGCACGGTGACGTGCTTGCCTTTGGGGATGAGGTACTCGCGGGGTTCGCCCACTTCGGGCGTCACGATCACCTTGCGCTTGCCCTTCGTGTCCTTACCGAAGGAGACCGTGCCGTCGATCTCGCTCACCACGGCGAAGTCGCGGGGTTTGCGGGCCTCGAAGAGCTCGGCCACACGCGGCAGGCCGCCCGTGATGTCCTTGGTTTTCGTCGTGCCGCGGGGAATCTTGGCGAGCACGTCGCCGGGAGTGACCGAATCGCCTTCCACCACGACGATGATGGCCCCCACCGGAAGCTGGTAACGGGCCATGGAGGCCGATCCGGGCAGGTTCAAGGTCTTACCCGACTCGTCCTTGATCGAGACACGCGGACGCAGGTCGGCGTCGCGGTGCTCGATGACGACCTTGGAGGCGAGGCCCGTCACTTCGTCGAGCTGCTCCTGCATGGTAACGCCGTCGATGATATCGCCGAACTTCACCGTTCCGGAGACTTCCGTGAGAATCGGAATCGTGAAGGGGTCCCACTTGGCCAGAACTTCGCCGCGCTTGATCATCTGCTGGTCGGAGACAAGCAGCGTCGCGCCGTAGACCACCTTGTAGCGTTCCTTCTCGCGACCCGTGGCGTCCTCGATCACGACCTCGCCGTTGCGGTTCATGACGACGAGGCTGCCGTCCTTGTGCTTGACCACGTGCACGTTCTGGTAACGGACGCGGCCGTCGTTGTGCGCTTCGAGCTGGGACTGTTCGGCCTTGCCGCTCGCGGTGCCGCCGACGTGGAACGTCCGCATGGTGAGCTGGGTTCCCGGCTCACCGATGGACTGGGCGGCGATGATGCCGACGGATTCGCCCCGGTTCACGAGGCGCCCGCGGGCCAGGTCGCGGCCGTAGCAGAGGTTGCAGATGCCGTGCTTGGTCTGGCAGGTGAGGACCGAGCGGATCTTGACGCGCTCGATGCCCGCCTCTTCGACGATCCGGACCCGTTCCTCGTCGATCTCCTCGTTGGCCGGGACGAGCACCTGCCCGTTGACCGGGTCGACCACGTCCTCCAAGGCCACGCGGCCCAGGATGCGGTCGCCAAGCGGCTCCACGATCACGCCGCCCTCGACGAGCGAGTGCATCTCGACGCCGTCCATCGTTCCGCAGTCCATGTCGAAAATGATCGAATCCTGGGCCACGTCCACGAGGCGGCGGGTCAAATAACCCGAGTTGGCCGTCTTGAGGGCCGTGTCGGCAAGACCCTTGCGGGCGCCGTGGGTCGAGATGAAGTACTGGAGCACCGAGAGCCCTTCGCGGAAGTTCGCTTCGATGGGCGTCTCGATGATTTCGCCCGAGGGCTTGGCCATCAGGCCGCGCATGCCGGCCAGCTGGCGGATCTGCTGCGCGCTACCGCGGGCGCCCGAGTCGGCCATCATGAAGATGGGGTTCCGGGAAGGCGCCTTGCGCTTCTTGCCCTCGGAATCGGTAACTTCCTCGGTCGAAATGCCCTTCATCATCTCCTCGGCGATGGCTTCCGTCGCCTGCGCCCAGATGTCGACCACCTTGTTGTAGCGCTCGCCGTGGGTGATGAGACCTTCGATGTACTGGTTCTCGATCTCCTGGACCTTGCTCCGGGATTCATCGAGGATCTTCACCTTGGCCGCCGGAATGGTCATGTCGGCGATGCCGATGGAAATACCGGCGCGGCCGGCCCATTCGAAGCCCAGGTTCTTGAGCCGGTCGGAGAGAAGAACAGTGTCCTTGTCGCCCAAGGCGCGGAACGCGTAATCGACGAGCGCCGAGAGGGCCTTCTTGTCCATGACCTTGTTGATCAGGTTGAAGGGGATCTTGCGCGGATCGGGGAGGATTTCCCGAAGCAGGATGCGGCCCGGCGTGGTCGAAAGACGCTGGCCGTCGATGCGGACGTTCACCCGGGCGTGGAGGTCCACGGCCTTCGCGTCGAAAGCCATGCGGACTTCCTCGGCGCTGGAGAAGGAACGCCCCTCCCCTTTCGCGCCCGGCTGCTCGCGGGTGAGGTAGTAGGCGCCGAGCACGATGTCCTGGGTCGGCCCGATGATGGGCTTCCCGTTGGCAGGCGAGAGAATGTTGTTCGTGCTCATCATGAGCACGCGCGCCTCGACCTGGGATTCGAGCGAAAGCGGCACGTGGACGGCCATCTGGTCGCCGTCGAAGTCGGCGTTGAACGCCGTGCAGACGAGCGGGTGAAGCTGGATGGCCTTGCCTTCGATGAGGATCGGCTCGAACGCCTGGATGCCCAGGCGGTGGAGCGTGGGGGCGCGGTTGAGGAGCACCGGGTGCTCCCGGATCACTTCTTCCAGGATATCCCACACTTCGGGACGCTCTTTTTCAACGAGCTTCTTGGCGGCCTTGATCGTGGCGGCGTACCCGCGGGATTCGAGCTTGTTGTAGACGAAGGGCTTGAAGAGCTCGAGCGCCATCCGCTTGGGAAGGCCGCACTGGTGGAGGCGCAGTTCCGGCCCCACGACGATGACCGAACGGCCCGAGTAATCGACGCGCTTTCCGAGGAGGTTCTGGCGGAAGCGGCCCTGCTTGCCCCGGAGCATGTCCGAGAGGCTCTTGAGCGGCCGCTTGTTGGGGCCCGTGATGGTGCGGCCCCGGCGGCCGTTGTCGAAGAGGGCGTCGACGGCTTCCTGGAGCATGCGCTTTTCGTTGCGGACGATGATGTCCGGGGCGTTGAGCTCCATGAGGCGCTTCAAGCGGTTGTTGCGGTTGATGACGCGCCGGTAGAGGTCGTTCAGATCGCTCGTGGCGAAACGGCCGCCGTCCAGCGGAACGAGGGGGCGCAGGTCCGGCGGAATGACCGGAACGCGTTCCAGGATCATCCATTCGGGCTTGTTGCCGCTATGGAGGAACGCCTCGATCACCTTGAGGCGCTTCGTGATCTTCTGGAGCTTGGCGGCCGAGCTCGTAGTCTTCATGTCTTCCCGGAGCTGCTTGGAGAGCACGGGGAGATCGAGCGCCTTGAGGAGTTCCCGGATCGCTTCGGCGCCCATCCGGGCGTCGAAAGTGGCCCCGAATTCCTGGATGGCTTTGCGGTACTCTTCTTCGTTGAGAAGCTCGCCTTTCTTGAGCGGCGATTGGCCCGGGTCGGAAACAATGTAGGATTCGAAGTAGAGGACCTTTTCAAGGTTCTTGGGCGTGACGTCCAGGAGCGTCCCGATCCGCGAGGGAAGGCTCTTTAAAAACCAGATGTGCGCGACGGGGCTCGCCAGGTCGATGTGCCCCAGGCGCTCGCGGCGGACCTTGGATTCGATCACTTCGACGCCGCACTTCTCGCAAACGATCCCGCGGTGCTTCATCCGCTTGTACTTGCCGCAGATGCACTCGTAGTCTTTGATGGGTCCGAAAATCTTGGCGCAGAAGAGCCCCGCCCGCTCCGGCTTGAAGGTGCGGTAGTTGATGGTCTCGGGTTTCTTTACTTCGCCGTGGGACCATTCCTTGATCTTGTCCGGCGAGGCGACCGCGATCCGGATCTTGTTGAACGTCAGGGGGTTCTTGGGCTTCTCGAAGAGGTTGAAAAGTTCCTTCACGTTGGGGTCTCCTGTTTTCGTTGTGGGCGCCTCGGGGCGCCCGACCCTCTCTCTAGACTCGCAAACCGCCGCGAATTTCCCTCGCGCGGGTTAAGAAGACGTCGAAACGGGCTGATCGTCTTCCATCAAGGTGACGTCCAGGGCCAGGGCCTGAAGCTCCTTGACCAGGACGTTGAAGGACTCGGGGAGGCCGGGCTCGAACGTCTGCTCGCCCTTCACGATGGCCTCGTACATCCGGTTCCGGCCCTTGATGTCGTCAGACTTGACGGTGAGGAATTCCTGGAGCGTGTAGGCCGAGCCGTAGGCTTCAAGCGCCCACACTTCCATTTCTCCGAGGCGCTGGCCGCCGAACTGGGCCTTGCCGCCCAGGGGCTGCTGCGTGACCAGGGAGTACGGACCGATCGAGCGGGCGTGGATCTTGTCGTCAACGAGGTGGTGGAGCTTGAGCATGTACATCGAGCCCACCGTGACTTCCTGGTCGAACCGTTCGCCCGTCTTGCCGTCGATCAAGGGGACCTTGCCGTGGACGGGGAGACCCGCCTTTTCGAGAAGGCCCGTGATGTCCGGCTCCTTCGCGCCGTCGAACACGGGGGTCGCGACGTGGAGGCCGTGGCGAAGCTCCCGGGCCGCCTCGATCACGGCTTCGTCGCTCGCGTCGGCGATGTATTTCTTGTAGTGGTCGGCCCCAAAGACGTCCTTGAGCTGCTTGCGGAGCTCGGCGGCCGCGGTTTCGCGGTACTCGCGGATGAGCCCTTCGAGCTTGCGACCCAGTTCCCGGGCGCCCCAGCCGAGGTGGGTTTCCAGGATCTGGCCCACGTTCATGCGGGAGGGGACGCCGAGCGGGTTCAAGACGATCTCCACCGGCGTGCCGTCCTCGAGGTAGGGCATGTCTTCTTCCGGGAGAATCCGGGAGACGACGCCCTTGTTCCCGTGGCGGCCGGCCATCTTGTCACCCACCTGGAGCTTGCGCTTGATGGCGACGAAGACCTTCACCATCTTGATCACGCCCGGCGGGAGCTCGTCGCCCTTCTTGAGGCGGGAGATCTTCTCGTCGATCTGCTTCTTGACGAGGGCCACCCGCTCCTCGACCGTGTCGAGAATGCGGCGCACTTCGTCGTTCTTCTTCTCGTCCTTGAGGACGACTTCCCGGTACTTCGATTTGGGAATCTGCTCGACGATCTCCTTGGAAAGGGTGTCGCCCTTCTTGCAGATCACGTTGTCCGAAGCATCGTAAACGCTCTCGGCCACCTGGCAGCGGTTGAAGATTTCCTGAATCTTGTCGAAGGCCGTCTCGCGGATGATCTTGATTTCGTCTGCCTTGTCCTGTTCGAGCTTGAGGACTTCGGCCTCTTCGATCTCCTTGAACCGCTGGTCCTTCTCCACGCCCTTGCGCGAGAAGACCCGGGCGTCGATCACCGTGCCCGATACGCCCGGCGGGACGCGAAGCGAGGTATCGCGCACGTCTCCGGCCTTTTCGCCGAAGATCGCCCGCAGGAGTTTTTCCTCGGGGGAGAGCTGGGTTTCGCCCTTCGGCGTGATCTTGCCCACCAGGATGGAGCCCGGGTGGACTTCGGCGCCGATGCGGACGATGCCGCTCTCGTCCAGATCGCTCAAGGCTTCTTCGCCCACGTTCGGAATGTCGCGGGTGATTTCTTCGGGCCCCAGCTTCGTGTCCCGGGCGACGCACTCGAATTCCTCGATGTGGATCGACGTGTAGCGGTCTTCCGCCACGATCCGCTCGCTCATGAGGATGGAGTCTTCGAAGTTGTACCCGCCCCACGGCATAAACGCGACCAGGAGGTTCTGCCCGAGGGCGAGTTCGCCGGCCGAAGTGGCCGCGCCGTCGGCGAGCACCTGGCTCTTGGCCACGCGCTCCCCGATCTGCACGACGGGCCGCTGGTTCAAACACGTGTTCTGGTTCGAGCGCTGGTATTTGACGAGGCGGTAGATATCCACGCCTACGTCGTTGACCTTCTTTAGTTCCGCCGTTGCGCGCACGACGATGCGGCTCGCATCCACGTACTCGACGATGCCGTCGCGGCGGGCCGTCACGGCTACGCCCGAGTCGGTCGCGACGATCGACTCCATGCCGGTGCCCACAAGCGGGGCTTCCGTGCGCAGGAGCGGAACCGCCTGCCGCTGCATGTTCGAACCCATGAGGGCGCGGTTGGCGTCGTCGTTTTCGAGGAACGGGATGAGGGCCGCGGCCACCGAGACGAGCTGGCTCGGGGAGACGTCCATCAGGTCCACTTCGTCGCGGGGCGTGAGGACGAACTCGCCGGCGCGGCGGGAGGGGACGAAATCCAGGGTGAAGCGCCCGTGGGAGTCCAGGTTGGCGTTCGCCTGGGCGATCGTGTGCCCCTCTTCCTCCAGGGCGGAGAGGTAGACCACCTCGTCCGTCACCTTGCCGTTGTTCACCTTGCGGTACGGCGTCTCGATGAAGCCGTAGTCGTTGATCCGCGCGTAGGTGGATAGGGACGCGATCAGACCGATGTTCGGACCTTCCGGCGTCTCGACGGGACAGACGCGGCCGTAGTGGGTCGGGTGCACGTCGCGCACTTCGAAGCCCGCGCGCTCGCGGGTAAGGCCGCCGGGCCCGAGGGCCGAGAGGCGGCGCTTGTGCGTCACTTCGGAGAGGGGGTTCGTCTGGTCCATGAACTGAGAGAGCTGGGAGGACCCGAAAAACTCCTTGACCACCGCCGAGACGGGCTTGGCGTTGATCAGATCGTGGGGCATGAGCGTCTCCACTTCGTGGAAGCTCATGCGTTCCTTGATGGCCCGCTCCATGCGGACAAGGCCGATGCGGAACTGGTTTTCGAGAAGCTCGCCCACGGTGCGGACGCGGCGGTTGCCCAGGTGGTCGATGTCGTCGATGGACCCCTTGCCGCCCTTGAGGCCGAGGAGGTAGCGGATGACTTCCTTGATATCCCGCACGTCCAGGACGGTCTGCTCGGCCGGAGCGTCGAGGGCCAGCTTCATGTTCATCTTCACCCGGCCGACCTGGGAGAGGTCGTAGCGCTCGGGGTTGAAGAACAGAGAGTCGAAGAGGTTCTTGGCCGAATCGAGCGTGGGCGGATCGCCGGGGCGAAGACGCCGGTAGATTTCAACGAGCGCTTCTTCCTGGGTCTGCACCTTGTCGATGAGGAGGGTCTCCCGAAGCGAGGGATGGGCCCCCAGGGCTTCCATGTTGAGAATCTGGAATTCCTCGATCCCCACGTCCCGAATCTGGTCGAGGAGCTCGCTCGTCACTTCCTGGTTGCACTCGGCCAGGACTTCGCCGGTCTTGGGATTCACGACGTCGTGGGCGAGAACCTTGCCCGGAAGCTCGTCGTCCTCGAAGGGGAGCTTTTTGAGCCCCGCCTTCTGGAGGCGCTCAATCGTCGCCTGGGTGATCTTGCGGTTGCGCTTGACGAGGACTTCCTTGCTGTCCGGGTCGCGGATGTCCCGGGCGGCCCGCTGGCCGATCAGGATTTCAGGCTCGAACTTGCGGAACCACTTCTTGCCCTCGTGGGTGACGGTCTCGGAGCGGTAGTACTCGTTCAGGATCGTCTCCACGTCCATGCCGAGGGCCTTGAGCAGCACGGAAACGGGGAGCTTCCGGCGCCGGTCGATGCGGACGTAGAGCATGTCCTTGTGGTCGAATTCGAAATCGAGCCAGCTCCCGCGGTAGGGGATGACCCGAGCCGAATAGAGGAGGCGGCCCGAGGAGTGGTGCTTGCCCTTGTCGTGGTCGAAGAACACGCCGGGCGAGCGGTGAAGCTGGCTCACGATGACGCGCTCGGTGCCGTTCACGATGAACGTGCCGTGCTCGGTCATGAGCGGGATTTCGCCGAAATAGACCTCCTGTTCCTTCACATCGCGGATGGTCTGGGCGCCCGTGGCTTCGTTGTTTTCCCAGACGACGAGCCGCACGGTCACGAGGAGCGGCGCGGCGAAGGTCATGCCGCGCTGGCGGCATTCGTCCACGTCGTACTTGGGCTCTTCGAGCCGGAAGCTCACGAATTCGAGCGAGGCGGTCTTGTTGAAATCCCGGATCGGGAAAACACTCTTGAACACGCCCTGGAGGCCCGTGTCGGCCCGGTTCTCCAGGGGCACGTCCGTCTGGAGGAATTTATCGTAGGAGCGCTTCTGGACCTCGATGAGGTTCGGCACATCGATGATCTGCGGGATCCGGGAAAAACTCCGGCGGAGGAAACGGGATTGAATGCGGGAAAACGACATGGGACCTTACTCCTGCCGTTCTTAGGCGCGGGGCGCGCCGGGAACGGACTGGATCAATCCGCAAAAGAAAAACGCCACCGGGAGCGCCGCGATAGCGGCACTCCCGGAAGGCTTGAGGGCCGTCCGTGATGCGTGAGCTTTGATCAGAATCAAGCGGCTTCCAGCGCCTTACTTGATCTCGATCTTGGCTCCCACTTCCTCGAACTTCTTCTTGAGGGACTCGGCTTCGTCCTTCTTGACGCCGGTCTTGACGGGCTTGGGCGCGCCGTCGACGAGGTCCTTGGCTTCCTTGAGGCCCAGGCCGGTAGCCTCGCGGACCACCTTGATGACCTGGATCTTGTTGGCGCCCGCGTCCTTGAGAACGACGTCGAACTCGGTCTTCTCTTCGGCCGCCGCCGCGGGGCCCGCTCCGGCCGCCGCTACGGCGACGGGAGCTGCCGCGGAGACGCCGAAGGCGCCTTCGAGGTCCTTGACGAGCTCGGCCACCTCGAGGAGGGGCATCTTCTTGAGAGCCTCAACAATGTCCTGCCTGCTAATCGACATGGGGGATAAGTCCTCCTAAAAACCTTGTTTTTGTGAACCCTTGTTTCTGACGCGAAACGCAAACTGCGCCCCGCGGGTGTTCCTGTTTCTTTAGGCCGCCGGAGCCGCCGCCTTCTGCTGGCGGATCTGGTCGATTGCGTAAACGAGCTTCCGGGGCAAAGCGACCAGGACGCCGACCATGTTCTGCGCCGGGGCGTTGATCGAACCCAGGGTCTTGGCGATGAGTTCCAACTTGCTCGGAAGTTTGGAGAGAGCGATGACTTCCGCTTCGGTCAGCGGTTTTCCGTCGATCGCGCCCGCCTTGATCTTGAGCTTCTCGACCTTCTTGCTTTCCTCGACCAGGGACTTGACCGGCGTAATGGGGTCGGTCGTGCAAATGCAGAGCACCGTGGAGCCGAAAAGGTGCTTTTGAAGGGGCTCAAGCGCCGTGCCGGCCGTCGCCCGATAAAGGAGCGTGTTCTTGACCGTCTGGACCTTGGCGCCGTCCTTGCGGAGCTTGGCCCGCAGTCCCGTGATCTCGGCGACCGTGACCCCTTCGCTTCCGAAAAGGACGAGGCTCGAAGCTCCCGCCAGATCGGCCTTGAGGTCCGATACGAGGGCTTCCTTCTCTTCTTTCTTAACGACTCTTTTTACGAGTTGCGGCATGACCCGCTCTCCTTACTGCTCTCTGCCGAAAAACGAACCCGCTTCGCCGGTACCGCGCTCGGCGGGCGAGGGATGGATAATCCCCATTATCGCGCTTCTCTTTGCGCGGCCCGCTGTCTTCGTCACGCTCCGGCGAGCGGCTTCTCTTGCCGCCACCTTGTGGCTATCAGAGTATCGGCATCCTCCAGAAAACCCGGCCCGCCTTCGGCAAGACCGGAGAAAAGCCAAAAGTTAAGCGGCCTCGGCGCCGGTGGCGGTCTCCACTTCCGCCGGATTGAGGCGGATGCCGGGGCCCATCGTCGTGCTCAAGGTGATGGACTTGATGAAAGTCCCCTTCGCGCCGGCGGGGCGGGCCTTGATGAGCGTCTCCAGAAACGCCCGCACGTTCGTCTCGATCTGATCGGCCGAGAAGCTCGCACGGCCCAAGGAAAGCTGCACGATGCCAGCTTTCTCCGCCTTGAATTCGCTACGGCCCGCCTTGAGTTCCTTGACGGCCTTGCCCACATCCATGGTGACCGTTCCAAGCTTCGGGTTGGGCATGAGGCCCCGGGGGCCCAATACTTTACCGATGCGGCCCACCTGGCCCATGAGGTCGGGGGTCGCAATCACGGCGTCGAAATCGAGGAAATTCTCTTCTTGGACGCGCTTGACCAGGTCTTCGGCGCCAACGATGTCGGCTCCGGCGTCCTGGGCTTCGCGGGCCTTTTCGGCCTTGGCGAAGACGGCGATGCGGATTTTCTTGCCCGTGCCGGCGGGGAGAAGAACCGTGCCGCGGACCTGCTGGTCGGCGTGCCGGGGGTCGATGTTCAAACGGACAGCGATGTCGATGGAAGCATCGAACTTGGTCAGGCCGGCCGAGTCCTTGATGAGGGCCACGGCGTCCTTGAGCGGATAGACCTTTCCGGCCTCCACTTTCTTTGCGAAATCGACGTACTTCTTACCAGCCATGAACGCGTGCTCCCGTCAAACGACGTCGATGCCCATGTTGCGGGCCGTGCCTTCCACCGTGCGGACGGCCGCTTCCAGCGTGTGGCAATTGAGATCGGGCATCTTCACCTTGGCGATCTCTTCGACCTGGGCCTTCGTCACTTTGCCCACCTTGATCCGGTTGGGCTCTTTCGAGCCCTTTTCGATCTTGGCCGCCTTGAGCAGCAGGATGCTGGCGGGCGGAGTCTTCAGGATGAAGTCGAAGGAGCGGTCCTGGTAGACCGTGATCAGGCACGGAATGATGATGTCGTCCTTGATCTTGTCCTTCGTACGGTCGTTGAACTGCTTGCAGAACTCCGCGATGTTCACGCCGTGCTGGCCAAGGGCCGGCCCGACGGGCGGCGCAGGGTTCGCCTTGCCAGCCGGAAGCTGGAGCTTTACGACCGCGTTTACTTTCTTGCCGCCGGCTTTTCCGCCACCGGCCGGTCCACCTTTGGGTGCTGGCGCCGCCATCGCGCTATTTCTCCCGTAAACCTCTGGAAATCCCGCAACTTAGGAATGAAACGGGAGAGCCATCTGCTCTCCCAAGGGCGCGCAAAGTTAGGCAACCAAGCGGCCCGTGTCAAGAAAGGGTGGCCATTTGCCAACCCTTTGAAATCATTAAGTTTATCCCGGAAGGCCGGAAAGCTCAGGCCTTTTCAACCTGAAGGTATTCGAGTTCCACGGGGGTCGCGCGCCCGAAAATCGAGACGAGGACCCGGACCTTCCCCTTCTCGGGGAGGACCTCGTCGATCACGCCCGTGAAGTTCGTAAACGGCCCGTCCACGACGCGCACGTTCTCGCCCTTGTCGAACATGACCTTGGGCGTCGATTTGATCTGCCCTTCTGAAATCTGTTGCGTAAGACGCCGCACTTCGTCGTCCGGGATGGACGGAGGCTGGGTCCTTCCACCCACGAACCCGGTCACCTTGGGCGTGTTGCGGACGAGGTGCCAGCTCTCGTCGTCCAGAGCCATCTGCACGAGGATGTAGCCCGGGAAGAACTTGCGGGGCGAAGCCTTGCGCTTTCCCTTGACCAGCTCGACGACGGTTTCCTGGGGGATGAGGATTTCGCCGAAGCGGTCCTCCATCTTGTAGGCCTTGATCCGCTCTTCGAGGGCGCTCTTGGCCTTGTTCTCGAAGCCCGTCGCCGTATGAATCACGTACCACTTTTTATCTGAAGAGGTCATCTGCTTACCGCACCACCCATTCGATGATCTTGGAGAGGAGGAAATCCACCCCGCCCAGAAAGAGGGAGGAAATCCCCACGAACCCGATGACGACCACCGTCGCCAGACGGGTGTCCTTCCAGGCCGGCCAGGTGACGGCCCGCGCCTCGCCCTTCACGCCCCGGAGGAACTCCGTGGTACGCGTGCCGAGGCTTTGCGCCGGGGCCGCCGCTTCTTCGTTCTTTTTCTGCGTCATTGCCGAAATCTCCCGACCGGAAATTTGAGAACCCACCGCCACTTCCCGCGTGGCGCGCCGATGCTTGCTTGGCGGGCCAGGCAGGGCTCGAACCTGCAGCCTACGGATTTGGAGTCCGCCGCTCTACCAGTTAGAGCTACTGGCCCGTGCGAAAACCGTGAAGGAGCCCGAACCCAAAGCCTTCAGGGCTTGGGATTGGGAAGCTTGGTCTCCTTGTGGAGCGTCACCTTGCGGAGCTTGGGGCTGTACTTACGAAGCTCCAGCTTCTCCTTGATGTTCTTGTTCTTGCTCGTGATGTAGTTGATGATGCCCGTCTCCGAGCACTTGAGTCCTACCCACAACCGCTTGTCACTGGCCATGACCAAACCTCCAAGAAAATAAATCGTTTTACTGAAGAATCTCTGCGACGACACCGGCGCCGACGGTCTTGCCGCCTTCGCGGATCGCGAAGCGCAGGCCCTTGTCCATCGCCACCGGGGTGATCAGCGTCACCTCGATGCTCACGTTGTCCCCCGGCATCACCATCTCCGCCCCCGCCGGTAGCTCCACCGCCCCCGTCACGTCCGTCGTCCGGAAGTAGAACTGCGGCCGGTATCCCTTGAAAAACGGCGTGTGCCTTCCACCCTCTTCCTTCGTCAGGATGTACACCTCGCCCTTGAACTTCGTGTGCGGCGTGATGCTCCCCGGAGCCGCCAGTACCTGGCCCCGCTCCACCTCTTCCTTCTTCGTCCCACGGAGCAGGCACCCCACGTTGTCCCCCGCCTCCCCCTGGTCCAGCAGCTTCCTAAACATTTCCACCCCGGTCACCACCGTCTTCACCGTGGGCTTGATTCCCACGATCTCCACTTCTTCACCGACTTTAATAACACCCTGCTCGATTCTTCCCGTCACCACCGTCCCGCGGCCCGAGATCGAAAAAACGTCTTCCACCGGCATCAGGAACGGCTTTTCCTTCTCCCGCTTGGGGATCGGGATGTAGCTGTCCAGCGCCTTTAGAAGCTCTTCGATCGCCTTTACCCCGTTCGCATCCCCTTCCGTCGCCTTCAGGGCCGACCCACGGATGATCGGGATGTCGTCTCCGGGGAACTGGTACTTGGTCAGAAGCTCCCGCACTTCCAGCTCCACGAGGTCCAGGAGCTCCTTGTCGTCCACCATGTCCACCTTGTTCATGAACACCACGATCCGGGGCACCCCGACCTGCCGGGCCAGCAGAATGTGCTCCCGCGTCTGCGGCATCGGGCCGTCCGCCGCGCTTACCACCAGGATCGCCCCGTCCATCTGCGCCGCCCCCGTGATCATGTTCTTCACGTAGTCGGCGTGGCCAGGGCAATCGACGTGCGCGTAGTGCCGCTGGTCCGTCTCGTACTCCACGTGCGCCGTGGCGATCGTAATCCCGCGCTCCCGCTCTTCCGGTGCCGCGTCGATCTGGTCGTAGGCCCGGTATTCGGCCTTCCCCTTCTCCGCCAGCACCTTCGTGATCGCGCTCGTCAGCGTCGTCTTTCCATGATCGACGTGCCCGATTGTCCCCACGTTCACGTGCGGTTTCGTTCGCTCGAATTTCGCCTTCGACATGGTTCTTAAAACCTCCCGTTTGCCGTTTCACTGGCCCGCCGCTTGGGCAGGCGTTTTTTACTAACCTGGAGCCCACGACCGGGATTGAACCGGTGACCTCGTCCTTACCAAGGACGTGCTCTACCAACTGAGCTACGTGGGCCTTGCGGACTTTTTAGTTCCTGGAGCGGGAGACGGGACTCGAACCCGCGACCCTCAGCTTGGAAGGCTGATGCTCTACCAACTGAGCTACTCCCGCAAGCTTCTCCTTCTCAAAAAGGTAAAAACCGCCGCCGGAGCCCCTTCGCTTTTCAAAAAGCGAAGCGCCCCAAGACGGAGTTGATCCTCGCGCTGCTACCCCTCCCGCCTCGGCTTGCGCTTCAGGAGGAAGGATGGTGGAGGCGGGTGGACTCGAACCACCGAAGGCGTGAGCCGCCAGATTTACAGTCTGGTCCCATTGCCGCTAGGGAACGCCTCCGCGGCGGCGGCCTTTATATCCGGTCGCCCTGCCCCCTTCAACCCCCTTCGGGAAAACCGCCCAAGGCAAGCGCAATCCTTATATACTCTCCACCATGACCCGTTGGTCCCGCCCTTTCCTGATCGTCTTGTTGGCCGCCCTCCCAGCCAGCTGCCGCTTGCGGGAGGTCCCTATCAACGGACCACTAGGGTGCCCTGCCGCACCCAAGAACGTGATCCTTTTCATTGGCGATGGCATGGGTGAGGTCCAGGTGGAGGCCGGCGCCTATTTCGCCGGAAGACGCCTTTCTTTCGAAAACTTCCCCTCCGAGGGGCGCCTCGCCACTTTCTCGGCCAACAGCCTCGTAACGGATTCGGCCGCCAGCGCGACGGCCATGGCGACGGGAGAGAAAGTTGGAAACCGGGTTCTCGCTCTCCGCATCCCCGGAAACGGCGAGCCGCTCCCCACCCTGCTCGAAATTTTCCAAACCAAGGGAAAACTCACGGGCCTTGTCACCACGACATTTATCACCCACGCGACGCCCGCCGCCTTCGCCGCCCACGAGCCGGACCGGGAACTATACGAAGCCATCTTCCAGGACTTTCTGGAAACTTCCCCCACGCTGTTCCTGGGAGGCGCTGGCACCGAATCCGCCGTCACTTCGACCGGCGCACTGGCGGCGGGCTACGCCGTCGTCACGACGAGGGACGAACTTCTCGCGCTCCCGCTGGAGACGGTGAAAATCTGGGGCCAGTTTGGCGAAGGCCACATGCCCTACGAAGCCGACGGCCTTGGAAACCTCCCCCATCTTTCGGAAATGACCCTGGCGGCGATCTCGCGCCTCGCGTCCGGCCCCGACGGCTTCTTCCTGATGGTCGAAGGCGGGCGGATCGACCATGCGGGGCACGACAACGACGAGGGGCGCCTTGTCCGCGAAGTGACGGAATTCTCCAATGCCGTACAAGTGGCCGAGAACTGGGCGGCGGGCAGGACCGATACGCTCCTCCTCGTGACCGCCGACCACGAAACAGGAGGGCTCGAAGTCCTCTTGGACAAAGGCGCCGGAAACGTGCCGGAGGTCTCCTGGTCGACAACCGGCCATACGGGCGATCCGGTGCCCCTCTACGCCTGGGGCCAGAACGCAGAGCTTGTCTCGGGAACGCTCGACAACACGGACGTCTTCAAAATCGCGGGCGGCTGCGCCCCGGCGCCTTAATCCCTAGCGGCGCATTTCATCCGGCCCCAAGGCCTGCAAGGCGAGCGCGTGGATCTTCCCCCGCATTTCTTCTCTCAAGATGTCATAGACAAGCCGGTGGCGGTCCAGGTGGGAGAGCCCTTCGAACTTCCCCGACGCGACGACGACGCGAAGGTGCCCGGCGCCGCCCCTAGCGCCCGCATGGCCCGCGTGGAGGGCGCTTTCGTCCTCGATTTCGAGAAACGTGGGCGCCAGGGCGGCTTCCAGTTTCCGGCGGACGAGTTCCAAGAGCGAAGGCACGGATGCTAAACTAACCCGCTCAAGGATGGGAAGGCGAGGCCCTTCCCCTCATCTTGGGAACCGCACCGGTGGACTCTTTCTTTCTCTTCCTCGCGTTGCTCGCCGTACCCGCCGTTTTCGCCGGGGCGGCCCTCCTTCAATCCCGCTTCCACCGGAAAAACGAAGCCGGGATCGTGACGGGTCTTGCTTCCCGCACGATGCAGGTGGGATCACTTTTCACACGGGGAATCCTGCGGAAACTCCGGCTCCGGCTTCGCCAAGCCCTTGCAAGCCGCGAGCACAAAAAAGAGCTCGAAGAGCAATATCACCTCACCACCTCTCAAGAAGCCGCCGCCGTGATGGGCAACATGAAAGGCGTCTTCATGAAGCTCGGGCAGATCGCCTCCTTCGCCAACGACGCCCTTCCCGAGCAGGCCCAGCAAGCCCTCCGGGGCCTCCAGCAGAACGCCCCGCCCATGGCCTTCTCCCTCGTCCGGGGCGTCGTGGAATCGGAACTGCAAGGCGATCTCTCCCGGTTCTTCAAGGATTTCGAAGAAGAGCCCCTCGCCGCCGCCTCCATCGGCCAGGTCCACAAGGCAAAACTCCTCGATGGAACGGCGGTGGCCGTCAAAGTCCAGTATCCGGGCGTCGACCGGGCGATCGCAAACGACCTCAAGGCCACGGCGGGCCTCGCTTTCCTCATCAATCAGATCAACAAGAACACCGACGCCCAAGCCGTGGTGGCGGAATTAAAAGAACGGCTCCTCGACGAACTCGACTACCGGAAGGAAGCGGCCAACCAGAAACTTTTCCACGAACTCTGGGAAGGCCATCCCCTCATCCGCATCCCCCGGGTTTTTCCGGAATTCTCTTCCAAACGGGTTCTCTGCCAGGAGTTCAAGCGGGGTCTTGGGTTCTACGATTTTTTGAAACACTCGACCGACCGGGAACGCCAGACGGCCGTGCTGGTCTTGAACGACTTCGTCTTCGATTCCATGCACCGCTTCCATGTTTTCAACGGCGACCCCCACCCGGGCAACTACATTTTCCACGAAGACGGCGGGATCACGTTCCTCGATTACGGCTGCGTGAAATACTTCGAGCCCGGATTCATCGGCGACCTCCTCACCATGAACCGCACCCTGGTGGAAGGGGACCGCGAAACCTTCGACAAAATGGTGCTTCAGCTCAAGCTCATCCTCCCGGGCCGCCCCTACGACCGGGACTGGATGTGGAATTTCTTCCAGTACCACGCTTCGCCTTTCCTGAAGGACGAGGACTTCCACTTCACCGCCGAATGGGTGGCCAAGGCCCGGGAGATCATGGACCCGGTGCAGCTCCAGCAGATCAACCTCCCGCCCGATCTCCTCTTCTTCAACCGGATCACGTTCGGGTTGAACGCCATTTTCCAGAAATTGGGCGCCAGGGCGAATTTCCACCAGTGCTACCGCCGCTATCTTTTCGAGAGCGAGAACGTCCCGCCCGCCGTCGCACGGGTGGGCGCCCGGCTCCCCGAGCGGTTCCTCTCCGCCGCCAAGAAACCGGTCCAGCGGGCCTTTCTTCATTTGTGACAAACGCGTCTTAAAGTCCGTCACGGAATCGAAACAAACCGCCCTGTTTGTGACGATTCCTTGAAGGAAAGCTCCAGAAGCCCTTTCAGAAGCCGCTTTTCGAGCCGATTTGTTCAATCCTTTCAACACGTTCGCAACAACCCGTTCCTACACTCCCCCTCGTAGCGAGGGCACCGGCCGATGAAGTGCCGTAAAACATCCCATGGAACACCAACCCAATAAGCTCCGCGGACTCGTTCGCCTCACGGCTTTTCTTGGAATCACGCTCTTCTTCGTCCTTCGAAACTTCGTCACAAGTCTCTTCCTGAAAAGCTGTCCTCACCGTTGCTCCCGGCTCGCCCAGGAGTGGGCCCGAATCCTCATCCGGGGTCTTGGCGTACGGCTCGAAGTCTGGGGATCGCCCCCCGAGGGGACGGCCCTTCTCGTCTCCAACCACCGCTCCTACATCGACATTGCGGCCATCCTCTCCCAGGTGCCTTCGACCTTCCTCGCCAAGGCCGAGGTGGCCGATTGGCCCGTCGTGGGGCGCGCGGCCCGCGTGAACAACACCGTTTTCGTCCAACGGGAAGACCGGGACAGCCGCCGCCAGGCCCGCCTGGGGGCACAGGACCACCTCACCCAGGGCCTCACGTTCACGGCCTTCCCGGAAGGGACGACCGCGCGGGCGCCCGAAGTCCTGCCCTTCAGCCCGGGGCTCTTCGAGGTCGCCCACAAGAACCAGTTCCCCGTGTGCCCCGTGGCGATCGAATACGGCGACCCGGAAGACGCCTGGGTCGGGGACGAATCCTTCTTTGGCCACTTTCTCCGATGCCTTGGAAAGCGCACCGTCCATATCCGCCTCGCCTTCGGTCCCGTGCTTGGAGAGAGAAGCGCCCAGGAACTTCGGGAATTCTCCGAACGCTGGATTCGCAGCAACCTGCGAGCGCCCGTCCTCGAATGGGAAGCGGGCAGCGCCCCGGCTCTTCCGAAACTGTCGGCTGCGTGAGGGATTTCCTTAAAAAGGAAAGGGAGAAACCGTCATGGGGAAAGAAAACGGATACAAAGTGGAATACCTGGACCGGCCCGGCCGATCCTTCTCGATGGGAAAGATTTATCGGCTCGTGGAAGAACTCCGGAGTATCGCCGCCACCTGCTTTGACGAGATTCCCGACTACCAATGCCTCAAGGGAACCCGGGAGGAACTCTCAGACAAGGTGATCACCCTGGCGCGGGATGAGAGCGGCAAGGCCGTGGGCTTCTGCTCCGCCGCCCTCCTTCCCGTCAGCGGCGTGGGGGACGTGCTCCATCTGGGCCTTACCTGCGTGCGGAGCGACGCCCGGGGCGGCCGCCTCACCCATCAACTCACTTCGCGGCTCCTGGCCGAGTATCTCCTGCGGCACCCCCTCTCGAAAATCTGGGTGAGCAACGTGGCCTGCGTCCTTAGCAGCCTGGGGAACGTGGCCCTCAACTTTGACGACATCTACCCCTCCCCCTTCGGGCCCGAACATCCTTCGGAAAACCACCTCGCCATCGCCAGGGCCATTAGCGCCCAGTACCGGGAAAAGATCTACATCAAGCCCACGGCCCTGTTCGATACGGCCCACTTCGTCTTCCGGGGAAGCGTCGAAGGGACGGTCTTCGAGAAGGGCGAATACGATTCGCGCTACCGCCACCGGGACGACGAGCTAAACGATTTCTACGGCTGCCTGATGGAATTCGAGAACGGCGACGAGGTGCTTCAGGTGGGCAATTGCTCGCTTCTCACCCTCGTTCGCTACTTCTTCAAGGGCCAGCGCCGCGCGGGTGCTTCGCGCCGCACGGAAGCGGTTCCTTCGATTATCCCCGCGTAACGATTTAACCGAGGGCCATTTCCATGGACGGCGAGTTCCGGGTGCTACGGCGCCGGGGGCTCGCCGCGTGTCTTTCGACGAAGCGTCCGATTTCTTCGAGGGCCATCTTCCCTTCGGGGAGGATCGGGGCGAAGAAGTGCCAGACGTGGAACATGTCCTTCCACCGGCGAAGGCTCACCCGTACGCCAAAATCCCTCGCCCGGTCGGCCAGGCGGGTCGCATCGTCGAGGAGGGCTTCGTTTGTCCCCGCCTGGATGAGAAGAGGAGGAAGTCCCGAGAGGTCCGTCCCAAGAGGATCGGCCCACGGATGAACGGCCTTCCCCTCCCCCAAGTAGAGGCGGCCCAGGAGTTTTAATCCTTCCGGCTCGATCATGGGGTCCTTGGAGGCATTCCGGAGAAGGGACCGCCCCGTCCCGAGGAGATCGACCCAGGGGCAAAGGCAAAGGCCCGCCGCGGGAAGAGGCGTACCCGCGTCGCGAATGGCCAGGAGCGCCGAGATGGTGAGGCCGCCGCCCGCCGAATCGCCCGCCAGGAATACCCGGCGGCTCCCGACGCCTTGCTCCAGAAGCCAGCCGTAGGCCGCGCAGGCGTCTTCCACCGCCGCCGGAAACGGGTGCTCCGGGGCCAGGCGATAGCCCAGCGAAAGGACGCGTGATCGCGCCTGCCGCGAAAGGGCCGCGACCAGGGAGCGGTGGGTTTTGAGCGATCCAAGGGCGTAGCCGCCGCCGTGGAAGTAGAGGATCACCCGGGCTGGATCGGCCCCCGGCGCCTCCACCCATTCGGCGGGGACGCCGCCCGCGAGAACAGATTCCCGGCGGACGTCGGAGGGGACTGGGAAAAGAGCGGAAGCTTGTTCCATGCCCGAGCGAAGCTCCGGGATGGAAAGAGTTAAGCCGCCCCCGCGTTGCGCTTCACGGTCCCTGAGGAGTTTGAGAACGAATCCAAGCTGCGGACTTGCCAACGAGGGGGCCCTCTTTCGACGCCGTGGCGACTTCCTCGTGAAATTGTATCAACAACTGGGATTCCCGCAAGATACCGGCTGCAAATGTTACAAATGTGACGGAGAAGAAGGCTTCTAGCGGCCAAGTTTCAGGATGGCCGGAAGCACTTCCCGCTCAGCCTTCTCGATATCGCCCGGGAAGTCGATTTCGGTCCAGGGAAGGCGGGTTACGTCCTCGTGGCCGAAGCGGCCCGCCAGTACCATTTCCCTTAAAACGTCATCGTAAGAGTCCTGGCGCCCCGGCCCCGTGGCGCGCTTCTTTGTCTGCTCGATGAGGAAGGGAAGATCCGCCGGGTCCACTTTGAAGAACCCAATGGACTCGCCCACCTGATCGGCTTCGCCGGTCCATTTCTTCCGAAAGTCGATGGGCTTTCCCCGCTTAATTGGGACCAGGACCGGGTCGTCGTCGGCCGTCGAATACTCCCGATCGATCAAAAGCGCCGTCCGGTGTTTGGAAGAGAGAAGCTGGCGGAGCATGTCCGTGGGATAGAGAACGTCGCCATCCATGATGAGGATGGGTTCTTGAGCCCCTTCGAGTTCGGGAATGGAAACATGAAAGCTCAGGACGCTTCCCTCCCGAAAATCCAGGTTTTCGATGGTCCGGACTTTAAGGGGATATTTGGAAGTGAGGTCGCCTAGTTTTTTTCGGACGAGTTCACGCTGGTGGCCCACGACGACGACGAACTCCTTCGCCCCGATTTTCACGAGGTGCTCCATGTGCCATTCGAGCAAAGTCTTGCCGCCGAATTCGAGGAGAATCTTATGGGAGTTCTCGTATTTGGGCCCAAGCCGGCTTCCCCGGCCCGCCACGTACAGAACCGCTTTGAGTGCCACGGTGAATTTCCTCCGGTGGATTTACAGATCGGCCGCCGTCTCGGCGCGTACGCGCTCGGAGAGGCCTTTCAAATGGGCTTCTTCCAGATACAGGAACGCGCCGCCCAGGATGGCGAAAAAGACCTCGCGGCCCCTGCGCAGGATAGCGAACGAGACGCCGAGCGGCGCCGGAAGCCCGAAGACGTGGAAGAGGAACGCGATGCCCGATTCCTGGACGCCGAGCGATCCGGGAACGAAAAAGCCAAGTCCCTTGGCCACGGTCCCCAGGGCTTCGATGGAGAGGGCGACGCTCCATGAGATAGGATGCCCCAAAAGCCAGCAGACGCTCCAGACTTCGAGCGTGCCGATGAGCCAGCCCAAGAGATGGAAGAAATAACTCGCCGCGAAACGGCCCCGCTCCGTGCGGTAGAAATGCCGGATGCGCTCGTCGATCCGGAGAAGTTCGGCCCGCCGTTCTTCCGAAGCCTTGAAGCCGAAAAGCCCCAGGAACTTGAGCGCCCCCTCGAAGAGCCCCTTGCGCTGGGCCCAGAAGAAAAGCCCCGCCACGCTCCAAGAACCCGCCGTGACGACAGCGAGCCCGATCCGGAGGGAAGAATCCGGAGGGGCAGCGCCAAGCGCGGCAAGGGAGCCCAGGGCGATGAACGTTACCTGGGCCAGAGTCATCAGGGACTTGGCGACGACGACGCCCGTGGCGCCCTCTCCGCCCGGCACGCCCCGCTTGTGGAGGAGATAAACCTTTACGGGCTCGCCGCCCAGGTACGCCGAAGGGACGACCTGATTGACGCACTCGCCGGCCATGCGAATCCGGAAAAGGCGAAGATAGGGTGGAAGGGAGGCGGCGCCGCTGAAAGCAAAACGCCAACCGAGCGTATCGAACAGGTAGACGCCAACATAAGGGAGAACCGCGAGCGGCGCCCGGCCTCCCAAGGCCTTGAACGCGCCGAGCACTTCCCCGGGGCCCGCTTGCACGACGAACCACGCAAAGAGCCCCACTCCCAGAGCCAGGAGCACGAGGCGAATAACGACCTTCACGGGCCAGCCACCACCGGCGGGCCCGCCTTCGGCGCGGGGCGGCCGCGAAGCTGAATCCAGAGGGCGAGCACCCAGAAACCGTGGATGCCCACGGCGGCGAGCCAAAGGAACCAATCCAGCCTCCCCGCCAGGACGAAGGCCAAAATCACCACCGAAAAATCCCGCGTGGCGGCGGAATCGATGAGGCGCGAGAGCCGGGGGTCTTTTTTATCCTCCGGCAGGAGGAGCCCCCGCAGGACGACGGCGAAACTGGCCAAGGCTCCGAGCACGACGCTCGTACCGAGAATTTCAACCGGCGCCGCCAAGCCCGCCCGCTGCACGCCGACAGCAATGGCCGCGAAAAGCGAAATATGGACCACCTGATCGGCCGCGAGGTCGAGCCACTTTCCGATTTTTGTTTCCTTGAAAACAGCCCGGGCGATGTCACCGTCCACACAGTCGATGATAGCTGAAAGTTGAAAAATGAGGGCGCCCCAAAGGGCACCCTGCGGCGTGCCCTGGGAAAACGCCCAGGCGGCTGCAAGGCCCACGATCATGGCCAGGATGGTCACCTGATTCGGCGTCACGGGCGTGTGCACGAGAACTTTGGAAAGATACCGGCCCACGGGGCGGTTGAAATACTTGTCCACGATTCCATCGGCCGAACTCGTGAGCGATGCCCAGTAGTTTTTCGCAAGGAGCTGCGCATCTTTTCTATCCGTGGCCAGCCCCGCCACTCCTTCGGCCACGACGGCAGGAGAATTTTCCAGGGACTTTTCAATCGTCTCTCGAAAAGCGTTGGTCACACCGATGGGAAGCGGGCCGCCGCGTTTCTGCACGAGCCGCCCCCGCGAGTTCAAAAGCCGCTTCACGTCGGCGGCGCCCACAAACACTCCGGTCGAAGCGAGCAAGAAAGGCCCTTGCACGTTTGGAAGAGAGGGAACCACGTCGAATGAAACGCCAAGGGCTTGGGTCCGGTGGAACCCTGGAAGCGGCTCCTTGGAAACGACCGTGATCCTGGAACATCCGGCCCGGTGGGCCGCGACGACGAGACGCTCGATCACGGAAAGAGCAACGATCCGCTGATCGCCGGAATTCCCCTCGCGTACGATGATGGCCGGAAGGCTCATGCGAGAAG
>JBFLVN010000006.1:0-33591 GCA_040758475.1 Bdellovibrionota bacterium
CGCCGACGCCCGCAAGGGAAAGATCTACGGAAAGCTGATCAAGGAAATCACGATCGCCGCCCGTACCGGCGGTGGGAACCCCGACGGCAACCCGCGGCTCAAGACCGCTATCCTGGCGGCCCGCGCCGAGAACATGCCCAACGACAACGTCGAGCGCGCGATCAAGCGCGGCACGGGGGAGATCGAAGGGGCGGCCTTCGAGGAAATGTCCCTGGAGGGGTACGGCCCCGGGGGCGTCGCGCTCCTGATCGACTGCGCCACGGACAACCGCAACCGCACCATCTCCGACGTCCGTTCGACCCTGACGAAGAACGGCGGCAACATGGGCGAGGCCGGATGCGTCGCCTGGGCTTTCGAGAAGAAGGGCTATCTCTCGGTCCCCAAGAGCGCCATCGCGGAGGACGCCTTGATCGAAGCGGCCCTCGACGCGGGTGCCGACGACGTGCAGACCCAATCCGACAGTTACGACATCCTCACGCCCATCGACGCGTTCGACAAGGTGAAGACGGCGCTCGAAGGGAAAGGAATCAAGTTCGACGAAGCCAAGCTCGCCCGCATCCCCCAGAACACCGTGCGCCTGGAAGGGGCGGACGCCAAGAAGATGCTCGACCTCATGGGATACCTTGAAGACCTGGACGACGTGCAGAACGTCTGGAGCAACTTCGACATCGACGAAAAGCTCATGGCGGAATTGACTCAGTAGAAACGGCCCAACAGAAAGTGGTTTCCCCCGGGCGCCTCGTTCTCGGAATCGATCCGGGGTCCATCGCGCTCGGATGGGGTGTCGTCGCGGCTCGTGGGAACTCCTGCCGCCACGTGGCAAGCGGTGTGATCCGCCCCAAGGCCAAGGCTTTCAACGACCGGCTTCTTGAAATCGGCTCGGAGATCGAGGAAATCCTGCGCGCCCACCGTCCTTCCGAAGCCGCCGTCGAAACGGCTTTCTTCCATGAAAAAGTGAGCGTCCAGTCGGCCTTGAAGCTCGGTCACGTTCGCGGTGTCGTCATCCTGCTCTGCCGCCGCGGCGGCGTTCCGGTGAGCGAGTACGCCCCGGCCGAGATCAAGCGGGCCATCGCGGGAAAGGGAAGGGCGGAGAAATTCCAGGTCGCCCGCATGGTCCAGATCGTTCTTGGCCTCTCCGCCCCGCCGCCCGCCGACGCGGCCGACGCCCTGGCAGTGGCGCTTACGCACCTCCAGCGGGGTACTCTCCCGTCGCTTGCGGGAAGTATTCGGGGCCGGTAGAGTTTCCCTTACTCGTAGGTGAGAGCGCTCCTGGGCCTTTTTCTATGATCGCGTGGCTCGAAGGGACGCTTCGAGAAAAAAACACCACCCGCTGCGTCGTTGTGTGCGGCGGGGTGGGGTACGGCGTGCGCGTCCCCGCCTCGACTTACGCCCGTCTTCCCGAAGTGGGCGGCAAGGCCGCTTTTTTCATCCATACCCACGTCCGGGAGGACGCCCTCGAACTCTTCGGTTTCGGAACGCGGGCGGAGCAGGAGGCTTTCGAGCTGCTCCTCTCGATCTCCGGGATCGGCCCCCGCGTCGCCCTGAACATCCTCTCGGGCATCTCGCCCGGCGACCTCTTTGGTGCCATCCTTTCGGGAAATCCCGACCGCCTGCGCGTCGTGCCGGGCGTCGGTCGAAAGACGGCCGAGAAAATCGTCTTCGAGTTGAAAGACAAGCTCCCCGCCGGTGCGGTGGAGGGGGCGCCCGCGGCGGGCCCCGCCGGTACGGCGGCGGACCTTGCGAGCGCCTTGGTGAACCTGGGTTACAAGCGGCCCCTCGCGGAGCGGGTCGTGCAGAAAATCCTCCGGGAGCAAGGCGAAGAGGCGGCGTTCGACGAGCTTCTCCGCTCGGCGCTCCAGGAATTGAACTAGGGGCTCGCCATGCGAAAGTACCGGACTGTTTTGATTTCCCTTTTCCTGATCGGGGCCGCTTCTTCCTGCTCCGGCCTTTTCACGAACGTGGCCGAAACCTCCCGCGCCGCGCCCCCCGAGCTTCGTACCCGCGTCTACCCGCGCGACATCCACACCGTCCGCAAAGCCGTACGGGAGATCGTCTCCGGCTGGGAACGGTGGAAGGTGGTGGGGGAAGCTGCCTGCTGCACCTATTTCGAAACCGACAAGGAACCCATCGCCAAGTGGGAGAAGTGGGAAGAGGGCGTCCGTCCGGACGACGTGGGCGTAATCGGCATCGAAATCCAGACCAAGATGTTCAAGTTCACCGACGACATGACGGTTTTCCTCATTCCCACGGATACGACCGAGACGACAGTGGACGTCCACTCTGCCTCGCGCACGGGCAAGGGGGATTTCGGCGTGAACGCCAAGAACATCGCCGCGCTCCTCAAGGCGCTCGATGAGAAGATCAAGGCGCCCGTTTCGTGGAAGGAATCGCAGTGAACGAAGAACGCCTCGTCGCCGCTTCCGCCGGCTTGGAGGAAGAGCAGGAAGAATCCTCCATCCGGCCCCGCTTGCTCCGCGAGTACGTGGGACAACGGGAAGTGCGGGAGAATCTCTCCGTCTACATCGAAGCGGCGAGGGGCCGGGGCGAGGCCCTCGACCACTGTTTGCTTGCCGGTCCACCGGGCCTTGGGAAAACGACGCTCGCCCACATTATCGCGGGAGAGCTTTCCTCCGGGCTTCACGTCACTTCGGGTCCAGCCGTCCAGCACAAGGGTGACCTGGCGGGGATTCTCACGAAACTCAACGAAGGGGATGTTCTCTTCATCGACGAAATCCACCGCCTCCCTCCCGCGGTGGAAGAAGCGCTTTATCCGGCGATGGAGGATTTCGCCTTCGATTACATGGTGGGGGAGGGGGCGTATGCCAGAAGCATGCGCCTTCCGCTCAAGCGCTTTACGCTCATCGGCGCCACGACGCGCGCGGGGCTCCTCACGAACCCGATGCGCGACCGCTTCGGCATCCAGTTCCGGCTCGACTACTACGGTTTCGACGAACTCTCCGCGATCCTCGCCCGCGCGGCGGGGATCCTGGGAGTCGAGATCGCTTCCGATGGCGCCTCCGAGATCGCCCGCCGCTCCCGGGGGACGCCCCGGATCGCGCTAAGGCTCCTTCGGCGCGTTAGGGATTTCGCCCAGGTGGGCGGCAAGGACCGGATCGACCGGGGTTCGGCCGACAAGGCCTTGGAGCGCCTCAAGGTCGATCAACTGGGGCTCGATTCCCTGGACCGCCAGCTCCTCCTGTCCGTGATCGAGAAATTCGGGGGCGGGCCCGTGGGGATCGAGACGCTCGCCGCCCTCTGCTCCGAGGAGCGGGGGACCCTCGAAGAAGTGGTCGAGCCCTTCCTCCTCCAGGCGGGCCTTCTTGTCCGCACGCCCCGGGGCCGGATGGTCACGGCCGAGGCCTACCGGCATTTGGGATTAACCCCGCCGCCGGGCCTCCAGGGGCGGATGTTCTAGCGGCTTGATTCCCTTGAAGGAGCGCAGCATGCTGCGCTCGGGCGCCGGTATTTCTAGAAACTTGCTGCGCGTTTTTTAGCGATGTCCAACCGCAATACCATTCAGGCGATTCGGGGGGTCGAGGACCTTCTGCCGGTTCAAGCCCCCCTGTGGCACCGGATCGAGGACGCCGCCCGGGACGTCTTCGCCACGTTCGGGTTCCAGGAAATCCGCACGCCCCTCCTCGAACCCACGCCGCTTTTTGCGAGAAGCATCGGGGAAGCGACCGACATCGTTGAAAAAGAGATGTATACCTTCGACGACAAGGGCGGGGAGCCCGTCACGCTCCGGCCCGAGGGGACCGCGGGCGCCGTGCGGGCCTATGTCGAGCACAATCTCTCGGAACAGCTCCGGCTCGCCAAGCTCTATTACATGGGGCCCATGTTCCGGCGGGAGCGCCCCCAGAAAGGGCGCTTGCGCCAGTTCCACCAGATCGGGGCAGAGGTTCTTGGAAGTGCCGCGCCGGGGGTCGAGGCGACGCTCCTCGTCATGCTCAAGACGTTCTTTGAGCGCCTGGGACTCGAAAGTACGAAGCTCGAAATCAACTCGCTTGGCGGTCCCGAGAGCCGGGCCCTCTACCGCCAGAGAATCTACGAACACTTCAAGCCCAGGATCGGGGACTTTTGCGGCGACTGCCAGCGGCGGATCGAAACGAACCCGCTCCGAATTCTCGATTGCAAGGTGGACGGAGAGAAGACCCGCGGGGCGCCGCAGATTCTCGATTTCTTGAACGACCAGGACAAGGAACACTGGCACGCCGTCCTTAGGCGTTTGGAAGACGCGGGGCTTACTTTCGACGTGAACCCCCGCATCGTCCGGGGCCTGGACTACTACACCCGGACTGTTTTCGAGTTCACGACCGACCGCCTGGGGGCCCAGAATACGGTGGCCGCCGGGGGACGGTACGACGGTTTGGTCGAGCAGCTCGGCGGCAAGCCCACGCCCGCCGCCGGGTTCGCCGTGGGAATCGAGCGGCTCGCGCTCCTTCTTTCGAGCAACGCCAAGACCGTTCCGGCGCCCCACCGGCCCAAACTCTTCATCGCGAGCCTGGGGGCACAGGCCGAGCGCTTCGCGCTCCTCACGATGCTCGACCTCGCGCGCCAGGGAATCTGGTGCGAGATCGACTACGAAGGGGGCTCCCTCAAGAGCCAGATGCGTTATGCCGACCGGCTGGGGGCCGAGTACGTCCTCGTCCTGGGGGACAACGAACTGGCGGCCAAGAAGGGCGATCTAAAGCGCATGAGCGATGGGAGCAAGGAACCCGTCGAACTCGGAAAGCTCGCTGAGAAAATTGCATGAGCCGGGGGCCTTTTGCCTCCCCCCGCTTCCCCCGTCTATCCTGCCGCGCTCTTAAAAGGGCCCGGGGACGCGCCTCTAAGAGATTGATCTGAAAGGGTTTTTCGCTTGTCCACCACGACCACAGACCTCCTCGACGGCTGGCACCGGACCCACAAGGGAGGGGAACTCCGCTCCTCCGACGTGGGCAAAGAAGTCATCCTCTTCGGATGGGCCCAGTCGGCCCGCGACCACGGCGGAATCGTTTTCATCGACCTGCGCGACCGCTGGGGTGTGACGCAGATCGTCTGCGACCCCGCCCATTCCAAGGGCGCCCACGGAAAGGCTGAAAAAGTTCACAGTGAATACGTGCTGGCGGCCAAGGGGAAGGTTCGCGCCCGTCCGGCCAACATGGCAAACGCCAAAATCCCCACGGGTGAGATCGAAGTCCTCATCGACGAACTCAAGGTCCTCAATGTCTCGAAGCCTCTTCCCTTCCAGGTCGAGGACGAGTTGGAAGTGGGCGAGGCCGTGCGGCTCAAGTACCGCTACCTGGACCTTCGCCGCCCCTCCGTGCAGCGGCCGTTCCTGATTCGCCACCAGATCGCCCAGGCGGCAAGACGCTACCTGGACGGGCAGAACTTCGTCGATCTCGAAACCCCCATGCTCACGAAGAGCACGCCGGAAGGGGCGCGAGATTACCTCGTTCCTTCCCGCATGCACCCGGGCGAGTTCTACGCCCTTCCCCAATCGCCTCAATTATTTAAGCAGATATTGATGGTCGCGGGATTCGAGCGGTACTACCAGATCGTCAAGTGCTTCCGGGACGAGGACCTGCGCGCCGACCGGCAACCCGAATTCACCCAGATCGATATCGAGATGAGCTTCGTCGTCGCCGCGGACGTGATGCGCGAAGTCGAGGGCCTCCTGCGGGCGATCGTGGGAAACGTCCGGGGGGAGAACTACAAGGTTGAATTCCCGCGCATGAGCTACGCCGATGCCATGGCGAAGTACGGCTGCGACAAGCCGGACCTCCGCTTCGGCCTCGAACTCGTCGAGCTTTCGGATATTTTCAAGGGATCGTCCTTCAAGGTCTTCCGCGAAGTGGTGGATGGGAAAGGGATCATCAAGGCGCTTCCCGTAAAAGGTGGCGCCAAGTTCTCGCGCAAGGAAATCGATGATTTTACGGGTTTTGCCCAGTCGCTTGGCGCCAAGGGCCTCGCCTGGATCAAAGCGAATCCGGATGGGTGGCAATCCCCCATTCTCAAGTTCTTCTCCGAACAGGAGAAGGCGGAACTCCAGAAACGCACGAAACTGGAGACGGGCGACATCGTTTTCTTCGCCGCCGACAAGCCCGGCGCCGTCAATCAGGTGCTTGCCGCCCTGCGGCTCCACGTCGGGGAAACCCTCGGCCTCATCGACAAGGAAAAGCTCTGTTTCCTATGGGTGACGGATTTCCCCATGTTCGACTACGACGAGAAGGAAAAGCGGCTCGTGGCCATGCACCACCCCTTTACCTCTCCTCGGGCCGAGGACTTGGGCAAGCTCGAATCGGCCCCCCTCGAAATCAAGGCCCAGGCCTACGACATCGTTCTAAACGGCTATGAAGTGGGCGGCGGTTCCGTAAGAATCCACGACATGGCCCTCCAGAGCGGGGTTTTCAAGATTTTGGGAATCGGGGAAGAAGAAGCCCGCCTCAAATTCGGCTTCCTTCTCGAAGCCTTGGAACTGGGCGCCCCTCCCCACGGCGGCGTGGCGCTTGGCCTCGACCGGCTGGCCATGATCCTTTCCGGCGCGACATCGCTTCGGGAGGTGATCACTTTCCCCAAGACCCAACGGGGCCAGTGCCTCATGAGCGGCGCCCCGAGCGTGGTCGATCACCGCCAACTTCTCGAACTTTCGCTTCGCGTGGACAAGCAGGCGTAAAGGTTTGGCCTCTGCCGAAGAATGGGCCCGTATTCTAGAAGTATTCTATAAAATAACGCGACGCGTCGCAGAACCGATGCCGCGTTTTCTCCCTGACTTCGCCGACTTACGTGTCATCGGTTTTCTCCCCGTCCTTGCTCCACCCAGTGTAAATAGATGTTAATCGCTGTGATATTTGCCCGCCGCAGAGGGGGCTTACCTTGACACGTATCACCCTCTTTAATAGAATCGCAACCTAAGTATTGGAAACTGTTCGGTTTTTTCAGATTTGGCTGGGTGATGGGGCAGCCCCGGTAGCGGTGCCCCGGTCGTTTTTGGCGTGCCCCGGCAGCCACCCGCCCGCAAGGCGTGTGCGCCCCGTGCGCCTCAATAAACCGGGTAGCCCATCGGGAGCGGGGGATTCGGCACGCGCCGCCAGGGCGCTGCGGGTGCCGTCCCAACCGCCAAAAAGAGCCCCTTAAAGGGGCTCTTGGCGGGTATCGGCTGAGAGAGTCCGGCCGGGGATGGATGAACGGCAGCGCATGCGCAAGCCTTGGCATATTTTCGGGACGTTGTGTGCCGCCCTCTGGCTCTTCGCCTTCCCTTCGGCTTGCAGCAACAACAACGTAGCCCCCTCGCTTCTCGATTCCCTCCCTCCTGGAGAGGACTTCAATCAATCGCCGCCCGCCGGGGATATCCTGGCCCAGTTCTCCCAGCTCGCCCGGGCGGGGGACCTGGACGCCCTTTCGCTTGCGTTCCAGGACATCTTCGCCGCCGGCGGATTCGACGATCTCGTAGACGCCCTCTCGATCATTCTCGACAGCGAGCGAGTCGACGAGCTGGCCGACATCTTCCGTTCGATCATCGACCGGGGGACGATCTTCGAATTCACCCCCATCACTTCCGACATGCTCGTGACGTTCGCGGCCGACCGCGATCCGGCCACGCCGGGCGTGCAGTCGGCGTACGACATCCTCTCGCAACTCTTCGAGACGGGCACGCTCACCGAACTCATCGTCCCGCTCCGCAACCTGCTGGCCCCCGAATTCCCGCGGGACAACGACAACGTTTCCGATCCGCGGATCGAGGTCATCCAAATTCAGCTCGACCTGATCGAGAACCTGGGTCCGGAAGGCCTTCAGGACAACCTGGACCAGCTCAACCTGATCCTCACGCCGTTCAGCGGGCTTCTCCCTCCCCGTCAGGCGTATTTGCTCCAGGGGAACGACGGTTCCGTCGCGCTCTTTACGGCGATTTCCAATACCCAGGTGGATGACCCCGACAACGTCAATCCGGGGACGCCTTCCACGCTCAGTTCCCCCAATTCCGCTTTCCGGGTTTTCGGCGCCGATGCTTTGCCCACGTTCCCCGCGGGCGCCTGCACGCCCAGCGCTGCGGTTACTTCTTCCTATCAGCGGAGCTACAAGGTGCGGTTCGTGACGGGCCTCAACGCAGGGCGCGTTTTCAATATCATCCGCGTTCTTTCGGAGACGCAACTTGAGATCTGCGACGTCTCCTTCGATTCGTCCGTCGACCCCGTGGGTTCCCCAGGCCCAACTTTCGCCCTCCAGGACGACGCCTTCTTCCGCTTCCAGATCCAGGCGGCCGTCCCGCGCTTCGACAGCGCGGGGGCGGTGGTGGGGTATTCCCCCGCACCCATCGGCGCGGCCCTTCACAGCCTGCACAGCAGCCTGCCGATCAGCAACAAGGATTTCGTCCAAGGGAAAGTGCAGGCGGGCGACGAGGCGCGCTTCTTCTCGGGCCTCAACTCGGGGCTCAAGTTCACCATTACGGTGGACGCCGATCTGGGGCTTCCCTACGACCATCCTCTCTACGGCGACATTGTGTACCTCGGTCCCTTCGCCAATTCCGGCCAGCCCTACCGGGGGAAGGACCTCGGAGGAGCGAGCGATTACTTCATCGCCGAGCGTACGGACCACAACCTGGCCTTCGAACTCATGCAGCTCAACCTGATCCGCGACGTACTCCCGATCGTGGAACGGATCGTCAGCGGGCAGGTGGACGAGGATAGCGAGACCCTCGTCGAACTGCTCCTTCTCGTGGACCTGATTCCCGGAAGCGAATTCGAGGGCGACGATTTCGTCAACGTCCTGGAGGCCGTTCTCCTCGCCAGCGTCCGCGAGGACGTGAACAAGGACGGGCTCTACGACGCCTTCGACAACCTGGACCGGGATGGAAACTACGGCTGCCGAAATCCCGGCACCCTGAGCTACTACTTCTGGTTCGAAGGGCTCGACTCCGCTTGCGCCGCCGATTTCTCCGACGTCAACAACGACGGCGTCGCCCAGCAGGGAGAGACGTTCGACATCGACGGGGACGGGACCTTCGGCGCGACCGACTTCTCCCGGGAGGAACTGCTCCGTCCCGCCAACTGCGAGCGGGCCAAGTTCTTCGACCGGGAGAACATCGTGGAGAGCGGAAATCCCGGCGCGTGTCCTCCGGGCGACGGTTTCGTCGATTGCGATATCTTCTCGCAGCCGCTCGCGTGCAATACCTTCGATACGAACAACGACAAGGTGCTCGATAGTTTCGACATGCTGCCCGTCGTCGTGGACAAGGCGGGGAGGGCGGGGATCGCCAGCGGTTTCTCGATTCCCGACCGCTACCCGGACGGGCTTCCCGACGGACGGCTCGATTGGCGGGACCTCATGAATTCCAGGTCCATCACGCCCAACAGTTTCCTGTTCCCTTCCGCGGCCAATCCCTTCACCTTGAACGACAATCTTTCCCGCTTTTCGCAGTCGATGGGCAATTCGATTCTCGACATTTTCCAGAGCGAGGCGGGGCCCTCCATGCGCCGCGGTGCCGAGGCCCTCATCTTCGCCCTCGACAACCCGGCGAACCTTTTCATCGACGGCCGCGCGCTTCCGCGCGTCGCCCTGGAGGATTTGGGGCGCCTCATCACGACCAAGAACCTGAATACCGGGGAGTTCATTATCGGCCCGGCCCTTACGACTTTTTACGCCCTCATGACCGATGGCCCCAAGGCTTTCGATGGCATTCACGGTTCCTACGAACCCCGTTATTTGCCGGTCGCCCAGGGGCAGAGCGTCAAAGCGAAGTTTGCCCAAGGCGGAAGCTCCGCTTACAGCGGCCTTTCGCCCCTTCAGACGTTCCTCACCCCGATCACGGCCGAGGCCGGGATCGGAGGGCAAAAGACGTTTCCCTACGGCACTTTCGAGTTCCTCTTCAAGCACGGCGTGGGCGAAGTCACTTGCTCGGTCCCAAGCCTTCGGGCTTCCGATTGCCTTGGGGCTTCCCCCTCGAATCGCATCATCCGGGGCGTCGAGCGCGACCCCTTCAGCAACATCAACCAGAGCGTCATTCACCAATTGACGGCCTACGACGACCGGCCTCTGGAGCCTGCCGCTGTTATCGTCGCCATCCGGACGCTCACGCCCTCGTTCGCGTACAACCTCACGGTGGAGGGCACGCCGGTTTCCTACGTTTCGAGCGCGGCTCCGACGGGGACCGAGATCGCGGCGGGCCTGGCTTCGGCCATCGCGACGGACCCGGTGCTCGGGCCCACCGTCAAACCGGCCGCCGTGGGACCCGTCCTCCGGATAGAAAGCTCGCCCATCGGAGGCCTCCTCGCCGTCGCGGGCGGGCCGGAATTCGTCATCACCCAAGGGCCCCTCACCCCCGCCCAACCCGTCCAGGCGGTGACCGAAGCGGCGGCCGTCGAACTCGATTTCTACAATGAAGTGGTCAACAACACGTCGGGCGGAACGTTGAGCAACCTCGTCTTTTTCCCCGGTTCGGATTTCCGCCTCGCGGTGCCGGGGGATTTCCTGATCTTCTCCGCTCCGCCGGTGGGAGGGGGATCGCCCGAGCCCCTTTACCTAGCGGCCTGCGGCGATTCGGCCGACCCGCTCGATCCCTCCAATCCGGCGAATCTCCCCCACGTCTTCCAGCCCGAGCAGGGGCCGCAGGGACAGGTAGTCGACCTGACCACGACGGTCTGCGATCCTTCGAGCGGAACGACGTGCGACCAGATTTGCGATCAGTTCCAGACGTTTGATTTCGACCCGCCGTCCCTCCTCGCGCCCGGCCCCGTTTACCGGGACGTGGACGTGGACGTGGACCTGATCGATCCCGCCACTTTCGCCGGCATCAACGCCGACGACGAACTTAGGAGCGTTTGCGCCCAGCAGGATCTCGTCTGCCTGCGGATTTTGCAGGTTCTCGGCACCCAGGTGGTGCTGGTGGGTCTCGACACGGAATTCGAGGACGACGCGAATGCCAACGGCATTACGGACACGCCGACCCTGACGGTCGCCGTCGCTTCAGCCCAGAATACGACGACTTATTCGGTGACGATCAATTCGACGGTCTACAGCTTCACTTCCGACGATTCTTCTACGCCGCCAGAAATTTCCGACGGCCTTGCCGACGCGATCAACGCGGGGACGGACCCCGTGATCGCGTTCGACCAGAGCGGAACGGTCTTTATCACCGGAGACCGCCCAGGCGTCGTCCTGACAGCGAGCGTGGGGGCGAACCTCACGCTCTCCGTGGGCGGTTCGGGGCAGCTTGAAACCGGCGTTCCTTTCGCCGTCGATCCCTCGGATCTCTGGCCCCTCGTCGATCCGGCGGGTGCCGTAGGCGGCCGCTTCTATGGATACCTGGCCAATTACCTCGAGCGGCTCCCCCGGCAGGTCTTCCAGCTCTACCAGTTCCACCAGGAGGACGGGCACATCCCGACTTTCGACGGCTTGCCGCCCAATTTCGATCTCTCGAACGTGGACCTGAGTTCGGCGCTTGCCAACAGCGCGCCCAATTTCCGGGAATCCATCGGCCAGCAGACGACCCTCATGCTCCCGGTCATCGACATCGACGGCGAGATTCCCGTTTCCTCCGCGCTCGATCTTCGCGCCCTGGACCTGAGCGCGCTTACGCCCCAGCAGCAGCAGACCGTTTGTCCGGCCGGGACCGTTCCTCTTCTTTCCTGTTCGTCGCAGTTCCTGACGAATCCCTACCGCCGGGTGAACGACGGCCTCCCGGACGACCAGATCCTCTACACCGACCCCGTGGAACTCACGCTCTATTTCGATATTCCCGAGGTCTACGACGACCACATCCTTTGCGTGCCGGGCTCGCTCCCCTCTAGCGGCCAGCCCAACGCCCTTCCGGCGTTCATCGAAGAGACGGCCGAATTGGATGGTGATACTCTTGTTCCGCCACCGCCATCTCAAAATTTTGATCCACTTCTTGATCCGTCCATTGCTGGTTCGGACGCGACCCTTTGCCAGAATTTGCCCACGAACCCCAATCTCGGCCAACCGGTAGGCGCTGGCAACTGCGTCGCCGGGGCGGGCAACTGCGAGGGGGACTACGAAGTCCGCCGCGTTTCGAACGTGCTGGCGCGGCTCCTTCCGATCATCGCCGATATTTCTCCGGAAACGTCCGACCGCATGATCGAGGATACGGAAGCCCTGACGGGGCCGCTCCTGGCCAGCGGCGTTCTAACCTCCGAGGACGAAGAGGCGGTCCTGACTTCCATGGACGCTGTCGCGGCCATCGCACGGACGGGAGTCGTCCCCACGCTTTCCCGTTTCGCGGGCATCCTGGCCCGGCCGAACTTGGAGGACGTGGACGTGGGAGGCGCCGCCATCGAGGGCGCCCGCATCTTCACGCGCCGCGTGCAACTCGACAACGGAGAGACCACCAACAACCGGGTCGTCTTCCGGGAACTCGAACCTTTCCTGGCGGCGTTCTTCAGTCCCGATACGCAGTTCAGCCAGGACTTGATCGATCTCCTCCTGGCTCTCGAATCGATTCCCGTCTCCACGGTCGAAAACTTCGTCCTGGTCGAGCAGCCGGGGCTTGGCCAGTCTTGCGATCCCGCCGGCTATCCCCTGGGCGCGTGCGAGAACCGCAACGTGGGCCCGGACCTCACGGCCGACTTCCTCCGCACGATGAGCAAGCCCCAGCCCCTCAAGAACCGCCAGGGGGTCACGGTCAAGGATGCGGATGGGAACGACATCCTGGTGCGTCCGCTGGATAGCCTCCCCATCGCCTCCGACGATTTCTTCAGCCTCGCCGTGGATTGCATCCACGGACTTGACGCGGAGGGGAACGGGACTGCGATCTTCAATTGCAGCTCCGTCGAGGACCCCCGGCAGCTGACGACCTTCGGGGAAGTCCTCACCGACATCGTGATCATCCTGGGCAACGTGCTCCAGAGCGAGGAATTCTCCCGCGACATCACGCCCTTCTTCTCCTCCGTTCTCAAGACGGTCGTGGACCTCCTGGAGCCCCAGCGCGGGAACCGCCGAGAGAACCCGACCCTTTCGGCCGTCCGCGTATTCACCGGCGATTCGAGCCTGGAAGCGGCGCGCCAGATCAGCGACGCCTTCGAGAAGATCAACCAGTCGGACCGCTCCAAGCTCATCAATTTCGTGGTCGATCAGTTCGACCCCGATACGGGGGCCATCGCAGCCATCATCGAGGTCCTGGACCCCGTCATCCGGAACGACCCCAACGGCGTCTTCGCCCAGGCCGTTTCGGACCTGATCCGGGAGAATCCCGCCCTTCCCCCCATCCAGTGTTCGGGCGCCCAGAGCATCGCGGCCCGGGTCGTGGGGTGCTCGACCAAGGTCTTGGGCGATATCCCGGAAGAAGACATCCGGTTCCTGTTCGATACCTACGTGGAACTGGTCGATACGGGATCGGCCGAGGCCATTGTCAACATCCTCTCCCAGATGGTAACCACTGGGGCGCTGGAAAGAGTTTCGCCGACGCTCCTCCTCATGTCCCAGGAGGGGGTGATGGACGAGTTCATCATTTTCCAGACGATTTTGATGGAAAACGGCATCATAGGGATCGACCAGTGACGGCAGCGCGGACACTTCGAGCGGCAAGGGGCCTTCTTTGGTGGAGGGGCAGGGGGCTTTCCCTCTTCGCCGCTTTGGCGTTGTGGCTCGCCCTTCCCCAAGCGGCTTCCGCCCAAAGCCCGGCGACGATCCTCGGCATGTCGTCCAGGTCCATCGGCCTGGGTGGCGCGGTTTCGGCCTCCGTCGCGGATTTCTCGTCCGTGTACTACAACCCGGCGGGCCTCGCCAACCGCACGGATTTGCAACTGAGCCTGGGGCCCAACCTCGTGATTCCGAACTTCTGGTATTCGAATTTCGCGGGCAAGTTCAGCGGCGTGACCGATCCTTACCTGATGAACCAGTTCGGGGCGGTCGTCCCCATCGGCGGACCGCTCAAGAAGAAGGTAGCCGTGGGTGTGGGCATGATGACGCCCTTCCCGACTCTGACGAGCATCCGCATCCGGACGCCCGAGGAGCCTTCCTTCGTTTTCACGGAAGACCTTCTCCAGACGCCCATGATCGCTTTCGGCCTGGGTTTCCGGCCGAACAAGTATCTGACGCTCGGCGCCGGCGGCCAGCTCCTCATCCAGGCGGAAGGGACGGTGCGGACGGCCTTCGATCTCGCCAATGCCCGCATCACCCAGCGCGACACGGCTCTCACGATCAATCCGGTCATCGCCCCGATCATCGGTTTCCAGATCGTCCCGATCCGGTACGTCCGCATCGGCGGCTTCTGGCGCTTTGAAGTAAAGCCGAGCGTCTCGCTCCCCTTCAGCGCCGACACGGGAATCGTGGGCTTTACCTCCAATTTCGTGAGCAACGTGCTCTATTCGCCCCCCCAGCTTGGCGGCGGTGTATCCTTCGAATTTCTCGACAAGTTCGTCGTCTCTTTCGACGGTGTTTTCGTGCAGAGTTCCAAGACGCCTTCGCCCGGCGTCCACGTGCGCGTGACGCCCGACGCCCTCTTCGCGCCGATCGTCACCGTCGATCCCAATCCCGGTTTCAGCGACACCTTCCAGCTCCACGGCGGGCTCGAATACAAGTACAATGAGGACATCCGGTTCCGTACGGGCTATTTCCGCCGGGTAACGCCCGTTCCGGAGCAGGCGTACGATACGTCCTTCCTGGACGAAAGCATCAACGCGATTTCGATCGGCGCGGGCATTACGCTCAAAGACCCGACCGAAATCCTGGAAAAACCCTTCACCATGGACATGCACGTCCAGTACCAGTTCATGGACTCGGGGCGGGCCAAACGGGCTTCAGCTCTGCAGCCCGTGGGGGACTTGAAGTTCGGTGGTTCGATCATCGCCATCGGCTTCAACGGGACGGTCCGGTTCTAGTAGGATTCGCGAGGATGAGCGGCATGCGGACGGCGGGAAAAAATCGGAAGGCGGCCCTCGGGATCGCGGTCCTGGCGCTCTTCGCCTGGTCGGCTTGTACCGAACCCACGCTCCCTCCGCCCATCCCCAAGGACCCCATGATCGGGGCCTTGGCCACGTTGGGCGACGTCCCCTTGTTCGCGGCCAGAGAAACGCAGACTAGCCCGGAGGATTTCTTCGATCTGAACGGCGTGAGAGCCCCGCATGTCTTGGAAGGCCCCGGGGGGCTCAACGAATTCCTGCTGTATTACGAAGGGGTGGACGATACGACGAACGTCTCGGCCGGTATCGGCGAAGCCCGGAGCACGAACCAGGGCTTTAGCTTCGGCGACCGGCGCCTCCTCCTGGTCCGCCGCAACCGTTTCGGGGGCGATCTGGGTTCCCTCGGGAAACCGACGCCTCCTCCCAACGAGGATTCTTCTTTCGACAGCCGGGGCGTCCAGCACCCCATGGTTTTGGAAGACTGCCCTTTCACTACTCCTGCCGGCGGGCAATGCCTCTTTTATTCGGGGCCCGGTGAGACGAGCTTTGATGGGGACCGCGAGTACCCGGTGATTCCCAGCGGGATTTCCATGGTTGCCGTCCCGCCTTTGGGTTCCGTCGCCCGGAACGCCGTGCCCGTCCTCCTGGCCAACAAGGACATGGAGAACTACGCCTCTTTACCGCCGGAAGACGATGTGTTTTACACCGAGCGGCCGCCCTCTTTCGACGCGACGGTGGAACCCTGTGATCGCCGCTCTTTCCTGGCCGGCGAATTCCAGCCCGATCCCAGCATTCTGAACGACGATTCGGGCGGACTAGGCATCCAGGCGGGGCCTTATCCCTGGGAGAGCGGCGGCGTGAGCGCCCCCTTCGTGATCGAAAACCCGCGCAGCCCCGGCCAATACCTCATGTATTATACGTGCACGGAGGAGTTTGGAGAATTGGATGCGGGTTGCCAGGAGAGCTTCATCAATCGGATCTGCGTGGCGGAGCTTTTTGAATTGGGCGGCGCGGGCGGCCAGCTCGTCGCCCGGCGGATTATTCGCCAGCCGGTACCCGGTGATAACAATTACGCGACACCCAGCAATCCCAACGAGCCCCTTCCCAACAACATCGTGATCGCGGGGAACAACTTCCCCGGGTTCGACGAATTTGGGGCTTCTGATCCTTCCGTCCTCATTTCCCGATCGGTGCTGGGGACGGTCCTTTACCGGATGTGGTATACGGGAACGAACCAGAACGGCGCCCGCTCGCTGGGCATCACGGGGGCCTTCGACGGTTTCGATTGGGATACGGACGATCCGGAACTCCGGGTTTCCACCACCATCCCTGGTAATCCGATCCTCGTGCAGGCGCAAAAATCCGCCGCCCCGGCGGCGTTCTTCGCTTCGGACCGTATCCTTCGTGTCTATTACGAATCGACGACCTCCGGCACCGAAGGGGCCATCAACCTGGCGACGATCGTCGACTTGGATGATCGGGTGGCCCCGACCATCGATTTTGCCTCTCCGGCGGGGGCGGGGCTCACGGTTGACCAGGGATGCGACGTCGATTTCGAACTCCAGTTCGAGGACTCCGGCGGTTCGGGGATCGACCAGTCGAGTTTCGTGATCCAGTTTACGGACATTTCACGGACCGATAGCGCCGCGGCGAGCACGGTGGAAGGGCAGAACGACATTACGACCGAGGCCGTCAGCATCGCGGAGGACGTGGATTGGGCCGAAGAGTTCCCCACCTTTAGTTTCGGTTCGGGCGATTCGGCGGAAGTATTTCTCCGGATCAACCAGTTCCGCTTGAATCCGCCCCTCTCTTCGGGATCCGCGACCGCGACCCTGGATTTGAACGTCCGTATTTTTGACCGGGTGGACAACGAATCCACCAAATCGATCACTTTGACCCTGGTCGAAAGCGGACTCCCGACGGTTTGCGATTAGGTTGACTTCTTTTCCTCGTCACGGCATCCTCACGTCCGCCCGGTTCATCTAACTAGCTGAAATTACTGGATAAATTTTGGGATCGGGGCGGTCCTCTCGTGCGCGAAAAGATCAGGGAAATCATTTCGGGAGCTCTCCGGAAGGCTTCCGCCGAAGCGGGGTGGAATCTTCCCGATTTTCCATCCGTTGAGGTGGAAATCCCCCGGGAGAAGAGCCACGGGGACTTCGCGACGAATCTTGCCATGACGCTCGCGAAACCGCTCAAGTCCAATCCCCGGAAGATCGCCGAAGCGCTCCGGGGAGCCGTCCTTGCGTCGGTGCCCGAGCTGGTGGAATCGGTGGAGATCGCGGGGCCCGGCTTTTTGAATTTCCGGCTCAAGAAATCCGGATGGCTCTCCGTCGTAGACCGGGCCGTGGCGGAGGGGAAGGCGTACGGGTGGACGAATACGGGAGGAGACAAGAAAGTCCTCCTCGAATTCGTGAGCGCCAATCCCACGGGTCCCCTCCACGTGGGACACGCCCGGATCGCCGCCGTGGGGGATGCCCTCGCACGGCTTCTCTCCTCCGCCGGATACGCGGTGACGAAAGAGTTCTACGTCAACGACACGGGGCTCCAGATGCAGCTCCTGGCCCGGTCGATCCTTGTCCGCTACCAGCAGCACCTGGGGCGGGAAGCCGTCCTTCCGGAAGATCACTACCAGGGCGAGTACGTCAAGGAACTCGCCGCCCGGATCGCGAAAGAAGAAGGCGAGAAGTATCTGAAGATGCCGGAAGCGGTGGCCTTGGAAGAACTCGGCCAGAGGGGTTGCGCGCTCCTTCTCGCCGCGATCCGCGAGGACCTCGCCGCCTTCGGCCTCGTCTTCGATACGTATTATTCCGAAAAGAATCTTTACAAGGAAAAGCTCGTCGAGCAGGCCCTTCAAGAATTGCAAGAGAAAAATTTCCTCGAAGAAAAAGACAAGGCCCTCTGGTTCAGAAGCACGAACTTCGGTGACGAGAAGGACCGGGTGGTCCGCCGGGAGAACGGCGTCCACACCTATTTCGCATCCGATATCGCCTACCACCGGGATAAATACAAGCGTGGATTCGATCTGCTCATCGACATCTGGGGGGCGGACCACCACGGGTACATCCCTCGCGTGAAGGCCGCCATCACGGCCCTGGGGCTGGACGCGGAATTACTCAAGGTCCAGCTCGTCCAGTTCGTAAACCTCCTCCGTGGAGGCGAGCGGGTGGCGATGGGTAAGCGCTCGGGCACGTTCGACACCCTGCGCGACCTGATCGACGAAGTGGGGACGGACGCAGCCCGGTTCATCTTCCTCCTCCGGTCGGCCGATTCGACCCTGGATTTCGACCTGGACCTGGCGAAGAAAAAGACCCTGGAAAATCCGGTCTTCTACGTGCAGTACGCCCACGCCCGCATCCATTCCTTCTTCGCGAAGGCGCGGGAGGTGGGCCTTTCAGTCGATGTGGCCGCGCCCCTCGATCCCACCAAGCTGGTGGCGGACGAGGAGATCGCCCTGGCCCGGGAAATAAGCCGCCTCCCCGAGGTGATCGCCGCCTGCGCCCGGGGGCTCGAACCCCATCTCCTTCCGCACTACCTTCTGGACCTGGCCCGGACGTTCCACAGCTACTACACGGCCCGGGACGAGGCCGGGGCCCCACGCTTTAAGGCCGTGGACGCTGCAGCCCCGGAAGTAAGCCGCGCCCGTCTCAAGCTGGCCTGGGCGGTGGCACTCGTTCTACGGAACGGGCTAGAATGCCTGGGTGTTAGCGCCCCGGAGCGGATGGAAAGCGCCGAGGCTGGTACCGCCGATTAAAGCCTTCAGGGCTGCGGGCGGTACGCCGCGCTTCCAGAAGTGCCGGGGCCGCCATCGGACGGAGCCTCAGGGGGCTTGGCTTCGATCCTCCCGCCGGATTCATGCGAAACTTCAAGCAGGTCGACGAGAAATACACCCTTACCTTGGATAACCGCCAGGTCGCCCTTTTTGCCACGGTGATCCTGGGCCTCTTCCTCCTTTTTTTCGTTCTGGGCGTTCTTTACGGAACGCGCTTGGGGGAAAAGCGTTCGGCTGAGGCGGGTGCCGCCAAAGCCGCCGCTCCTCCGGCGGAAGTGGAAGAAACCGCCCAAACTTCAGAAAAGCCAGCCGTGGGGGAGCAGGTTTTCGCATTAAAGGAAGAGCCCATCGAGCCCGGGGAGGCGGCAGCCCTGCGGGAGCAAGTCGCCGCCAGCAAGGGGCTCGAAGCCACGCCTCCCGCTCCTCCAGTGGAAACTCCAAAACCCAAAGCATCCCCTTCTTCCAAACCTGCGGCATCGTCGCAGAACACGAGCAGTTCCCTGGCCGGCACGAAGCTCTCCTCGATGAAGGGAAAGTACACGATCCAGGTGGCTTCCTTTACGAAGAAGGCCGATGCCCAGCCTCTCCTCAAGAAGCTCGAATCGAGGGGCTATCCGGCATTCCTCTCGACGGGAAAAGTGAAGGGCAAGACCTACTATCGGGTCCGGGTCGGAAAATTCGGAACGAAGGAAGAGGCCGACCGCCTGCGGCCGGGGCTCGAACGGGCGGAAAATCTGGAAACCTTCACGACGACAGTGGAATGAGTTATTCCGGCGCCGTTTCGTAGATTTCCGCCGGGCGGAACCGGCCGAACGTTTTAAGCAACTGCATTTTGCCGGCCGTGATCCCTAGAGCCGAAAGCGTTTTCCGGGGATTGGCCCCTTTGGGCACGACTACGAAGAGGCGGCGGCGCGAATGCAACTCGCCGTTGAAGGGATCGGCCAGGAGCTTTTCTTTCCCGAAATAGTAGCGAAGCGTGGGCGGCGTAAGCCCGCCTCCGACGACGGCATCGCCCTCCTGGATTTTCGGGGCCAAGTATTGAGCGATGCTTTTTCCATCGATGGCTTCCCCCGTTTCATCGGACCGGTAGACGGTACCGGTGAGGGCGGTTTTTCCGCCAAGTCCTAACGCCAGCAGCAACGCCAGGGCTATCGCCGTGTTTGCCGCGGTGGATTCGCTTCTTTTGAATATCCGGTAGATGAAGAGGAGAATTCCCGCCGCGCCAAGGCCGTAGTAGAGCGGTGCCAGATAGAGCCACGAGCGGGCTGGTGGGACGATGGTTCGCCCAACGGCAAACAGGCTTCCCCAAACAAGGAGCGGGATTGCAATCGGGACCTTTTGCGTTCCCGATTGCCGGTAGAGAGCCAGGTCTAGGAGCACTCCCAGGGAGATAAGCCAGGCGAGAAGAGAGGGCAGGTCCCGGTTCCATTGCATCCAGGTAACCCAGGCGTAGCGGGGGAATCCTTCCGAGAATTTTTCCCATCCGGCGGAACTCACCCAAGGATTTGCGGCGACTTTTCCTCCCGATACGGCGACGAACGCCGGGGCATAGAGCAAAAGCGTTAGGGCAGCGGCTGCAAGAGAGAAAAGAACAAGGTGGCCGATGAATTCCTTTTTTTTGTCTTGTGATTCGAAAAAAGCGCCTTCCAGGAGAAGCCAGAGGCCCAGGCCTCCGAGCGGCAGGAGCATGGTGGGGACCGTGTAGAGGCCGAGGGCAGAGAAAAGCGAGAAGAGAGACCATCCAGCGAGGCTCCTATGACTCTCCCGCAAGTAAATGCTGAGGCAGAGGAGCAGCAAGAAGAAAAGCCCGACGAGCGAGTAACCCCGGGCGTTGGTGGAATACTTGATCAGTTCGACCGAACTAGCCGTAAGCGCGGTTCCCAGGAGCGCGGCTTCCTTGCCGCACATCAACCGGAGGGCGAGGTAGGCGGTCGGTATCAGCAAAATGCCCGCTAAGAGGGCCGGGAGACGCAGGGCCCAAGGTTCGCCGCCAAAGAGCAGGAAGGAGAGGCGGGAGAGGAATGTGTGGAACAGATGGTTGTTCGGCTCGGAGTAGTTCGAGAGGGCGATGTAGAGGGGCTTTGAAACGTAGTTGGTGAAGCTGAAGGCTTCGTCACAGCGGAAGGGTTGGAACAAGAAATAAACCCGCAGGGCGGTTCCGGCAAGGAGAATTCCCCCGAGCGTCCACAGATGCGCTTTCCCGCTGGTTCGCAGGCCCTCCCTGATCTGGCTCTTGAGATCCTGAAGAAGGGAGCCGGCCGATTCGGAAAGCTCGTCCAGAAATCCGGCGATGCTTTTCCGCTTCCACCAGGAAAGCCCGCCAAGGCATAGGAGAGCGGCCGCGGCGATCCGGAGGCGCAGACCGATCGCCTCGAAGGCTGGTTCCGTAAAAAAGTCGGCCCTGCCGTCAGCGGCGTAATGATCCGCCCGCTCCTTGGCCCATTCAAAAGGGACGAAGGCGAGGAGCAGGGCAGTGATACCTGCAGCAGCTACAAGGGCGGCCAGGGCTGCGGCGAACGCAGAGGAGCGGTTATTCTTGTCAGACAAGGCTGAAAGCTCCTGCGAGGCTCTTGGAGGCGCTCTTCCAGGCGACTATAGACTAGCCTCCCGCCAGCCGGGCACCCGCCCGAGGAGCGGCCATCGGGCCTTTTAAGTGGACCAACAGCACATCCGAAACTTCTGCATCATCGCCCACATCGATCATGGGAAATCGACCCTGGCCGACCGGATTCTCGATCTGACGGGCGCCCTTTCGGAGCGGGAGCGGCAGGAGCAGTTTCTCGACAGCATGGACCTGGAGCGGGAACGGGGGATCACGATCAAGGCGAGTTCCGTCCGCCTCTCCTACAAGTCCAAGGCAGGAGAACTCTACGAGTTCAACCTGATCGATACCCCCGGCCACGTGGATTTCAATTACGAAGTTTCACGAAGCCTCAAGGCCTGCGAAGGGGCCGTCCTCGTCGTCGATGCGACCCAAGGGGTCCAGGCCCAGACCCTGGCGAATGTCTACATGGCCGTCGAAGGGGGGCTCGAAGTCCTTCCGGTCTTGAACAAGATCGATCTCCCCTCGGCCGATCCCGAGCGGTGCCGCAAAGAGATCGAGGACATGATCGGGATTGATGCCGCGGCGGCCATCTCCATTTCCGCCAAAGAGGGGATCGGTGTGCCGGATCTCCTCGAAGAGATCGTCCGGAAATTCCCTCCCCCCAAGGGGAAAGTGGAATCTCCGCTCCGGGCGCTCATTTTCGATTCCTGGTTCGATTCCTATCAGGGGGTCATGACCTTGGTGCGGGTTGTGGACGGGCGCATCCGCAAGGGCGACAAGATCAAGATTCTAAGCACCGGCCGTGACTACGAAGTCCAGACCATCGGGTGCTTCAGCCCCCGCGCCTCTAAGCTCGAATCGCTGGAAACCGGGGAAGTCGGATTCATCAGCGCTAACATGAAGAGCATCACGGACGCCCGGGTGGGCGATACGATCGGTCCGGCGGGGAAGGATGTCCAGATCCAGGCGCTTCCCGGTTTCGAAGAACCCAAGCCCAAAGTTTTTGCGGGGATTTTCCCGGTCGATTCGGCCAACTACGAAAATCTCAAGGACGCTCTGGCCAAGCTCAAACTCAATGACTCTTCCCTCCAGTACGAACCGGAGACTTCGATGGCGCTCGGGTTCGGCTTCCGGTGCGGGTTCCTGGGGCTCCTTCACATGGAGATCATCCAGGAACGCCTGGAGCGGGAATTCAATCTCGAATTGATCACAACGGCCCCGAGCGTGAGCTATCAGGTGAAGAAGACCAGCGGGGAAGTCATCGAGATTCACACGCCGGCGGACCTCCCTCCCGAAGGGGAGATCGATTCGATCGCCGAGCCCTACATCCGGGCGAACCTCTATTGCCCGGCCGAGCACGTGGGGGCCGTCATCAAGCTCTGCGAGGAGCGGCGGGGAGAGCAACAGGAGATCAAATATTTGACGACGACGCGGGCTGTCGTCATTTACGACCTCCCGTTCGCCGAGATCGTCCTGGATTTCCACGACAAATTAAAAAGCATGACCCGGGGCTTCGCGAGCTTTGATTATCAGACCACGGGTTTCCGGGTATCGAACCTCGTGCGGCTCAACATCCTGGTGAACGGGGAACCCGTGGACGCTCTTTCCTTGATCGTCCACCGGGACAAGGCGTACTACAAGGGGCGGGAATTGGCCGCCAAGATGAAGGAAATCATCCCGCGGCAAATGTTTGAGATAGCGATTCAAGCGGCCATTGGAGGCCGGATTATCGCCCGCGAAACGGTGAAAGCCTTCCGGAAAAACGTGTTGGCGAAGTGCTATGGTGGGGACATCACCCGGAAGCGCAAGCTTCTTGAGAAGCAGAAGGAAGGAAAACGCCGGATGAAGCAGGTGGGGCAGGTGGACATTCCCCAGGAAGCCTTCCTCGCGGTGCTTAAGGTGGAATCCTGAAATGGACGCGGACGTGCAACAGGCGGCTCCTATAGGGCTTTCGCCCCGGGAAGTCCGGCGGGGGGCGAAGGAAATTCTTCCCGAACTCCGCTTCATCCTGCGGCGTTACGGGAAGACCCTGGCACCCCCTCTGCGGGACAAACTCGCTTCCCTTCAGCAGCGCCTCGCGGCTGGTCTTTCAGGAAGCGATTGGGAGGCTCTTTCCCGCGCCTACGACGAAGCGGCTGATTGCCTGGAGAACGAAGCGGCTCCTTTCCGAAAGAGCGGCTTTCGGGAAACGGTGGAGGTCCTGGGACTTGCCCTCGTCCTGGCCCTCTTTACCCGGGCTTTTCTCATCCAGGCGTTCAAGATCCCATCGGGCAGCATGATTCCAACGCTCCTGGTCGGGGACTATCTCCTTGTCTCGAAACTCTCCTACGGGATCAAGAACCCCTTCGGCGGCTGGGTCGCCCGGTGGGCTGAACCCGAGCGGGGGGATGTAATCGTGTTTATCACTCCGGAGGACAAGGACCTCCCATTCCTCGACCGGCGGGATTTCATCAAGCGCGTCATCGCCGTGGGAAGGGAGACGGTCGAGTTCAAGAACCGGACGATCTTCATCAACGGCGAAGCGATCGAAGACCCTTGGGGGCATTACAGTTCGGGCCCCGCCTTCGACCGGGCGGACTACGGCCCCGTCGTCGTGCCGGAAGGGATGCTATTCATGATGGGAGACAACCGCAACGATTCCCTCGATTCCCGCGTTTGGGGCTTCGTGCCCATGGACATGGTGGTCGGCAAGGCGAAGATCCTTTATTTCTCTTTTGAGAATCACCCCTGGAGCATCCGCTGGGGGCGCCTCGGCCGGATTATTAACTAAGCTGAATGACAGCGGCCTTCTCCAAAGACCAGGATATCTTCTGGATGCGCCGCGCTCTTTCGCTGGCGCGCCGGGCGGCCTTGCGCGGAGAGGTGCCGGTCGGCTGCGTGCTGGTCCGGGGAGGGAGACTTCTCGCAAGCGGCGCAAACCGCCGGGAAGGGGATTCGGACCCGACGGCCCATGCCGAGATCGTGGCCCTGCGGCGCGCCGGGCGGCGCTTAAAAGGCTGGCGAATGGATGACGCCACTCTCTATGTGACGCTCGAACCCTGTCTCATGTGCCTGGGGGCCGTTAAAAACGCGAGGGTAGGGCGCCTCGTCTATGGCGCTCCCGACCCAAAGCAGGGGGCGACCCGCCTTTTCAGGAGAAAATGCCGTGCCGCCACGGATGGGAACGATCGCCATCTTGAAATTCAGGGAAGCGTGCTGGCGGAGGAAGCCTCCGCCCTGCTGCGGGACTTCTTCCGGGCGCGCCGAAGGGATCGAAAGAAACCTTGACTTGCCCTCTTTAGGCCCGGACACCATATTAGCGGCGCCACTTCAATCCCGGAGAGGTGAGAGAGTGGTTTAATCTACCTGACTCGAAATCAGGAGTACCGAAAGGTACCGTGGGTTCGAATCCCACCCTCTCCGCCAAAAGTGACGCTCATCCTTTTTCACCATCAGGTCGAATGGAAACCGGTAATCGAATCGCACACTTGGACCGTCCAAGGACAAGTTCGATGAGACGGTTTCGGCCAGTTGCGCCCGGAAGGTGCCGTTTCCCCGATCGTAGAGTGATTTCACGCGGTTGCAGAGTTCTATGACGTTCTGCATGTGTTTGCGGGCGTCTACGGATGGATTCGCTATGCGGGCCAAGTCGTTCTCAGTGTGAGACAGCTCGGCCTTCCAGGCGTTCCACTTATTCAGGAAAAATTCCTCGTCGATCTTCCCCGAAACGTGATCGGTGTAGAGCCGGTCGAGCCGGGCTTTGAGTTCATCGGCTTTTCTCTGTAGCGGGCCGAGGTTCTTCTCAGCTTGCTTCCGGCAGGAGGCGTCCACCTCGTCCAGAACCTTCTGGAGTAGAAGCGCCATGTCGTCGGGGACGTGGAGGGCCGTGATTTTCTCCCTTAAAACCGCTTCCAGGGCCTCCTGGCGCACGTAGGAGCGCTCGCAGACCCGGGAGTGGTTCCCGCAGTGGTAGTAGACGTAGCGGCCCTTCTTGCGCTCGGCCGTGACGGCCCAGCCGCACCGGGCGCAGGTGAAGAGCCCCCGGTAGTCGAACTCCTGCTTGTGGTAGGTCTCGGGACGATTAGCGCGTCTTAGAGCGATCTGCGCTGCTTCCCAAAGCTCCCGGGTCACGATGGGCTCGAATTTCCCCTGGTAGAGCTTTCCCGACCAGTAGAAGTCGCCGTAGTAAATGGGGTTCTTCACAAGCTGCTCGACCGTTCGCTTGTTGATGGGGCCGCCCTGGCGGGTCTTGTAGCCTTCTGCTGCGGCCCGCCCGGCCACGACGCTCATGGAGTGCCTGCCCGTGGCGTAGAGATCGAAGATCCGGCGCACCCCCTCGGCCTCATTGCCGGCATGGACGAGCGAGCGTTTCTCCCGGTCCCACCGGTAACCAAGAGGCGGGATCGAGGGGTACTGCCCCTCTTCGGCTTTCCTCATCTGCCCCTTGCGGACTTCCTCGGAGAGATTGTCCACGTAGTTCTTGGCCATGAGGACCTTGATTCCGTGGAAGAACTTCGCATGGGAGGATGCCTCGCGGCCTAGCATCTCGTTTTCCTTGACGAGGTGGATGCGGGTGTCTTTCTCACGGACCAAATCATCCAACTTGGTGTAATCCTTGAGGTTCCTGTAGGCTCGATCGGTCTTCTCCACAAGGATGTTCACAGGCAGGTGATGGCGCTCGATGAACTGGAGCATCTCACCGAACTTCGCTCGCCCGGCGCTTTTTGCCGTCTCCACGTCCACGAACTCGTGAGCAATCGCAAAGCTCTTCTCCCTTGCGTACTTCCGCAGGAGATCGAGCTGGGCGTCGATGGAGAAACCGTCTTCCTGGTCCTTGGAGGAGACCCTTGCGTAGATCACGGCCAGGTTGGAACCCACCGAGGGTTTGCGTTTCGAGCGATTCCGGGCCTGGGCTTGCTGCATCGGGTTCACGATTTGGCCCTCCTTTTCTTCTCCTTACGCTCCTGCTCGCGCAGAAGGCGCACGATCGCGGCCAGGTGATCCTTTCTCGGGAAAGAGCTGCCCAATTCCCACTCCGAAACGATGGCCTGGGATACTCCGAGCCTCTTCGAATATTCCACTTGCGTAAGTCCAAGCGCTTTGCGGGCGGCGCGAAAGTCGGCGGGCGATGCGGGTTCGATAAGCCGGATCAGATCGGAAAGGGATGCCATGCGGTCCCGTGCTCCTGGTCGCCCTCTATACCGGTTTTATCGTTACCGAAATCACCAGTAACTGTCAATGGCCCGGTATTATCTTCGCGGCTGTCTATCGTGGTGCATCTGGCCGGGCTTGGAGGGCCCTCCATGCCTTGGACCGTCAGTGGAGTTTCAGCCTTCCCGCAACGCCCCGAAGAACTCCCCCAGGGCCAGAACCGCCTCTCGGGCCTCCTTGCGGGAGAGATTGCGGCCGCTCTTCGCGCCCAGAACCTCGGCGGCCAGTGCCACGAGCTCTTCGGAGGGGACAAAGACGGCCTGCCGCCTGGCGCGCCGGGTCGGTTCTCCTTTGCCGGAAACCTGCCCGCCTCCCTTGGATAAACGGGCAGCCCCCTTCCTGGCGCGGGCACGAGTGGGCGTAGAGGAAGCACTGAATGGAGCCGCGCTCACAGGTCTTCCTCCTCGATCTCCCGGCCGAAGTGGAAGCGCCGGATGCCGCGGCTTGCGAGGCGCCGAACGGTCCAGCCGTTGCGTTTCAGGATTTCCTCCGAGTCCCGGATGCGGGCGCCTAGCTGCTGGGCCGTGGGGAAGGGATTGTAGAGGCCCCGCTGGCGCGCGAGATGTGAGAAGGTCGTATGGAAGGTGGTGGTCTTGCCGAAAAAGGCCACCTTTGCGGGCGTCCCCGTCACGGGTTCCACCTCGCAGCCGAGCTTGAACTCCTCCTGGAAGGCCTGGTAGCTGCGGGCGTGGAGAAGCTCTTTGACGAGGGTTTCGAGAAACACCAGGACGGGGTTGCTGTGCGCCTCCGCCTCCCGGGCTTTTTCCTCCTGGCCCCGGAGCATCTCTTCGATCAATTCCTGAGCCGCTTTCCGGGGGTTGTCTTTGAGCTTTGGCCTTCTCGTATCGGGGAGGTATTTGAGAATCGTTTCAAGAACCGTAAAGAGCCCGGCCAGGAATTCATCGAGCCGGTGCTTAGGGTGACCCGGGTAATGGAGGCGCTGAAGTTCGAGATAGAACCCCTTGCGCTCCTTCCATTGAGGTAGAATCTCCCGGGCCAGGACAAGAAGGAAGGCCGAGAGGATCTGGGAGCGTTTCTCTTTCAGCGCCTCCATCACACTTGTCTTCTGGAACGCGGGGCTTCGGTATTTGGAGCCGAACTCCATGCACCAGGTACGCGAGAGAAGATCGTTGCGATCGCGGTCCAGGGGATCAATGGCCGTGACGATCACCTGATTGTAGAGCCGCTCGTGGACGTTCTCCGAATCCGTTCCGCCCTTTCGCTTCTGGTTCACCGTGCCCGTGGCCGCGGCGAGGAGGAAGTTGTAGGTTCCAGTGTCGATGTCGCGGTTTTCGAGGTTGTCCTTGATCGTGAGGGGATTCACCATCCCGTCGGCGAAGTCCGAGGCCGTGCGGCTCTTTCCCACCCAGTCCTCCCCGTAGAGAAGCACGGAGCACAAATTGGCCGCCGTGGTCTTGCCTGAGGCGGCGGTGCCGCCCATGTGCACGACGGCCCGGTCGTGGCTGAAGGGCATGAGAAAAATGCTCAGGAGCCAGCAGAGGGTGAAGTACCGGTTCGCAGGATCGGTGGAGAGGTTCGAGAGAAAGAGGCGTTCGAGATCGGCGAAGGCCCGCTGAACGTCCACGTCCGGATCGAATTCGATGGGCTTCATCTTGTTGGACGGGCGAAGAAGCGATACCCGGGCGTTCGGGATGATGGAGACCGAGCCGGGCTCAATCTTCAGAACCGCATCGTCCGGCCGGGCCGTGTGCAGATAGAGGGCGCCCTCTTCGAGATAGAGCCAGGGGGCCACGTCGATGCGGCGCCCGGCAAGCAGGCACTGACATTCGAGCGCATCGAAGATCACCTTGGCCCGGGGCTCGGAGTAGACGATGTCGGCGAGTTCGTAGATGAGGGCCCGGAAGGCGGGGCTCGCTCCCAGCGGATAGACCTTGCCCCGGTGCGTGAGGAAGCATCTCTCCAGACCGCTCTTTTCAACGAAAAACGCCCGCTCGCTCCCAAGCCACTGCCAGATCATGGTGGCCTGGTTCTTGGCAGCGTCGGGGGAAAAGAAGTTGAATTTGCGATCCGCGCAGTGGCTCCGGTAGATACCGAGGCACTTCCGCAAGGGCTCGTAGAGCGGCGTGGCCTGTTCGAGGAGAATCCCGAAGGACGCCTCCGGGTTCTTCTGGCTCCGCAGGTATTCGTCCACGTCCTTGCAGGGACTTTTTGAGTCCTCGGGCCAGGTTACAAGGCGCACATCCGCGCGCTCTTCCCCCAAAAGTTCCGCAAGCCGCCGCGGCAAAGGCCGCAGGGCTTCCAAAACCTTCTGCGTGTACCTCCTTCCCGCCTCGTCGGCGTCGAAGGCGAGATAAATCGTCTTTCGCGGAGCGATCTCTTTCAAAAGCGCGAGCTGCTCATTCGTGATCTGGCCGCAGAGGGCCAGCGTGTTTTTGAAGCCCCCCTTGCCGATGACCGAGAGGGCGTCGTTCTGGCCTTCGACGAGCACGATCTCGGAGGCATCAAGGGCCACCTGATTCCAGAAAAGGCATCCCGGAGCACGGAACTCCGAGCGAAGACGTAGCGGCGTGCGCTCCTGCGATAAGGGCTTGCAGGTAAAGTCGCCGATGAGACCATTGGAAAGAAAATGGGGATAGACGAAAAGCCCCGGCGGGAAGGCGTCGCCGAGACCGGCGCCGCTTTCCTTGACAAGACCCGAGGCCAGAAGCTCCTCGCGCCCGAACTCGCTTGCAAGAGCGCGGTGGAGCCCGCCGTCCGTAAGTCCTACTTGGAATTCCTCCAGCAGTCCGGCCTTGTGGCCCCGCACTTCAACGAGATGTCGCAGGGCCCCGCTGTTTCGATCTGCAAAGAGATTCTGATGGTAGTAATCGGCGGCTCTCTCGAAGATCCGATTGTGGGGAGAATCGGTAATGGTACGCGGCGCTTCGCTCCCGCCGGCATCGCCGCCTTCGAGGGGGACTCCGTATTCGCCGGCCAGGGCTTTAAGGGCCGCGAGCGGCGAGTCCAGCATCCGGTGACGCTGTGCGAAGGTGACGGCGTCTCCCGCCGCCTCGCACTGGAAGCACTTGTAGTGATCCTCGTAGACCGTAAAGCACTCGTGGCCGCCGCAGAAGGGACACTCTTCGAGATGGACGTAGCCGCTATATTTTTTGTGAACGGGAATGCCCGCATCCTTTTCGATGAGTTCCAGTAGCGGAACCTCTCTCTTGATACGGGCGAAATCTTCTCCCACGCCTTCGTCACTCCCGGAGCCGGGGGCTCTAACGCTTCTCGAACTCTTCGCACTCGGCGACGGCACCGCCGCCGATCTGCCGGTCTAGGCGGGTATAGAGCTGCTTCTTGCAGACCCACTCGGGGCGGCCTTTTGCGAATTTGAGGCGCGCTCCATGCAGGCATGTGGGGCAGAGATCGGGCTGGGCTTCCCTGGGCAGGATGGCTGCCGGTCTCGGGCGTGCGGGCCGCGCCTTGGCGGGTGCTTCGGGGGCTTTTCTTGGGAACGGAATTTCCTGCATCACGTGCTCCTTGTTGCGCCGGACGCTTGAGGGAGAGCGCCTAGGATGGCGATCCCCGGTTCCTCGGCCGCTTCCATGAGGCGTTTCAAAAAGGGTTGAAGCTCCAGCTTGTAGAGACGGCAGAATCGAAGCAGAGGGGAGAACGTGCAGGGGCTCTGGGCCGAGAGCGAGAGGGGCAGAAGGTGTGTGCCGCTACGCCCCTCTATTTCGATCTCGAATTCGAGCCGGTCGGTTCCCCGGTAGAGGCACTTGATGGACCGGACCGTTTCCACAGAACACTCCTCTCCCACGCGGGCATGGGAAGCGCCCGTCTTACATAGAAATCTCGGTTGTCGCGCTTGCTCCCGGAAGGCTTGGGAGCCTCCGGGGAAATCAATGCCTGGAACTCTGGACGCCGTTTTTGCGGAAAGAATTTGCCCAGGCCTTTCGGAACTTGAGCGGCCGCACCCGGCGGATGAAGCAATCGGCCATTTCCCGGTCGCTCAGGCGCAGGGTCCGCTGGATAGCTTGGGTCGTCTTCATGCTGAGGTCCGCTGCCTCCCCCTTTTCCCAGCGCCAGACGGCCATGCGGGAGACCCCCAGCCACCTGGCGAAGGCCTTCTGGCTAAGCCCCATCTCCCTGCGTAGCTCACTCATCACGCTCTGCAATGAATTCATCGGGTTGCCTCCCCGTGTTGCATCTGGGTGGTTCATATTAAACAAGAGTGGTTGCGTCAAGATGCACTATGAGGTTACATTAGATATTCAAGTGGAAACCTAGGGATGAACGCGGGGCACAGACGGACCGGTCCGAGTTGCTTATGTAACCTCCGGGGGCTGGCCGATTTTGAGGCAGTCGGATAATCATGGCGCGACGCAAGGCGAGGAGAGCGAAAATCAAAGGTCACAAGAAATTATCGGTTGGGCGCCTCATCCGCAAATTGCGTGAGGAACAGGGCCTCAAACAGGCCGATCTCGCGCGCCTCGCGGGCTACAAGAGCCAGATGTCCATCAGCCGGATCGAGAGCGGCGCCGTAGGGTTTCCCTATCCCAAGGCCCCCCTCTTTGCCGACGCACTGGGAGTGGAGAGAAGCGAGTTCTACCGGCTCTGCATCGAGGGAACACAGGCCCCCAAGCCCCCGCCCGCCTGGGCCGGGCTCACGAAGGGCTGCCGCATCCCTCCCGACATCGCCCGGCGCTTCCTCGCCCGCGAGCGCGGCTCGGACTTCTGGAACGTGGTGAGGGAGTTCATGGAATTCGTGGATGGGCGGGGGCAGAGTATTTAGGATTACTTTCCCAGATCATCCAAAAACTCCGACGCTGGCTCGACTCCGGTAACCAGCAGGTGATCCCTTGCGCGCGTACAGGCGACGTAGAGCAGGTGCCGCTCGGTGTTGTAGACCTCTTCGAGATCGGAATCGTCGGCGACCGTCTCAATACGTTCCTGAAGGGGAATGATTTCGTCGTCGCAGGCAATGACCGCGACGGCGCGAAACTCCAGACCTTTGGCGAGGTGCATGGTACCGATGGAAGCATAGCCGTTCACTGTATCGATATGCTCATCGAGCACCTTGTGCGGGATATCCGCATGATTGAGGGCCGCCGCGGCCCGGCTCACCTGCGCGGCGGACCGGACGAAGACGCCGATCTCATGGGGTTTCAGGCCATCGCCGACGAGCCCCTTGAGCCAGTCGCCCACCAAGCCAACCTCCACCTCTGCGGACTCCAGTACTTTGACCTCGGGCGCTGGACCGTTAAACACCGAAACCGTCCCCCGCCGGTCTTCGGAGTTTCCGTCCACATCGGCGATTTCCGGGCCCAGCAACCGATCGGCCTGGCTTCGGATCTGATGGGACGTGCGGTAGTTGATTTTCAGCGTACGCGAGCGTCCGCGGATTTCGACGCCGAGTGCTTTCCATGAAAACGGCTGCTGGAAAATCCGTTGGCCGAGATCACCAGCGAAGAACAGCGCATTCGGACGAGCCCCGCCGAGCGCCGCAAGAAAGCGAAGCTGGGGGACTCCGATGTCCTGCGCTTCATCCACCACTGTGAAATCGAAAGGCGGATTTTTGGCTGTCTCCAGCTTCGCGGCGAGTTTTGCGAAGAGCGAAGCGCGCGTGAGGAGACCGCACTCGTGAAGCCCGACCCGCACCTGCTCGAAGATGCCCCACAGGAGACGCCGTTGCGGTTCCGGCAAACGTGTCTTCCGGCCCAGGCGCGTGACATCACGATAGGCCTCCGAGGTGCCAAGTTGCCAGGCGTCCACCACCTGCTCCCACTCGGTCAGCAAAAACCAGTCGCTGAACTTGTGGCCTTCCACCTGCTTTGCGCTCTCCTGAAGCAACTCGCGGACCGTTTCGCGCGGGGCGATCTCGAACTTGCCGAAGTGCAGGCCGTAGAGCCGCTCCCCGATGGCATCCATCGAATGGAGTTCGAGCCGCTCGCCGAGCCGGGGCTCGCTCCCGATGAGTCTGCGGAGCTTAGCCCTGAGCGCGTTCGCCAGCGCGTCCGAAAACGTGGTGAGTAGTACCCTCGCCTCGGGATTTGACCTTGCGAGCCACACGGCGCGGTGAAGGGCCACGATGGTCTTGCCGGTCCCGGCCGAGCCGGACACGCGAGCCGGGCCGCTGAAGTCCCTCTCCACGATCTCGCGCTGGGAGGGATGCAGGAAGATCGTCCACTTCTCCCACGGGTATTCGAGCGCCCGTTCCAGCTCTTCGACGTTCGTCATCACGCGGAAGCGCCGCTGTGCATCGGGATGGGCGAAGGGATCGGCGCTGGGAGGCGCGGGCGCGGCCACCTGCGGCGTTCCGCCGGTAGCCAGTTCAAGCAGTGCCTCGGCCGCTTCCGCTGGCAGATGATCGGCCAGCTCCAGGATCGAGTCCTCGTCGGTCTTTCGCACGTCGGCCAGCCACTCCGCAGGAACACCAAAGGCCAGAAGTTCATCGTCGCTACGTCGCGCGAACAGCGCCGGTTTGGGCGGCACCGGGCGCTTCTCTTCGACGTATTTCGGGATGATCACTTCTTCGACGCGCTCGCGAATCTCCACAAGCTGCGCGGCCCCTGTCTTCGGGTGCGTCTCCAGCTTGCGGCGCTCCGCCCACCGGTAGGCCGGATCGTGGTGATCCACGTAACAGAGCAGCAGGCTCGACTCCGTCCGGTGGACGATGATGCGGATGTCCCGGCTCACGCGCACCGACCAGAAATTCTTGTCCTTCGCCTTGTCGAGTTTGTGGAACTGCATCCCTGGATTGGCGGGGTTTATCTGGAGGTCGAAGGCCGTGGTCTTCACGACTTTCTGTTCGTCACCGCTCAGCCGGGCGAGGCTTTCGGTAAAGGTATCGGAGATGCGGAACTGCATCAGGTTTCCACCGACACCGGTATTCCAATCTGATTCGCAATGGGAGTGTACAGATCGGTTTCGACTTCTGGTGCCCGAATCGAAATGATGAGAGAATAGCGCGCTGATTTGTTGTAGCATTCCAATTTCGGGCGTGTTTTCCACCATCCGAGAGCCGGATAGACTGCGAGAACTCCCCTACTTGCCAAATCTGCTGCGGTACCACGCCAAATATCCGAATGCAGTGAGCCCTTATTACGATTTTGAATCCCGATGTTCCAATCCGGGTCGTTGCTACCTGTTGTGGTTCCTTCTTCTTCGGCTCTGGCTGCCAGATTTATTCGAGAGCGAAACGACTCCTCTGTCTCTGCCGGTCGCTTCACGTCAAACCGGAGGCCGTGCGACTGGTAACGATATCGTGAACTGACCCCACGTGCCGACGGATTGGGCTCTACAAA
>JBFLVN010000007.1:0-30883 GCA_040758475.1 Bdellovibrionota bacterium
CCCGAAGGGGCGGGAGAGGGCCACGGTGGTGAAATGATTCACCCCTCTTCCGGCGCTCCGCGCCACCTTCCCCCGGCGGGGGAAGGGAACAAAGGAAGAAGGTTTTATCCCCCCGACCGGAGCATCACGACCAAATCCGTCACGCCCGGGTCTTTGCCCAGTTGCAGGAGGAGGGTCGTCGCCTGGCCCCGGTGGTGGGTCTGGTGGTTGAACCAGTGGGAAAGGGCCCACCAGAGCGGGTGGGTGAAGGAATCCCCCTTGGCCGTCTTGTAGGTGAGCGGCCCTTCGATTTGCTCCGGCGTGAGGCTTTGGGTGAGGGCCAGGATGTCCAAGTCCGTCTGTTTTCGTTCGCGGGAGAGTTCTTCGAAGTCCGTGAAGTGGTCGTCCGAGACGTACTGGAACGGAAGCGGCTTTCCATCTTTGTCCTTCAAATCGTACTTGGCGTCGCGGGTGATTCGTTTCATCCAGGCCCGGTCGGTCACGAGGAGGTGGTTGAGCGTGCGGTGAAGGCTTCCGAAGAAAGCGCCGAGATCTTTCTTGCGTTCTTCGTCCGAAAGCGTCCCGCAAAGGGCATAGAGTTTTTCGTTCATCCACCGGTTGTACCGGGCCATGGCGAGGTAGTGAGACTTGAGGGATTCCACGAGATGTCCTCCACCCGCTTTTCCCATGCGGCCGCGCGGCGCACGCCGGGAAAGTTGCGAAAGCTTATTAAACTTGATAAGATTGTTTTTGTCTCGGGGGCAATCTTTTCCCGGCAATGTAGGTGAGCGGCGAGCCCGTGGGAGCCTTCCGATGGGCGCACTGGCCGAAGAACGCTGCTCCGTCTGCGGAAAATCCTTCCTGCCCCGGTTCGGGTTCCAGATCGAAAGCCGGCCGGGCGTCCCGCCCCGCGCTTATTGCACCCAGGCCTGCCGCCTCAAGGGCCAGGGAACGGCCGGCGGCGAGCAGAAGACCTGCTCGGCCTGCGGGCGGCCCTTCGCCGTAAGACTCGCCGTCCAGACGGTCCAGACCGGCGGCGAGGCCAAATACGCCTGCTCCCCGCCGTGCCGGGAAAAAATCCTCGCCGCCGCTCCCCGCTCCGCGCCCTTGAACAAGATCGCCGTCCTCAACCAGAAGGGCGGGACCGGGAAAACGACCACCGCCATCAACCTCTCCGCCGGGCTCGCCCAGGCCGGGAAGAAGACCCTCATCATCGACATGGACGCCCAGGGGTCGGTCGGCGCTTCCCTCGGGATCAACGGAGAAAAGACGGTCTACCACGTGCTCGTCGACGGCGTAAAACCCCAGGACGCGGCCGTACCCATCCGGGACAACCTGGACGTCATTACTTCGAACGAAACCGTCGCCTCGGCCGAGATCATCCTCACGAACGCGACCCGCCGCGAGCGGGTCTTGAAGGAACGCTGCGAGGGTCTCTCGGGCTACGATTACGTCATCCTCGATTGCGCCCCCAGCATCTCGATCGTCAACCAGAACGCCCTCACCTTCGCCGAGAGCGTCCTGATCCCCGTGGCGTGCGATTACCTCTCGCTCGTAGGGGTCAAGCAAATCCTTAAAACCCTGCGGCGGATCGAAGAAGTCCTCCTCCATCCGGTGCGGGTGCTGGGCGTCCTCCCCACGTTCTACGACCCCCGCGCCCGCATCACCCACGACGTGGTGAGGAACCTCAAGGAGTATTTCGGGGACAAGGTGCTTCCGCCCATCCGCATGAGCACGCGCCTCAAGGAAGCCCCCTCCCACAAGAAGACCATCTACGAACACGCCCCCGAATCCTCGGCGGCGGTCGATTATTCGAAACTCACGGAACGAATCGAAGCGATGCTCGGCCCCCGGCAGGCAGCCCCCGCCGCGGCCCGGGCCGCTTCGTAAAGTTTTCAAAATGAAAGGGAAGGAAACGCCATCATGATGAGAAAGAACGGTGTCCTGGGTGCGAGCCCGCTTACGCAAGAAGACGCGATCATGGACCGGACCTTTTTCCGGCACCGGGGGCGCCCCGTAGCGCCGGCCCCGCAGGAGCCGGAACTCCGGACCACCGTGGCGCGGGAAAAGCCCACCCACTACAAGATCGTCTCCTTCAGCATGTATACCGAAGACATCGACCGGCTCGAAGAGCTCGTAAACCAGGCCAAGGCCCTGGGGCACACGAAGGCCAACAAGAGCCAGCTTGTCCGCTACGCCCTGGCGACGATCGACCTCTCGAAGATGCCCAAGGGCTACTAGCCCCGTCCTTCTTTTTCCGGATTCATCCACCGCGCGGCCCTGCTAGAGTCCTGGCATGGGCCGCGCTGATTTTTCAGCCAACCGGGTTCTCAAAGCCTTGCGGGAGGAACTGCGCGCTCTCTATGGCGAGCACCTCGTCTGGCTCGTGCTCTTCAGCCCCCACGTGGACGCCAAAGAAAAGCCCGGAGACCCGCTCGAGGTGCTGGCCGTGCTGCGCGGCGAGAGTGGCGTGGCGGAAGAGCCGGAAAAAATCAGGGGACTTCTGGAACGGCTCTCCCGAACGTTCGGTGAAGAAATCCTCTGCCGCTTCGCCACGGAAAAGGATTACGTCCTCAAGAAAGACCCGTTCCTGGAAGGCGTCCGCCGGGACGGCGTGCTGCTCTAATTTCTTAGAGCAAATAGTTCGCCCGGTCGCGGGCCACCATGTCGCCGCAGTCCATCCCCGATTGGCAGGCGAGTTCCGTCCCGACGCCCCGGGCGCCGGCGCCATCGCCCGCGAGGTAGAGCCCCTGGATGGGCGTCCGGTGGCCCGGACGGCGGATTCCCACCTGATCGGGGGTCTGGCCCGTGGTAACCGCCGCGCCCGAGCTCTTCCCGATCCACCCGGCGATGCTTTCGACGGAAAACGTATCGCAAAAGAGGATGTTCTCCCGAAGGCCGGGGATCATCTGGTAGAGCGAATCCATCATGGAATCGATCCAGCGGCTCGAAGGGTCCTGGAGTTCCACGTCGAGCGTGGGTGCGACGGAGCAGGCCGTCACGATCTGGCATCCTTCGGGCGCAAGCGAAGGATCGTAGTTCGTCGGAATGGGGGCGTAGATGGGAACAAAGTCGGGCACCCGCCCCTGGTCGAGTTTCAGGAAGGCTTTTTGAAGGACTTCGTCGCTGTGGTTGCGGTCGAACTGGAGCGGCGTCCCGCCCACGACGGAACCCACGTCGGTCACCGCTTTCTTCAAAGCGATCTTGGCCTGCACGGCGATCATGGAACCTTTGATTTTCCGGGCCTTCTCCACGTACTCGGCCGGGAAGTATTCCTCCCCCACGATCTTGAAGACCGTGTCCTTGAGCGAAGTCGTGCTCACGACGGCCCGCGTCGTGATCCGCTCGCCGCCCTTGAGGATGACGGCCTGGACTTTCCCGTCCTTGATCTCGATTTTCTCGATTCCCGCCTTGAGGCGGACCTGGGCGCCGTGGGCTTCGGCCCCTTTGAGAATCGCCTTGGGGATCGCCACCGCTCCGCCCTTGGGATAGCCCAGGTTGAAGTCCTGGAACATGCGCTGGAGGCACCAGATGGACTCGCCTGCCGAGGCTTCCCAGGTCGGAAGGATGAAATAGAGCCCCAGGAGGAAACCCACGAGCGAGCGGACGTTCACGTTGTCCGTGTAGCGGCGCATGAACTCGTCGATGGAAACGCCGTCCCAATGGGCGATCTCGGGCTCGCCCATGGAAAGGATGTCGCGAAAGAGCCGCACGATGTTGGGGATTTCCACGGCCGGGACGCGCATCTGGTAAGCGGCCTGGACGGCGAACCAGATGGCCCCGATAGGATCGGTCGCCATGACGGCGTCCAGGTTGAGCCCCCGGACCCACGTGGTCTTTTTCGTGTGGCGGAATTCGATGGGCGTTCCCATCCCGAGCCGCCGGGTGCAGGCGCCGAAGGGCCCCTTGTTGCAGCGGGTAAAGAGGTGCGTCCCGATGTCCATCTGGAAGCCGCGTTTTTCGTAGTAGGAAAGCGAACCGCCGGGGCGCGGGTTTTTTTCGAGGATGAGCGTTTTGAGTCCGTGCAGCGCGCTGATGGCCCCGGCGGAAACCCCGCCCATGCCGGTGCCCATGACCACCACGTCCCACTCCGGGGCGGCGGTTTTTTTCGCTTTGGACTTTGCCGAGGAGCGGCGCGGGCGTCCCATCGCATCCCCGTGAGAGGCTTTCTCCATCGGTTCGGTTTTCTGCGGCATGGCGGAACCCCCTCGGCGGCAAGCGCCGGCAAGGCGCCCAAAATACTGACGCAAGTGTCATTATTCAACCGGAGAAAATCCTCCGGCCGCCCAGGCGAACGCGTAAAACCCCTGCCCCACCGTGTTTCAAGGCCGATTGAAAGAAGGGACAGGGAGTACTAGGATGGAATTCCCCCATCCAAGGGGGGTGGCCTTCCGTAGAAGGCTGTGGAGAGTTTCGTGGAAGTGCTGATCGCAGGGTCAGGGGGCTTTTGCTGGGGCGTCGAGCGGGCTATCGACATCGCCGACGAAGTGGCCAACGCCATGGCCAACCGCCCCGGCGCCAAGGTCCGCACCTTCGGCCCCCTCGTCCACAACAAGGAGGCCCTCAAAGGCGTTGAATTCAAGGGCGTCCACTCCGACATGGACATTGAGCACATGGGGGAGAGCGACATCGTGGTCCTCCGGGCCCATGGGATCGCCCCCGACGTGAAGAAGGCCATTAAAGATTCGGGCGCCAAGGTTTTCGACGGCACCTGCCCGGACGTGGGGCACATCCACAGCACGGTGCGGCGGGAAATCACCCTCGGGGCCAACGTGGTCGTCGTCGGGGACGCGGGCCACGCCGAAGTGGACGGCATCCTGGGATGCGCCGGTGCGAGGGGCGTCGCCGTCGGCTCCCCCGCGGAAGCGGACAAGGTGAAATTCCCGGCGGACGAGCCCCTCGCTGTCGTAAGCCAATCGACGCAGGAAGCGGAAAACTACTGGGCCATCGTCGAAGCGCTAAAGCCCCGCTATCCGCACCTCAAACCCTTCAACACGATCTGCGACGCCACGACGAACCGCCAGCGGGACTTGAAGGAACTCATCCAGACCTGCGACGCCATCGTCGTCATCGGCGACAAGCATTCGGCCAACACCTGCCGGCTCGCCGAAATCAGCCGCAACGCCGGCAAACCCACGTTTCACGTCACGAACGAAAACGAGCTCGACCTGAACGAGATGCGCAAGTACCAGAAGGTGGGAATCACCGCTGGAGCCTCGACCCCGCCGGCGGCCATGCACCGGGCGGCGGCGCTCCTGCGGCCCCTCCAGCCTCTGGCCGCGTAACCGTTCTTGCGGGTTGAGGGCGAATTCTCCTCAGCGAAGGGATACCCATGGCCAACGCCACCGCCAAAGCCTCCACCAAACGGGAAATGGACAAGGAGGCCCGCCGCCAGTCGATCCTCGACGCCGCCAAGAAGATTTTCGCGGATAAAGGCTTTCACGAAACGAGCGTCTCCGACATCGTCCGCGAGGCGGGAATCGCCCAGGGGACCTTCTACCTCTACTTCGAGGACAAGAAAGCGGTCTTCGGCGAAATCGTCGACGACCTCATGAACACCTTGATCGGGTTCTTCACGATCCGGGATATTTCCCGCATCCAGAGCACTCAAGATATGGAAGCCGTCGTCCGGCGCATTTCGGGCCCGCTCATCACGTTCTTCCAGGAGAACCGGGACCTTGGGAAAATCTTCATCCGTGAGGCCATGGGCACGGGCCTGGGGCTCGAAAAGAAAATCCTGGCCTTCTACGACCGGGTCATCCAGCTCGGCACCACCTACTTCGAGCACTTCCGCAAGGAAGGCCATATCCGCAAGGACATCGACGCCCGCGTCGGAATGAACTTCCTCATCGGCGGCGCCCAGATGATTATTTACCGCTGGGTGACCGAGGGAATCGATGTTTCCGAAGCGGAAATCGTCCACAGCGTGGCGAACCTCTGCCTGAGCCTCTTCCAGGACTGATCCGCTCGACCCGTTGAAAAGCAAAAGGGGCGCGGAAAACCGCGCCCCTTCTTTATTGGAGCCCTTCTGTCAGGAAATCACCCGTCCAGGAAGTCTTCCAGCGAGACGTTCTTGAGGGGCATGCGGAGCTTTTCGACGCCCTTCTTCTCGATCTGCCGGATGCGCTCGCGGGTAAGGCCAAAGTCTTTGCCGATCTCAAGAAGCGTGTGCCGCCGCGTGCCGCCGATCCCAAAGCGCATGCGGAGAATTTTCTCCTCGCGGGGAGTGAGCGTCTTGAGGGCCTTGTCGAGTTCCTCCGAGAGGGAGATGTTCACCATCTCCTGGTCCGGCAGGGCCACCTTGTCGTCCTCGATCAGGTCGGCCAGCACCTTGTCGTCTTCCTTGCCCACCGCCATGTCCAAGGAGACGGTTTCCAGGTCGATCTGCATGAGCTCCGTCACCCGGTCGTTGGGCATGTCGAGCTCTTTGGCGATGTCGTGGATCGAAGGCATCTCGCCCGTGGCGTTCGAGAGCTTCTTTACGGCTTGCTTGAGCTTGTTCAGGTTCTCCCGCATGTAAACGGGGATGCGGACCGTGCGCGACTGGTCGAAGATCGCCCGGTTGATGGCCTGCTTGATCCACCAGGTTGCGTAGGTCGAGAACTTGAGGCCGCGCTTGTACTCGTATTTATCAACCGCGCGCATGAGGCCGATGTTCCCTTCCTGGACGAGGTCCGTCAGGGAGACTTTGGAATTGCGGTATTTCTTGGCGATCGAGATTACCAGGCGCAGGTTCGCGTTGACGAAATCTTCCTTCGCCCACCGGATTTCCCGCTGGACATGCTCCATGCCCCGGACGAATTCGGGAAGATCTTCGGCCTTGAGGCCTACGGGAAGGGAGGTCGGGATGTCGTCCGGCGGAGCCAGGAGCGTACCGTCCGGTGCGCGACGGCGGCCTTCGGCATAATCCTTGAGAATCCGCACGATCTCTTCGACGAAATTGATGCCGAGGTTGAGCCCCTTGAGGAGCTGCACGACTTCGCCGATGTTCTTGCGGACGGCCTGGGCGAGCTTCTCCCCCCGGGCCTTCGATACGCGCTTGTGGAGTTCGGCTTCGACCTTGGCCCGCTGGGTAAAGAGCGCCTTGAGGCGCGTCACCGTGCGGATCGTCTTGGCCTTCACGGCGTCCTCATCTGCGCCGCGGTCGATGAGTTCGTCGTACTTGATCATGTCCCAGATCTTGCTCTTGCCGTCCCGGACGAGGTTCGAACGGTGGACGATGTAGTGAGTCGTGAAGGGGATCGCGAGGACGATGTCGTAGAGCTTCTCCGTGATCTTCTCGATCCGCTCAGCGGCCTTCACTTCGTCGCCGGGGGTGAAGAGTTTGATGTTGCCTACCTCCTTGAGGTAGGTCTTCATGATATCGACGTCTTCGTAGTACTCGTCCCGTCCGGCGCCTTCCTTGGAGGTCTCCCGGATCTTGGCGAGCTTCTTCTTCTGGTCCTTGAGCGCTTGGGCCCGGTCGGCCGCGGCTTTTCCGGAACCGGCGGCACCCTCTCCCTGGGCCAGGTCCTCGAAACGGACTTCGCCCATCTCCACCTTGGGGCGGATGTTCTGGGACGGGCGGGCCAACCGGCGGACGGCGCTCAGGCGTCCCGAGGAAGAGCGGCGGGGCCCTTCGCCCGTGCCTTGAATCTTTTCTGCTGCGCTTTGCTTCGTGCTACTCGACATGAATTCACCCAAGGGAATGCTGCGGGTAGGCCCGCTGTTCCCACGTACTTACTTTTTTACGGCTTAAGGCACCGCTGGGGATGCCGGCCAGTCGCTGCTGGCATAATTCGGAAGGGCTTCCGTCGGGCCGGGATTCCTGAGCCCCGTTTTGAGGGGGTGAAATCCCGAATTTCGCTTTTATTTCAACGGGTTCCAGATATAGGCGCCGCACCCATCCAAAACCCTGCTCTCCGCTTTTTATATCAATGACCTTCCTTTTTCGCAACCAAAAAAATCACTCTCTGCCCAGAAAACACGGGGCAATCCAAATTATCCAATAAAATCAATGGCTTATAAAATGGATAAGAGCACCCATTTTGCCAATATTGGCGGCCAAAAGGCCCGTCACGTCAAAATATTGACATTCCGCCGGAATTTTCAACTCGACGGCGTAAAGAGGAAGGGATATTCGACCGTCACGTCGCCTTTGGGGATGGGGTCGAACTGCATCTTGGCGATGCGGTCGGCCATGTCTTTTTCGAACTGCGAGTAGGCCTTGAACGCGGAACTAAGGACCTTCACGTCGCCCACCGTTCCATCGGCCTTGATCGTAAAGCGGAACGTGATCGTCCCCTGGGCCGTGGGGTGCTCGCGAATGAGTTTCTTATAAAGGATCTTGAAGCCGCTCATGTACTGCCGGACGCGGTTGTGGATGACTTCGCGGCTCCGTTTGACGTCGTTGGCGCCCTCACCCTGAACGACGCTGCTGTCCACCTTTTCGGCCTGGGCCTGGAGTTTGGTGCTCTTCACCCCTTTGAGCCCGGCGATGGCGTCGTCGATGCCACCCGATCCGCCCAAATTCTCCAGGTTCTTGAGCGCCGCGTCCCCTTCGTTCGGGTTGGTGGTAAGGGCGCCCGCGCTAAACACGTTCGCGAGGCTGTCCATCACTGTCTGGACGTTGGCGGCGACGCCGCCGCCCGAGGAACCGAGCACCTGGACGAGACCCAGTTTCTTCACTTGCTGCTTGGCCTCGGCGCGTTTCTGCTCCGTCGGCTTCGCTTCAGCGGGCTTGGCCTCTTCGGGTTTTTCCTCGGTGGGAACTTCTTCCTGGGGGAGTTCTTCCACCGGCACGGGTTCAGGTTTCTTTTCTTCCGGAATGATCAGTTTCGCGATCCGGGGAGGCGGGGCCGCCACGATGGCGTCCTGCTTGGGCGCGAATTGCACCCAGTATTTAAAGGAGATGAGCAGCCCCGCATAGAAGAGCGTGACGATCGAAAGGATCGACCAGAAAGCCCGGGGGCTGATGACGACCGAGGGAATTTCAGCGAACCTAAGATCGGGCCGCAAAACGAGCTTGTGGCGGACGCGCCGGGGCTTGGCGCCCTTGGCCGCGCGCGGAGCTGTGGAAGCGGGCTGGCTCCTGGGCGCCACGGAAGGCTGCTTGGGCCCGAAACCGATATGCAGCGTGTGGTCACCGAAGACGAGGGCGGCCTGCGTCCCCTTCTCCAGGGAAAGGGCGTAAAGACCGTCCTTGGCGGGAAGCTTTCCGCTCGCGATCAATTCGGCGATGTTGTGTTTCTGCCCCTCGCGCGAAACGGTACCGCCCATTCCTTCGCGAAGATAAACGAAAATGCCTTTTTTGCTGGGAACCAGCAGCGGATGGACCGCGGGCAAACCCGCGGCCTGGAACTGGAGCTGCGCTTCGGCGGACGTACCGATAGAGAGCTTGTCGCTGGGATATTCCCGCCGGAGAATCTGATCGCCCCGGGTTAATACGACAGTCGGTACGAGATCACTGGCTGCCCCAGAGGCAGCTGCTGATGTTGGTTCGGCCATGCGGTCGTTGTTATAGCGCGCTTGGGAAAAAAGTAAATTACCGGAGAGAAGTCTTCCGGACCCGTTGCGCCTGCTTGTTCTGTTTATCGCTTTCCAGGAGCCGGCGTTCTTCCTCGCGGACTTCGGATTCCTTCAAGATGGCCTCCGAATCGGGAGCGTCGGCGAGTTCCCGGTCGAACGGGCGGTTCAAGGCCCGGATGCCGGTGAAAACCCGGTCCAGATCGTCGGTAGCCTGATCCTCAATGACGGCATCCTTGGGTGGCGTCCATTCCTGGATGATGATGACGTTGGGCGTATCGTGCTCGCCTTCGATTTCAAGGGCGTTGAACTTGAGCACCTTCCGGCCAGCCGTGTCGCGGCCGATGGTCGCCCCCGTGGCATCCGCCGCGGGTTTGGCTTTCTCTTTGGTTTCAGCTTTGGCCGGCGCAGGCTTTTTCTTCGGAGCAGCTTTGGTTTCTGCTGCCAAAAGACGGCAAGGAATTCCCGCGGCCAGGACGGCCAGAGCAGACACCAAGACAATGCGGCTAACAGGGCGCATAGGCAAAAGAGCGTCCCCTTTTCCCCCGAAACCGGTGAACTACCAACTCATTTACAATTATATACAGAGACCCCAGTAGATCAATAGGGGCTAAGAGGGCGAAATCAAAGGTTTTTTGACAGTCCGCCTATTTGGATAACCGCTTCCCAACCGCTTTCGCCATGGCCTGAAGGCGCTCGAGGAAAGCCTCCTCCCCCTTCTCGACGGGGAACTTCATCTTGAGGCGGGCCTTCTTGCGAACCTTGAAGTCGTAAAGATCGACGATCACGTACCACGCCGTTTTCGATTGGGCCGCCTCCGCGTGAACGAGCGTCCAGGCCCCAAGACCCGCGGAAACCTTGAGCTGGCACTTGGCCGACCCGCAGTCCCCCGTGACGCCTTTTTCCGTTTCTACTTGAGCGATCCGTTCGGGCGCGGCGAGTTCGATCCCCGGAGCAAGGCTCTGGGTGAGGCTCCCGAGGAACGCTTGATTCATCCGTTCGAGAAGCGCGGGGTCCATCTGCCCCTTGGCGACAACGAACGGGTAGCGGACGACCGGCCCCTTGGGCCCGGAAGCGGCGGGCTGGGCCTCCGGAACAACGGCGGCGATCGCCGCTCCAGCAGCCGCCCCTTCCGTGGGCGGAGCTGCGCCCTCCGCGGGAGGCGTCCCCGCCGCCGCCGCGGCCGCTTGCTCGGCAGCCGCCTGGGCTTCGGGAGAAACGTAACCCGGCGTGGGAGGGCGTTCGACCTGGAGGTCCTGCGCCAGCGCGCTGATCCAATTGTTCACGTCCTCGCGCCGTTCGGGACAGTTCTTCGCGTATTCGACGTAATGGAGGAGCGCCCTTACCTTGTCCCCGACATAAAGTTCGTAGTGAACGCCCGCGTTGAAACGGACCGGGCAGGACTTGGGATTGAGCTTGAGAAAGGCATCGTAATGCTCGGCCGCCGCCTGAAGCTTGCCTTGGTAGCGGAGGGCAATCCCGTAATTGGAGGCCGCCCATTCGTTCTTCTCGTCGTATTCAAGAGCCGTCGCGAACGACTCGGCCGCCTTGTCGTACTCGGCGCGCCGCCGGCGGATGAACCCCATAACGGCGTGGGAATCGGTGGAATTGGGCCGGGCGAGAACGAGCTGCTGCGCCTCTTCGAGCGCTTTGTCGTTGTCCTTCTCGTCCAGGTGGAACCCGCACCGCTTGCAGAGTTCCTCCAGCTTGCCCCGCTCGGGATCGAGCGGGCCGGCCGGAGGAGGCGGTGGTGGTGGCGACTTGACCGGAGCCGGCGCTTCCGCCTTGGCCTGCTGTTGCTGCTGCGAAGCTTCCCGCTCCCGGCGCCGGCGGAGGATTTCCTCCCGGGAAAGGCGCTTGCCCCCGCCTTCGGCTTTCCCTTCTTCCCCAAGCGTTTCGGAGAGAAATTCCGTGTTGATCTGGAGGCGCTCGGGCCCGGAAGGCTCTTCGCTCTTCTTCGCGCAAGCAGGCAAGAAGGATACGGCGAGCGCCATCGCTACCAGGAATTTGCGGGAAAGGCCGGCCATCAGCGTTTGCCTCCCTTCGCCTTGGGAGCGGGCTTGGAAGCAGCGCCTTTCTTGGGCTGGTCTTTGGGTTTTGCTGGAGTTCCTTCCTTAACGGGCGGCTTCGATTCCCCGGCGGCGGGCGCCTGCGGCGGGCTTCCCGTTTGCGGCTGGGCGGGAGGGGCCGCCCCTTCCGCTGCCGGGGAAGCCGCGGACGCCTGCGCGGGCGCAGGGGCCGCCGGAGGGGGCGGCGGCGGAGCCTTGGGTTTCCGCTGGCCCTTCTGGAACGAGAGAGAAGCGCACGAGAGCCCTTCGCCCATTTCCCCGCGGGCGTAGCGGCCGGGCACAAGGCGGGCGAGTTCGGCGTACGTCTTGTCGATCCACTCGGTGTAGACCTGGTTCTTGCGGCTATAAAGAACGTTCTGCTCAAAGGTACCGATGGCCTTCTCTTCGAAGGGGAAAGCCTGTTCTTCAAGGGCGTACCCGTATTCCTCCAGCAGCAGAGGGTCTTTGAGGACTTCCTTGGGCCGCTCGGAGTTGATGATCGAATCGCGGAAATTGATGAGGGCCTGGGCGATCCGGAAAGTGGAAGCGGTCGTGTATTCCTCGACCCGGTACGTCGCCGCTTCGGTGTAGAGCTTGATCATGTCCGTAAGCAGTTCCTGCTTCTTCTTGAGGGATTTCTTGAGTGGAAGCGTGATGGCCGCTGCCGCGTACGTGTCATAAGAGAGGTCCGCCAGGAGGAACTTGGCCCGGGCGGCGAAATTCGCCGGCAAGGTGGGGTCTTGCTTGGAGTACTTCACCTGGAGCGGGAAAAGCTCGGCCCAGATGCGGCGGGCCTGATCGTACTGCTTGCGGGTATAGGCCGCGTAGCCTTCGATGAACTTGGCCTCGATGATCCTCTTGGGTTTGGCGCCGAATTTCCGCGTGTAATTGCGGAACGTTTCGAGGACTTTTTCCCAGTCCTGGAGTTCCTCGTACATCTTGCCGGAAACGTAATAAAGCTCCTCGGCCTTCTCCTGGTCGTTTTGCTGCTCGTAAAGCGCCGAAGCCGCGAGGAACGTCCGGGCGGCGTCGGGCAGTTTCTTCTCGTCCCGGTAATGGGTGCCGATGATGGAGAGCCCTTGAGGAGCGAATTTCAATTTGGGGAACTGGCGCGCCATGTCCTCGAAGGCGGGAATGGCAAGGTCCCACCGGTTGGCGTCCTTGTAGGCGATGGCGCCGTCGTAGAAAGCGACCCCGGCTATTTCCACGTCCTTGAGTTCGGGGTCCTTCGGGACCTTGATGAACAAGTCGCCCGCGCCGACGAGGTCTCCCTCTTTGCGTTTCTGCTCGGCCTGTTTGTAGAGGGCGCCGGCGATAAGGGTCCGGAGTTCTTCCCGCTGCTTCAAATCCGCCGCCGGAACCATGGCGAGGGCGGCCCGGTACTCCGTTTCCGCGGCGACCTGATCGCCGGCGTCGAGGAAGGTCGTAGCAATGTTCCGTTGCGCCTGGAGGGAGCGGGGGTCCTTGGGGAACCGGGCGACGAGGACGCGGAAAATCGCCCGCGCCTTGTCGTACTGCTTGGTCGTGTAGAGGATTTCGCCCTGGTTGTTGAGCAGGTCGACCACTTCGATGCGGCTTGGATAGGCCTGAACGAAGCGCTCGATGGCCGCCAGGAGCCGCGTGGTGTGCTGGCTCGTCTTGAGGCCTTCGGCCCGTTCGTACGGCTTTCCGGCGGCCTTGACCTTGGTTTCAAACGCCTCGAGGTCGCGTTCCAGGGCCCCCTGCCAATTGACGACCGCCTTGTAAGCGGAAGTCTCTTTGCGTTTCTCGTTGGGAAGCTCCCAGGCCACTTGTTCGAAATGAATGGCCGCTTCGGGGAAACGCTTGAGGGCCGTTTCCACTTCGGCGAGGAAATAGATCGCTTCGGGCGTGTTCTCGTACTTGGGATAATCCTTGGCGAACAACTCGTAGTACTGGGCCGCCGACGCATATTGTACTTCAGGGTCCTTCGTATCCTTCTGCTGGGCCTTGGAGTGGTGGTACTGGGCCAGCAGGAACAGGGCGCGGGAGCGGACATCGACGCTCTGCTGCCTCGCTTCGGGCTTGTTCGCGCGCCACCATTCGCCGCTCGGGGCGAGGCGCTCGACGATTTCCTTGCGGGCCTGATTGACGAGTTCCCAGCGTTTGTCCTTCTCGTAGACCGTCACGACGAGTTCGAGGACGCGGGGAACCGCCGGATAGGTCGGGTATTTCTTGATCATCCGCTGGTAGACGTCGACGGCCTCGGGATAGCGCTCTTCCTTCTCGTAGAACTCCCCCATGGCGATGTACGTGAACTGTTCGTGGGGGCCTTTGGGGGCCTTGCGCCAGAATTCTTCCAAATTGAGGGGCCCGCTCTTGCCGTCCCCCATTTCGCTCCACGCGATGGCCATGAACCGGATGGACTCGCGGATAAGGCCCGCCGACTGGTCGTAGAGCTGCTCAAAGCTCTTGTATTCGCCCTTCTTCTTGGCGTCGTCGATGATCTTGCGGACGAGCTTGTCGTTCCACTCGACGGCTTCCTGGTGTTTGTTGAGGCGGAAACTGGCCCAGCCGAGTTGGAAGAGCGACTGGTTGTAGTAAATCGTATCGGAGTTGAACTTGATGGCGTTCTTGAACGCGTCGACCGCTTTCCCGAGCCAGGGCATGGCCTCGAAAATATCCATGCCGATCGTCCGTTCCGCGTAGGAAAGCCCCAACCGGAACCAGGCGGCCTGGGAGCGGGGGTCCTTGGGGTGATCGTTCAGGAAGGTTATCAGCACTTCTTCGGATTTGTCCGTCTCCCCCATTTCCTGGTAGGCGAAGGAGAGTTGGACCAGGACTTTGTCGTTGTCCTTGCGGTTCGGATACTCCTTGAGAAGGGCCTCGTAGAGGCCGATCGCCTCGCCAAAATCCTTGAGCGGCAGGGGGGTCTTGGGATCGCAGCCGGGCTTTTTCTGCTTGCAAAGGTCTTCGTTCGTATCGAAAGCGGTCATCTGGCGGAGGAACCGTTCGTTCGAATAACGGACGTAGAGGTCCGCCAGGGTATGCATCGTGGTCGGAATGAGGGCGCTTTCCTGCGTGGGTCCTTTTGCACCCCCCTTTTTATTCGCATCGCCCTTTTTATACCGGGCCAGGAAGGCTTTCCGGGCCTCGATCCGTTTCTGGAGGGATTCGAGGTTCTCTCCGATCCCTTCGCCCCCTAGATCCTTGAGGGCCTGCTGGGTTTGATCTTTCTCGCGCTGGGCCTCGCCCCGGCGGGAAGCCGCTTCTTCTTCCTGCCTCGCCTGTTCCTTGCGCTCCCGGAGGCGGGCCTCGGCTTCCTGCCGCTGGCGCTGCTCGATCTCGGCCTGAAGGCGCGCCACCTCTTCCGCTTCCTGCCGGGCCCGCTCTTCTTCCTGCCGGCGCACCGCGGCGACCGCCGATTCTTCCTCTCCTTCACCCTCAGCAATGGCCCCGCCAGCCGCGGCAGGCGCTTCCTCAGAAGCCGCTTGCGCGGCTTTGGCCTCGGCGCCTTCCAGGACCTCGACCTGCTCGACGCCCGCCGACTCGTAGACCGAAGCCTGTGCTTCGGACGAAGCCTCCGGTTGGACCAGGCGGCCGCCAGGGACGGATTCCGCGCTTCCCGGCGTGGAAGCGCCCGGCTGCTGGGTTGTTTCCTGGACCCGGCGGTTCCGAGCGACGAGGCGGGGCGCGGGTTTCTCCGCGCAGGAAACAAAAGCGAAAACGGCCGCCAGAGAGGCCAAAAGAGCCCGCCGGCCGCCAAGCCAGTCCGATGCCGCGCCAGGAAGGAGCATGATTCTATTCAGCCGCCTGACGGTCGAGCGCACCGATCACTCCAAACTCCGCTTCCGCCACGAAACGTTCGAGCCGCCGGTCGCTCTCCCGGGAGATTTCCGTAACCGCATCGATCACCTTGTCGGAGAGCCCCAGGTAATAGGTCTCCACCGAGGCCAGGAGTTCGTTGACGCGCCCCGAAAGCGCTTGCGACCGCTGGCGCATGTCCGTGTAATGGGTCCGGAATTCGATCGCGTCCTGGCGGATCAATCTCACCTTGGCTTGGGCACGCTCCAGGAGGGTTTTCAGCTTGGCGAGTTCCCGGTTGTAGAGGGCCGTTTGATCCGTCCCGCGGCCAAGTCCGCCCCGCTGGACGCCGCCGCCGGTCACGTTCGCGGAACCCACGATCTCCCAGGCCATCTGGCCACGGAGCAGTTCGATGAGCTTCTTCAAGCGATCGACCCGCTGGCGGGTCTGGTCGGCCAGTTCCTGCTCCTCAGGGGTGAGTTGCCCGGCTTTGGAGAGGCGGTCCTTGAGCGTGCGGCTGATCTTATCCAGCTCGGTCAGCCGGCGCTGATAGTCCTTGAGCTTTTCGGTCTCCTTGCGGCTCGCCAGTTGCCAGATATCGATAGTCTGGTTGCGAAGGTTGATGCGGTCGTCCAGGAGCTGCCACTCCTGCCCCGCGCGCGCGACTTCCCCGCCAAGCCCCTTATCGAGCTTGCCTTCGAAATTGCCGAGGAATTCGAGCTTTTGGTCGATGAGCGCCGTCCGGTATTGAAGTTCCTGGGTCGAATTGCGAAGGCGCCGCAGGTGGCCCGCGACTTCCGAGTGGCGCGCAAACCACTCCCGCACGTCGGTGTTGGTAACGAGGCGACCGAAAATGCCCTCGTCCTCTTCCCCGAGCTTTGCCAGCGGATCGGATTCGCGGTTGGAAGCGTCGGGGTCGAAGTAGAGCCGGAGGGCATCGAAACGCTGCCGGAGGAATCCCTCGTCCACCACCTTGTGGAACAGGGCCCGCTCCTCGTTGTAGCGGTCGATGGCAGCCTGATAGGCCTGAATGGCCTTGTCGTAGAGCTTGAGGTTCACGTAGCAAGAACCAATCACCAGGTACGCCTCGTGAGCGAACTTGCTTGCCGGAGCGACCTTGATCAGCTTGCTTAGCGTCACGATCGCCTGGACGAGTTCCCGCTGGTAGATCTGGGCCCACGCCCGGGCGTAGAGGGCTTCCGGATAATAGGCATCCTTCTCCGGAACCTGGGAGAAAGCCTGCCCGGCTTCCGCGTACTTCTTACTTTGCACGAAGAGATAACCCAACGCGAGGTTGGATTTGGCGATGAGGCCTTCGAGGGCGGTGCGTTCCTCGGGGTAAAGAGCCGCCTCCACGATCCGTGACTCGCGGGTTCCGTCCAGCTTGACGACGGGAACACGCCGGGGATTGACGGCCTTCTGCCCCAAGGCGATGGCTTGTTCAAAGGCCTTCTGGGCGAGGGCGCTCTTGCTTTCCTGCGTGTAGGCCAGCCCCAGGGAATAACGGGCGAAAGGGGCCTCCTTGCTCTGCTCGGGGACCGCTTCGAGCACAGGGATCGCCCGGGCCGGAGAAGAGAGCTTGATGTAGGCCTGCCCCGCCAGGTACCGGGCCGTCGCCAGTTCCGCCGGCCGGTCGTACTTCTGAACGAGGTCGAGGCTCGAAACGGTGCGGCCGTAGTCGCCGGTCTCGTAGAAAAGCCGTTGAAGCGCGAAAAGCCCCAGAGATTCGAACAATCCTCCCTGGCTGTCACCGATGACCTGCTCGTAGAGTTCCAGGGATTTCTGCGGGAGCCCCAGTTCTTCGTAAAGGTGCGCCATCGTCAGGCGCACGTTGGGTTCGATCGGCAGCCCTTTGGACTTCACAAGAATCCCCGGCATGGAGGGACGGGCCCACACGGGTTCGTCCATCTCAGCCTCGTAAGCCGCGTAAGCGAACATGAGTCCGGTCTTGGATGGGTTTTGATAATAAGGATGGTTCCGCCCGGCCAGCGAGGAGAGGTTGGAAACATCCCACAGCAGGAGGGCGCACGCCCCCAGGGCGAGGCTCGTCCCGAGCCGGCCCGGCCGGCGGCCCCTCAAGCCCTTTGGGAACGGCTGGCCTTTCATCCCATCTCCAAGCGGCGTAGCGGCGCCGGGACGAACACGCGGGGCCTTTTCTCCGATTGTCACTCGTAAATCTGGTACGAGAAATCGGGCAGCTTCTTCTCCGCGGAAAATCCCACGCGCAATTCAATGAACGTCAGGCTTTTTTCCTTGCCTTTGAATTTTATCTTGATCGCCTGATTGATCTTGTTCTGGATCAGGTCCACTCCGGTGAACTGGGCGATGATCGTGTGGTCGCCCGGAGGGATGGCCCCTTCGAAAAGAGCCTGGGCGCCGCCGTTCTGAAGGGCGAGGTTCTCTTCGGGACGGTAGACGTGGGTGCCCACCATCTTGTCGTTGAGAAGCACCTTAAGGGCCTGAAGCTGGAACTTCTTTCCGGCATTCGAAGTGAGAAAAACCTTGACGGCCGCCGTGTTGGGAACGAGAAGGTCCTGTTCGAGGGAATCGAGGTCGGAATTAAGCTGCACGAGCTTGCCTCGCAAGTCCTCGATCTCCTCTTCGACACTTTTGAGAGAACTTTGAGAACGGGAGTAGCCGGGCGCCAGGAAAAGCGCCGCAGCAAGCAGGGGAATCATCCACCGCCAGCCCACGCGTTGCGCTCCCAGCACACACCGGCCCATGGCTGCCATTAAGCGTTTCCTCAATGTTTTCAGCAACCTATGAGGCGGGACTATATCGGTGGGGCGCCCCCCTGTCAAACACGCAAGGGGGCGATCTTACCGGACTTTTTTCTTCTCCGGCCCCGGTTACTTGATGAGCTTGTAGCCTTCGGTCGGGACCGTGATGATCAAGTCGTCGTCGGGGAAAAAAGGCCGCAGTTTTACCCGGAGATTCTTGATGTGGACGTCGATCGTGCGCGTTTCCACGTCGGGGCCGTAACCCCAAATGGTCTTGAGCAAGACTTTCCGGTTCATCACCTTGTTTGGATTCGAGGCCAGGATGTAGAGGAGGTCGAACTCCTTGGGTTGCAGACGCAAAATCTCCCCGCGGAACGTCACCTCGTACTTCTTGGGATTGAGCCGCATGCCGCGGATCGTGATGACTTTTTCCCGGTCCAGGGAGGGCTGGTCCTTGGCGGCCTGGGCCGCCCGCCGGAGAACCGACTTCACGCGGGCGAGCAGTTCCCGCTTGCTGAAGGGCTTGGTGAGGTAGTCGTCGGCGCCGATTTCGAGCCCCACCACCTTGTCGACCTCTTCACCCTTGGCCGAAACGATGATGATGGGCATGGAAGAGCGCTGGCGGTACTCCCGGCAATAGTCGAGCCCGTCGCCATCGGGAAGCATGAGGTCGAGAAGCACAAGATCGGGGGTTTCCGCTTCCGTGCGCTTGCGTCCGTCGGCGAGATTCGAAGCCGCGACGACGCGGTATCCTTCCTCCTCCAGAAGAATCTGAAGGGCCCGAAGGATGTTCGGGTCATCTTCGATGATCAGGATTTTATTGGCCATCGGCGCTTCCTGGTTATCACACCCCCGCTCCTGCGGCAAGACAAGTTAAACGGGCAAAACGACGTAGAAACTGCTCCCGTTGCCGGTTTCACTGCTGGCCCATATCTGGCCGTGATGGGCGAGGACGTATTCCCGGGAGATCGCGAGCCCCAGGCCCGTCCCCCCTTCGGTGGCGTCACGAGAGGAAACTTCCTGGAAGAAACGCTCAAAAACACGCTCGAGATTCTCCGCGCCGATGCCGCGCCCCGTGTCCCGCACCTCGACGAACGCGTAATCGGCTTCCGGATCGAGCCCTTTGCGCCCGTAACGCTCGCCGATCTCCCTTCCGGCCGTCTTGCCAAGCGTAATGTCGATATTTCCTTCCGGAGGCGTGAACTTGACGGCGTTTCCGAGGAGGTTGTCGAAGACCTGCATCATCTTCGGCCGGTCGATCGTCACTTTGACGTCAAGGCCGTTCCAGTGGCTGCGGACGCTCACCCCCTTGGCCTTGGCCGCGCCGCTGGCGGCCATCACGGATTCTTCGAGCAGTTCCCGCAACGAAGCCGGGCGGAAACTGTACTGCATCTTCCCGCCGGCGATCTTCGAGAGGTCGAGAATGTTGTTGACGAGGCGCGTGAGCCGGTCGGTCGAAACGTCGATGACCTGGAGGTATTCCCGCTCCCGGTCGACGGCGAGACGGCCGGCCTTTTCAAGGAGGATTTCCGTGAAACTCTTGATCGAAGTAAGCGGCGTGCGGAGCGAATGGGAAACGGTGGAAAGGATTTCCGTCTTGATCCGGTCGACCTTCATCAGTTCACTGATGTCTTGCAAGACGATCGCCGAGCCCTGGAAGTTCTCCCCCTCCCGGACGATGGGAGCGATGCTGCCACGTACGTCCGTGCCGCCGATCTGGGCGATCACTTGTTCGATCCCGCCCGCTTGCTCGCCGCTTTCCCGTTCGGCCTTCATTTGCCGGAGGGCCTGTTCGAGCGGAAGGATGCCCAAGGTGGAAGCGGGTTCCCCGAGCAAATCCCTGGCCGCGCGCCCGAGCATCGCCTCCGCCCGGGGATTCACGAAAACGATCCGGTCCGAAGCGTCACAGACGATCACGCCTTCGCCGATGGAAAGCAGGATCGTCTCGATCTTCCTTCTTTCCATCGAAAGCTCCACGTTTTTCTCTTCGATCGCCCCCTTGTGCTGGAGTTCGAGAGTGGCCCGCTCGAGGGCCAGGCGCTGGCGGCTCACGAACCCCTGGAGAAGAATCGCCGCGAAAATCGTGATCGCCAGGGTCACGAACACGATGACGAGGGTCTCTCCCCGGAGTTTCCGGAATGCGCCCAGGATCGTCTGCGTCGAGAGGGCCCGGCCGACAACCCAATCCCTTCCCGAAAGAGTTTCCAAAACGACGTAGTTCGCCCCCCCGGGAAGAGCGAAACGGTGCCAATGGTCCTTCGTAATTCCGGAAGGAAAGGCGTCGGAAAACCAGGTCAGGTCGAATCCCGGATATTCCGGCGAGCCGTGGGCCAGAACGAGCCCTTGGGAGGTCGCCAGGAAATCCCAGCCCGTCGTGGCGCCGTACCCCGCGAAGAAACGCTGGAGGGCCTGGGTCGGCAGGACGGCCTCGATGTAACCGCTCTCCCGTCCCAAAGCGTCGCGGACGGCGGCCGCGAAGAGAAGTTCGGGCTGCTCCTGGGGCCGGTCGCCTCGAATGCGCAAGAGGCCATCGACTTCGTAGAAGAGCGAACCGTGGCTGATGAAATTGCGCGCGAGCAAGAGCGTTCCCGTGCGCGAGGCCCACAGGCGGGAACGCCCTTCCGCGTCCAGAATGCCGATCGGGGCGAAAGCCGCCTCCTCGCCGCTGTAATACCGGAGCACCTGTCCGCCCGCCGTATAGAACCCCACGGAGCGGAAATCGCGGAGCAGGTAGCGATGGGGGAGGCGCGACTCGGCCGACTCCGGCTGGTGAGCCAGGGCGGCGTAAAGCTCGGGCGAGGCCAGGGCGCGCACCTGTTGGTCGAGCCGCTCCAGGTAATCGGCGATGTCGTTGCCGATCTTGCGCGCTTCCCCGCGGTAGCGGCCCAGGGACTCTTCGAGAATCCGGAGGCGCAGCAGGTAGTTGAAGCTAAGGGCCATCACGGTCGTTGAAAGGAGGACGAACCCGATCAGGAGCAGCCGGAAACCCCGGGCCCGGACGATCGCCCGGTCGAAGTCGGCGAGCCCGACGATCATGACGACCAGAGCGCCCGCGCGGGAAAAATTCGCGACCGCGCTCAGAAAGGTCCTTGCGCCGGCGAAGAAATCGGCCGCAAACAAGGCGCCCGATACTTCCCGCAGGGCAAGCAGAATACAGATCCAGGCGATGGCCCGCGGCCGTTCCGGCTGCCGCCGGGATAGCCGCAGCCAGAAAGGAAAAAAGAGGAAGAGGCGGATCGCGCCGAAAAGGATTTCTGCTTCCGTCCTGAAATGAAATGTCGAGCGCAGGAGAGCGCTCCGCTGCCATCCCCCGATGCCCGCACCGAGGCCCGCGATCAACACGAGCACGCCGCTGACCGTGGCGAAACGCCTGGCCCCTTTCACATCGAAACGCGAGAAAAAGAAGGCCGCCAGGAACCAGCCGGAGAGGGCTTCTGTGAACTGGGCCAGGTACCGGGCGAAACGCGGGGCGCTTGGGAATTGGGTCAGCAGAACATAAATGCTCTCGTAGACGCCGATTCCCAGGGAAAGGACCGAAAGGCCGAGCCCCACAGCCAAAAGAGCGAAATCCCGGGACCGGAACCGCTCCCGGATACTGCCAAGGAACGGTGCCGCGACAAGAACCGCCAGCAACGTAAGGATGTCGAGGAGGTTGCGGAACTCGACACTCTGGAAGAATTGTTCGGTCATGGGCGGGGAGCCCCAATGCGGATCGGGGCGCTGCAAAGGCCCGCTCCGCTAAAAGAGGTTCATCTCCAGGACGAAGAGTGTAACATCCTCGGGGGCCATCTTCGATGGGTTCTCAGCAGCCAGTTCTTCAAGGGCCTTGGCGAGCATTCCAGACTCTGGAAACGGACGGTCGCCGCCCGCAAGGAGGTCGGCGGCCAGATTGATCCGCCGGGCCCCTGCCCGGCGACAGGCCAGAAGGGTCTCCGACAAGCGCCGGGCCAGGTCCGCGGGCGGACGCCCTCCCAGGCGGCCCATTCCTTCGATCCATACCGCCGGGGCCGTGATTTTAGAAACATTCAAGAGGAGAAAACGCTCACCGTCCCTGCCCGCGCATTTCCCTTCCCGAAGAAGCCGTGAAAGGCGGCCTTCGAGGCGCCAATCAAGGAGCCCTGCCCCGCCAGCCAGGGGGCCCCGCCCTTCGGGCAGAGGGACAAGGGTCAAATCGGCCGGCGATTCGTCGATCGGAGCGTGAAGAGCGCGAATTTTCATTAGACCGGCCTTTCTTGCCCTTTGTCGCGGGCGAGCCGGTCAAGGATACCATTGATGAACGCGGGTGAATCCTTGTCACCAAAACGCTTCGCCAGTTCCACGCCTTCGCTGATGGCGGCCGGAACGGGAACTTCTCCACCAAAAAGTATTTCGTAGGCCGAAAGGCGCAGGATGTTCCGGTCCACGGCGGCCATCCGGTGGAGTTCCCACTGATGGCTCGCCGCCGCCAATAAGGCGTCGATTTCGGTGCGGTGCCGCCGGACGCCTTCAATGAGAGACATGGCGTACTCGCTAACGGCCTGAGAAAGGCTCTCTCCCTCGTGAACGGAGGCGAGGATTTCGTTGGCCGGGGGCCCTTCCCAGCCGGCCAGATCGAGCTGGTAGAGCGCTTGCAAGGCGGCCTCCCTGGCTCGACGACGCTTGCCCATGGCCCGTGCTGCCGCCCCTCATGCGGGGCGAGAGCCCTTTACTTCGATTTTCCGGAAAGACCGGCGGCCCGGTACAGGCTCGCCATTTCGAGGGCCGCGAGGGCGGCATCGGCACCCTTGTTGCCCATCTTGGAACCGGCGCGCTCGATGGCTTGTTCGATCGAATCGGCTGTCACGATTCCAGCCCCGATGGGAATCCCGCTTTCAAGGGCGGCGCTGGAAATCCCCTTGAAGGCCTCGTTGCAGACGTGATCGTAGTGGCTCGTCCCGCCGCGAATGACGCAACCCAGGCAAACGAGGGCGTCGTATTTCTTCCCTGACGCCAAACGGGAAAGCAGCATGGGAATCTCGAAAGCTCCCGGAACTCTGTAAACGTCCACCTTCCCCTCGTCGGCCCCGTGGCGGCGAAGGCAATCGAGGGCACCTTCGAGCAAGCGCTCGGTTATAAAGCCGTTGAACCGGGCGACAACGATTCCGAAAGATAGCCCCGAAGCGTTCAACATGCCCTCGAAATTCTTGCCCACAAAAGCCTCTCCACCCTCTACCGGCCGGCGGCCGGAAGACCGCTAAGTCAGCGATCTGACTGGCATCTTTGCGGAGTGGCCGACTCCAAGTCAAGACAGAGGGGGCCTTGGCGCTGGCCCCAAGCCCCTCTTCTCCCTTATAAATAGAGACGGATCCCAAGACCCTGCGGATGGAGGTACACCCCTGATGAAATCTTTCTGCCGGCAAGCGCTGTGCCTGTGGGTGCTCGCGATCATGGTTTTCGTGGAAAAACTTCCAGCCCAAACGGTCAATGAAAACAAAACGGGCTTCAGCGCGCGCGGGGCGACGAGCGCCGGCTATCTGATCGCCGACGTCCAGAGCGGCGAACCCGAACGGGTCCGCTCTGCTCTCGCGGCCCTTAAAAACGCCGACGACGGAACGGCCCAGCAAGTCATCGAAGCCGCCATCCGTTCGTCCAAACTGCGTTCCCAGCAGAAGCGCGACTTCCTAAAAGAAGCGACCCGTCGTGGCAAACAGCTCGCCCAGGACATCTATCTCGCCGTCCTCCGTGGAAACGACGATTCCCTAAAAGGAGAAGTGCTCAAATCCACTCCTTCCTTCGGGCGGGATTTCGCCATGCCCGTCTTCCAGGTATCCATCAAGGACAAAAAATCCCGAATCCGTCTTGACACCCTCAAAGCCGTTTCTTCCATGGACAACCAGAGCAAACGCGAGACCTACGCCATCGCCGCCAAGGATTCGGACGTGACGGTCCGCTCCCAGGTAGCGGGGGACGCGGGGCGTCTTCCCCAGGCAGAAGCCTGGGAAATCCTCCAAGGTCTCTGCCGCGACTCGAATACGACCGTGCGTACGAGAGCGCGGGGCACAGCCAGGGCCCTCGGCATCGATTTAAAGGCCAACGGGATTACGGATTAGGAACCCAGAGCACGGCCACATCGTTCGCGGGAAGAGAGAGTTCGATCAAACCATCCCGCAGGCACGTGCCATACCAGCCGCCCAAGAGATCCCGGACGGGATCGCCGTCCGATTTCGCGCATCGCTTGCCTGTCAGTTGCACCATCGAAGCCCCGCCCTCACTCCCCCGAATCCAGTAAACAAAGAAACCCCCTGCCGTCCGCCGGATCCAAACGAGATCCCTTGGGTCCGATGCCGTCAGGGCAGGGCGGACCCCCGCAGACTCGATCCATCCACGGATAAGATCCCGATGGGCCGTGCGCTCCGCGACGGAAAGGCCATAAAGGCCCCCGCTGTTGTAGACGGAAAAGAAATCGGCTCCCACGTAGATCACCCGGCCTCGCTTCCATTCTTGTTCGTACCCCAGGACTTCGCCCCGGCGCCCAGGCCAAAGGCTTTTCTTCCATAAAAAAGGGCGAGCGCCCGCCAGAGGGACGACGCCGCTCGAATGCCCCGCGAGGGAGACGCGGACATCCGAATCGTTTACACGGGCGATGGCACGGCTTCCCAAGAAGCCCGCGTTGCGAAACCGCAAGAACCGGGAGCCTGAAAAAAGCGCCGCATAAGCATCATGTTCCGAAGCGCGGGAGCCATCCCGATCCTGAGCGGTAGCGGAGAGAAAGTTGACGAGGGTCCCGCCGCCCTCGACGTACCGCCCGAGAACCCCCGCCGTGTGCGCCGTAAGGAAACCCGGATTGGCAAAAAAAACGACTGGTAGTGGGGCAAAATCGGAGGCATTCGCATCTTCCGCTTCAATTATTTTCACGGCCACCCCTGCGTGCAGGAGAAGGCCGTAGAGGCCCGGGTACCCGATACTGGCAAGCCAGGCGGGTGGAATGTCCATTCCACCGGCAGGCGTTTCGTAAGCACGGCTCACGAGCAATCCCACCTGCGCCGGGAGATCGCGCGAAGCGAGCAGCCGGTCCTTTTGGCGGTTCAGGAAGGAACCCCATTTCGCGACGGCCTCGAAACGAGGGTGCCGCTTCCCATTCCGGCCGATCAAGGCCTGGTAATCGTAATCCGAACCGTCGGCGTTGATCCCTCCCGCAGCGACATAGAACGACCCCGCAGCCATGCCCCGGCCGACGAGCTTGGCGATCAATTGGTTGGTCTGCGCGGGTGTCACCTCCGTCCGGATTCCCAGGGGAAGAGAAAACATGCCGCCCTGGATTTCAGCGGCCAGCAACGCTCCCGGCTCTCCAAAGCGCTCCGCCGAAGCCTCCCGGAACCGGACGGCGTGGTAGTCGGGCTGGAAAGGCTGATCGAACAAAGCGCCGTTCAAGGGAATCATCTTGGGATAAGTGTCGAGGCCGTGGAGACCCACGCGGTTCTTCCGTGCGTGATCGGGAAGCAGCACCTCCCGCCCCGGCAATCCGAAGGGGCTGTCGTTGGTCGTGAACAAAACCGAAGATTCCGAAATTCCAAGCTCCTCCCAATAGCCCCGAAGCGTCAGCTGGTATTCCTGGGTGTACTGGCGCAGGTAATCGAACCAATCGGCCACGGCCATGTTGCCGGAAAGCTCATCGCCCATCGGCAATTCTTCCGGCGGTTTCCCATCCGGCCTTCCGTACCTCTCCTGGACCAAAGCCCGGTATCCCGCCAAGGATGTTTCGGACCAATCGACATCACCCAACACGTCCCCCCAATAGAAATTCGTCTCGTTGTCGATTTGGAGAAAAACGATAGTGGGTTTTTCAAAAATGTACTCCCGGATGATGGGGGCCACGGCGGCGAACCACTTCCGTACCGACGAGAGATAGGCGGGATGGAGGTACGTCGGTTGCGCTTGATCGGAACGGGTGAAGGGAAAGAACTTGAAAACAGAACCGTCAGCGCGCCGCACGAGGGCTTCCGGGTGTTTTTCCTTCCACCACGCCGGGACCGCGCCGAAAGTACCCATGCCCCGGGGCCATTCCGCCGTGATGAGCGGCCCCGGCTTTAAATGCACGTAAAACCTGTGGGCGTGGCACATGCCGAGGAACTTGCGCAGGTCCCGGACGCCCGAGAAATCGAACCGGCCCTCTTCGAGTTCGTGGTAATCCCAGGGAACGTACGTGGCCACCAGATTCATGTGGGCGGCCTTCATCTGCCGGAGGCGGTCTTCCCAAAGGAGCCACGTGCGTTTTTCATCGCCTTCTTCGTCCCGCACGCGGAAATAAGGGAGCTCTCCGCCGTAGAAGAGGGTGGGCGTACCGTTGACGGCAATCGCCCCTTCCCTTATCTGCACGCTCTGGGCGGAGCCAGGGGCGGTTTGCGGCCTGGCCGGAACCGAGGCAAGCCAGACAAGAGCGGCAAGAATGGCTCCAAGGCGCCTTGTCCGGGCGCGGCGCTCGGGTAGACTCGCGGGCGTCATGCGGCGGGAAGACGAAGCAGCGGTCGCCTCGGAAGTGGTGGGCCGGGTTCTCGAACGCTCCCTGGCGGGAGCTTCGGGTCCACAAGGCCGGCCGGTCGAAGAGATCATTAACGAAACCCTCTACCACGAGCGCACCCGCCTCTCCAAGGCGGGTGATGGGGAGACCGACCGCGCTTACTACGCGCGGGTCGCCCACGAACTCCCCCATGCCTCCGAAGCCCGGCGCACCCGGCTCCTCCAGGAAATCATCGAGCGCTACGCCCGAGAGATCACCGGTCATTTCGATCCGAGGGTCTATGCCTTCGCTACGCGCCTCGCCCCCTTCGCCCTCACGGCCCTGCTCAACAGCCTCTCGCCCCGGCGTCTTCTCACGCGCCTTCGGGACGTACCGGGGCTCGACGAGCACATCATCATCCAAGGCGAGGTTGAAACGCTCCGGCGCCTAAGGCGGCGGGGGACGGTGATCCTCGCTCCCACCCACAGTTCGAACATGGATTCGGTGGTGATGGGCTACGCCATCCATGAAATGGGGCTTCCCCCTTTCACCTACGGCGCGGGCCTTAATCTCTTTTCCAATCCGATCATCGGCTACTTCATGCGGAACCTGGGAGCTTATACCGTCGACCGGCTCAAGACCGATCCCCTCTACCGGGAGACGCTGAAAGAGTACGCCACCGTCGCCCTTGAATGGGGCTACCACACGCTCTTTTTCCCCGGAGGGACCCGGAGCCGCTCGGGCGCGGTCGAAAAACGGCTCAAAAAAGGGCTTCTTGGCACGGGCCTTTCGGCCTTCCGGGGCAACCTGCGGCGAAAGAGAACCGATCCCCGAATCTATATTTTCCCCTGCACGATCTCCTACCCCATCGCCCTGGAAGCGGGGACGCTTATCGAGGACTATCTCAAAGAAGCCGGGAAATCCCGCTACATCATCGTGGACGACGAATTTTCCCGGCTCGAACGCTGGCTCGATTTCGCCCGGGGACTCTTCGAATTGGATTTGCGAATCTACTTGCGCGTGGGCCGCCCGTTGGACCCCTTCGGAAACGACGTGGACGAGGAGGGCGATTCTCTCGACCCCCGGGGCCGGAAGGTCGATCCGGAAAAGTATCTCCTCACCGACGGGGAAATCACGGAAGACCCGGTACGGGACGCCGAATACACGGGGACCCTCGCAAGCCGCCTCCTCGCCGCCTTCCATCAGGAGAACACGGCCCTTCCGACAAACGTCGCCGCTTTCGCCTGCTTCGAACTGCTCAAGCGCAAACAGTGGCGCGGCGACCTCTACCGCTTCCTGCGAGGCTTGGGACCGGAAATAAGTCTCCCTCTGCCCGAAGTGGAGCAGGAAGTGGAAAAACTCCTGGGGGAACTCCGCGAAAAAGAATCGGCCGGCCAAATCCGTTTAAGCCGCACGGTCTCCTCCGGAGACGTGGCCGAGACCATGCGCCGGGCGCTGCGGAGCTTCGGGACCTACCACACGAACCCGGTCCTTGAACGCCGGGGCGTGCGCCTGCACGTGGGGGACGCCAATCTGGTTTTCTATTACCGGAACCGCCTGGAAGGATACGGCCTCCTAGGCGCCGAAGACCTGGTACAGCGCCGGAAGGTGGGACCGTGAAGAATCCTTCCGTTGCGGTGCTTGGCGCCGGGAATTGGGGAACGACGGTCGCCCAGCTCATCGCCTCGAACGGCCGCGACGTCACGCTCTGGTGCCGTAGCGAAGCCCAGCAGAAAGAAATCGCTGAAAAACGGACCAATGAAAAATACTTGAAGGGTGTTTCCCTCTCCCCCCGGATACACTCCACTTGCAACCTGACCCAAGCGGTTCGCGGTGCCGCCCTTCTCTTCTTCGTCATCCCTTCCAAAGCGTTCCGGGAAGTCGCCCGCACCGCCGGAGATTACCTGGAACCCGACCAGCTCATCGTCCACGGCACCAAGGGACTTGAAGCCAAGACGCACAAGCGCATGAGCGAGATTCTCCTCGAAGAAACCTGTGTCCGCCAGATCGGCGTACTTTCGGGGCCCAACATCGCCCCCGAAATCTGCGAGGGGAAACCCGCCGGGACCGTGATCGCCTCCAAATTCCCCCGGGTGATCGAACGGGCGACGGAAGTTCTCCTCTCGGACCGGTTCCGGGTCTATTCGAACGAGGACGTGACCGGCGTCGAACTCGGCGGAGCGCTCAAGAACATCGTGGCGCTGGCCGCTGGCATGGCGGCCGAAATGAAATTGGGTGAAAACTCCAAGGCCCTTCTCGTCACCCGGGGCCTCTCGGAAATCGCACGCCTGGGCGTGGCCCTCGGCGCCAGGGCCTTTACCTTCGCCGGGATGGCGGGGCTCGGAGACCTGCTCGTGACGTGTTCGAGTCCCTTGTCGCGAAATCATCAGGTGGGCGTACGACTCGCACGGGGGGAAAAACTCCCCGAAATTCTCGAAAAGCTCGGCATGGTGGCCGAGGGCGTCAACACGTCCAAAGCCGCCCACGAAATCGCCGCCGAGCGGGGACTCGACCTGCCCTTGTTCGAGGGGATTTACCGGATTGTCCACAAGGGCCTCTCCCCCGCCAAGGCCTTGGAAGAGCTCATGACCCTTTCCTCCCGTCACGACGTGGATCGGACGCTGGGATAAAACGCACTCCTATGGCCGCATCAGCCCCGCGGGAAAAGCTTTCAGTTCCCTATCCTCTCGTGCGGGTCATCCACCGGACGGTCGAAAAAGATTACCGCGGCCCTGTCTTTGTCTGGGACATCGACAAGACCTATTTGGATACGCGCTTTTCCCAACTCCGCCACGCCCTCAAAATCCCTTTCGAGCTCGGCGTGGACAAGAAAGCCCTGCCCGGCATGGTCGAGCTCCTCCACGGCCTTCGGGAAGGGGCGAGCGGCCGCGGCCATCACCCGCTCTATTTCGTCTCGGCAAGCCCCTGGCAGCTCGGGCGGAGCATCGAGAAAAAGATGCTGCTGGATGGCGTCGAGTACGACGGCATTTATTACAAGAATCCGCTTCGGGCCGCTTGGGAAGGGGGAACAGAACAGTTTCGCGAACAGGTCGCCTACAAACTATCGGCGCTTTTCCTCCTGTATCAATCTTTACCGGGCAACGCCACTCTCCATCTCTTCGGGGACGATGCCGAAAAAGACGCCCTCATCTACTGCCTTTTCGCCGACACGGCCGCCGGGCGCCTGCGGGGGAGGCCGCTCCACGACACGCTCCTGGCCCTTGGAATCCGCCATGAATACGCCTCCGCCCTCCAAAGCCTCGCCGCAATCCTTCCAGTTCGCGAAGCGGCCGGTGAAATTTGCATTCACCTCGTCCGGGTGCCGGACGGCTCTTCCCTGGCGGAGTTCGATACAAGGGTGACGGGATTCGGTAGCGCGGGAGCCGTCGCCCGAAAGCTCGCTTTGGAAGGCCTTTTGGCGCAAAGGGCACTAGCGCGGATTGAAAATCTCATTGGAAACGGCAACACAGTTCAAGGGACTTCTCCTTCCAATCCGCAAGGGTACCGGACCCCGGCCAAGTACCTGGTGCTGTAGAATTACGTCCGCCTCGCCAGCCACCGGCCCCCGCCGGCCCCGATCAGGCGGGCACGTTCGAGAAAAGAATCGGCCATCAAAAGGCGCAAAGCCCTTGAGCGCCATGCACCGTTCCATTTCGAAGACGGAACAAGAGAGCGGAGAAAAAACCGCCCCGTAAAACTCTGGGCTTTAAGGATCTCTTCCGGAACCGGGGCCCGGAAAACTTCCCTGGCGCAAGCCAAAGCCAGCAGGGAAGCTTGCAGGGTTCCCGTCTTCTCTCCCAGGGCGGCGAAACAAGTCCAATCAATTTCCTCTCCGGGATGTTCGATCAGCCGGCGAAGGTCGTAGAGGAAAAGTAGCCGGCCCGTGTACCCGTGAAGCGCGGCGTTCACCGAGAGGAAATGAAGCTGCGAAGACCGGGGAAAGAGATACGATTCTCCATTACCGCTCCCCGGAATCACATCGTCCCATTCGGGCATCCGCCGCTCGCCGTGGGCGGGGGTCCAGTGGAGTTCCAGTACGACGGACGAACCTTCTTTTCGAAGGAGCCGCAGGTTGTGGTGGTGGCGCAAAAAGTAATCGCGTTTTTCCGGAAACTCTTCCCGCCAGCCGTTAGCAACGAGAACGGACAGGGCTTCTTCCAGTTTTTTCCGCTGGACGAGCACGTCGACATCGCTCATGGCCCGTTCCCCCGGCTGATAGATGCCCGATTCGAGAAGCGCGGCACCCTTCAAAGCGAAAGAAGGGATTTCCGCTCTTTGAAGCGTTTCCCGTGCTTTGCTGAGGGCGGCGAGTTGGGAAATGTTGGAAGCAAGAGTGAATTTCTTCGCCCGTTCCACCGATTCCTGGAAAAATCGGGGAGCATCGGGAAAAGTGTCCCCCGGCAACAGCGGCGCGA
>JBFLVN010000008.1:0-29438 GCA_040758475.1 Bdellovibrionota bacterium
TTTGGGATACCAGACCGTCTGGTCCCTTTTGGCCAAACAATCCCTCGTCCACTGCGACCGGGTTTTTCTTCCCGAACCGGAGGATTTTCCGGCCCTCAAAGAGCGGGGAGGAGAGTTGCTCGGGTTCGATAGCCTGCGCCCCGCCCGGGAGGCGCACCTCGTCGCTTTCGCCGTGAGCTTCGAATCGGATTACCTAAACGTCCTCTCCATGCTCCGGCTCCTGGGAATTCCGCCGCTCCGCAAGGATCGTACGGCTGGGCACCCGGTCCTTCTCGCCGGAGGGATCGGACCCACGCTAAACCCCCATGCGCTGACGGAATTTTTCGACGCGATTTATTTGGGGGAATTTGAACCGGCGGCGGAGTCCTTTGGGCGTCTTTCCCACGCCCTCGCTATGGGGGAGTTATCGAAAGACGAATTCCTGATGCAGCTTCGCCCGGAGGACGGGTTTCTCGTGCCCCTCCGCCCGGAGACCTACGGCGCCCATCCCAATCGCTTAAACGATTTGAATTCCGCCCCCGCGTGGAGCGAATTCGTCACGCCTCATTCGGAGTTTCCGAACAAGGTTCTCGTGGAACTCGAGCGCGGCTGCCCGTTTAGCTGCCGCTTCTGCGCCGCCGGTTACGCCTACGGGGCCTCGCGGCGATTGGAGCTTCCCCTTCTCGAAAAAATCGTGGACGAAGCCCTGGAACGTTTCGGGCGCGAGGAGACGTCCTTCGGCCTCATCGGCGGGGCGCTGACGGAATACAAGTGGATCGTCCCGCTGGCCCGGTACATCGCCGAAGAAAAAAACGCGAAGTTTTCCCTTTCGAGCATGCGTTTAAAGCGCATCGACCCGGAACTTCTCTCGCTCCTCGCCAAATCCGGTCAGCGGCAGGTGACCGTGGCGCCGGAAACGGGTTCCGAGCGCCTCCGGAACGTGATCAAAAAGAATTATTCCGACGCCGAAGTGCTTGAATCCGTCCGCCTCGCGGTGGAGGCGGGCCTCTCGAACGTGAAGCTCTATTCCATGGCAGGCCTTCCCACGGAAACGGACGATGACATCCGGGCCCTGGCGGATCTCGCCCGCCGCTGCCGGGAAGTGATGGTCTTGGCCGCCAAGGGGAAGGGCCGCCGCCCCGGCGAGGTCATCGTCTCCGTGGGGCCGTTCGTTCCCAAGCCCGGGACGCCTTTCGAGCGGGCACCTTTCGCGGGAGAAGAAGTTCTCGAACGCCGGTACGAACTCCTGCGGGACCTTCTGCGGCGTGAGCCCAATACGGAACTTCGAACCGAGGGCATCCGCAACGCGTATCTCGAAACCTTCCTTTCGCGTCTTACGGAAGCGGACGTGCCCCTCCTCCTCCAGCTTCACGAGCATTACTGGAATGGAGAGAGCCTCGGAAAAATGCTCCGGGCATTTTCCTCCGAAATCGACCGGCGGGTTTTTGGTTGGGAATCGAAGGACGAATTCGCCTGGCAGAGCGTTCAGGACGAAAAGACCCAAGCCCGCTTGGAGCGCGAATGGCACGCGGCACTGGACGGACGGATTTCGGCGTAACTGAGCGGGGCTTTTATTTCCCCAGCTTGAAGTGCAGGAGCCGCCGGGTGAGGGTGTTGCGGTGAATTCCCAGAAGCTTGGCGGCCTTTTCCTTGTGCCAGCCCGTGGCGATGAGGGCTTCCTCCAAATACTTGCGTTCCAATGATTCGAGGTATTCGTGCAAAGCGAAGCCATCCCCGATGCGAGGGTGGCCGTTGGCGGGCGGCGGCGAGGCTTTCGCCTGGGCGGCCCCTGGCGGAGCGGGTTCCGGCGCCGCTGGGTTCGCGACGGGCCCCAAGGGAAGATCGCTCGGCTGGATTTCCTGGCCCGGCGAGAGGATGAGGGCCCGCTCGATCACGTTTTCGAGTTCCCGCACGTTCCCCTTCCATTCGTAGGCCAGGAGCCGTTCCATGGATTCCTGGGAAAAAGTTTTACCTCTCGCGCCGGTGTGGGTGTGTTTCTTGAGGAAATACTCGGCCAAGTGCGGGATGTCGTCCCGCCGTTCGCGGAGCGGCGGGAGGGGGATGTGAATGACGTTGATCCGGTAGTAGAGGTCTTCCCGGAAGCGCCCCATCCGCGTTTCGACTTCCAGGTCCGCATTCGTGGCTGAGATCAGGCGGAAGGAGACGGGAATCTGCTTGGAGCCGCCGACGCGGGTGATCGTCCGTTCTTCGAGGACCCGGAGGAGCTTCACCTGCAATCCGAGGGGCATGGTGCCGATCTCATCGAGAAAGAGCGTCCCGTCCTGGGCAAGTTCCACTTTCCCGATCCGCCGGGCGACGGCCCCCGTGAAGGCCCCGGGCTCGTGGCCGAAGAGTTCGCTCTCGAAGAGTTCCGAGGGGATCGCCCCGCAGTTGATGGCGAGGTAGGGCGCCCCCGCGCGGGCTGTCGTCTTGTGGATGGCGCGGGCGACCATTTCCTTCCCCGTGCCGCTCTCGCCGGTAATGAGGACGCTCGTCTGGTTCCCCTTGAGCCGTTCGATCTGGTTGAAGACGGCTTTCATTTTGGGCGTCTGGCCCACGATGTCCTCGAAGCGGTGCTCCGATTCGAGCCGTTCCTGGAGGGAGACGAGGTCTTTTTCCCGCTGCGTTTCCCCCATGGCCCGGTCCACGGCGTGGAGGATCTCGTCGGGGTTGAAGGGTTTCGTGATGTAATCTTTCGCCCCGAGCTTCATGCACTCGACGACGGTGTTAATCTTCGTAATGCCGCTCATCATGATGATGGGGACTTGCTCGTCGAGTTTTCGGAGGATGCGCAGGACGTTAAGGCCGTCCATGTCTCCGAGGACGATGTCGAGCAGCACGAGGTCCGTGTTCTCTTCGCGGAAGACGCGAAGGGCCTCGTTTCCCGCCTGGGCGCCGATGACCCGGTAGCGGGGCTGGAGGAGTTCCGAAAGGCGGTCGAGTTCCGCCTTCTGGTCCTCGATGACCAGGATCGTTTTTTGTACTGCCATGCGCGCCGGAGTCTACCCCACGCGCCACGCGCGAGAAAGAAGGTTTCTCCGCCGTTTGGACGCGGTGCCGGGTCATGATGCCCTGAAGTTTTGACGGGTAGAGAACGGGCGGGCGACGAAACGATCGTCTAGGATGCCTCCATGGGCGTGATCGCACTACTCGGCGGTTCGTTCAATCCGCCTCACCTCTGCCACCTGCTGGCAGCGGGCCTCGTCCTGGGCGAGCCCGATTGCGAAGAATGTTGGCTCGTCCCGGCGCTTTCCCATCCGTTCGGGAAGGAACTGCTCCCTTTTGGGGAACGCCTCGCCCTTTGCGAAGCGATGGCCACCCCCTTTGGGTCAAGAATTTCCGTCTGCGGGATCGAAGGGGAGTTGGGGGGGACGAGCTACACGGTCCAGACGCTCGAAGCCCTCCGGTCAAAGCACCCGGATAAAAAGTTCGCCTGGGTGATCGGCTCGGACAACGTGGCCGATCTCCCCAAATGGAAGGAGGCCGAGCGGCTCCCCTCGCTCTGCTCCCTGTGGGTCGTGGGGCGGGGAGGAGTGGACGTAACGCTTCCTTCCACGCTCCGGCGGGTAGGGGGGATTTCCCTTCCGGCTATTAGTTCCACGGACATCCGCTCCCGCGTGAAAGAAGGCAAACCCATCGCCGGTCTCGTAACCGCCGAGGTGGCCAGGCGGATCGCCGAGCGGGGCCTTTACCGGTAAGAAGGCTATACTTTCCCCATGCCCGATTGGCTTCAGAAACCCCTCCGGCGCGTCCGGCGCTTTCTCGTCCTTCAGGCCGTGGCTGAGGGGATTTTGCTCCTTTTCTTCCCCGTCGGGCTCGCCCTGGCCCATCTCACCATGGGGGGCGGGGAGTGGTTCGTTCTGCTCGCCTGGTTTGTTTTCTTCCTCCTGTTGGTCCGTGCCGCGTTCAAAATCGTCCGCTCCCGGGAAGGAAACGAAGAAATCGCCCGGCGCTTGGAGCATCGTTTTCCCAACCTGGACACGAGCGTTCTGAACGCCGTGTGGTTCGAGCCGCGGCTCGCCATCGCGAGTGCCGCTGGAACGGGCGAGGCGCTTCCCAACCGCCTTGCGGCATGGGAGATGGAGCGGGCCCGAACTCTTCTTGAAGGAGTCGAGCCTCGGCGAGCTGTTTCCTGGGATCGCTTGGGACGCATCTTGATGGCGTTTGGTGCCCTCTTGATCCTGGACGTGGGTGTTTATTACGCGAAACCCGGGGAGTTTCTTGCGGCAATCGAAAAACTTCTCGATCCGGGGGCGCGATTGACGGCTCTAATCGAGCATTTTCGTACGCAAAGCGAAGCAAGGGCCCAGCGCGACATCCTCGCGGACCTTACCGTCGAAGTAAAATACCCCACCTACACGGGGCTTCCCCCCAAGCGGGTCGTGGGGGGCGACGGCACCGTGAGCGCCCTCAAGGGATCGGTCGTGAGCGTCTCGGCCCGCTCCCTTGAATCCATTGACGAAGTGGCGCTTGAAATTTTCGCGGGCGCGGCTGGCGTGAGCGAGGGGGCGCCTTCCCTGAGCCTTCAAGGAAACGTGGAAGGGGGCCGGGTCATCAACGCCGGTTTTACCGTATCGGAGAGCGGGTCCTACCGTTTTCTCTTGGACGGCGATCCTACCCGGTACTACCCCATTCAAATGACGGAAGACGCCTACCCGTCCGTGAACATGCCCGAGCCTTCCGTGGAGCGGGAAGTGACGCCCAAGGACGTGGTGGACGTGCTCTACAACGCCTCCGACGATTTCGGCGTGACGAAGATGGAACTCGTGGCCGAAGTCGCAGGGCGCGAAGAGCGGAAAATGCTCTTCGAGCCCCAGGATTTATCCCTTGCCCACCAGGGGCGCCTCGCGTTGGACCTTTCGATGCTTGGAATCGAAGAAGGGGATGAGTCCATCACTCTTTACGTCGAAGCCACGGACAACGATACCGTTTCCGGCCCCAAGGTGGGCCGTTCGGGAAGCATCGTGCTTACCCTCCGCTCGGCCGAGCGGCTCCACGCCTCGCTCCTGGCTGATCAGGAGCGCCTTCTGGATGGCCTCATCCGGTGGCTCGCCGACGCGCTGGAGCCGTTTCCCCTTCCCGCGGGCGCGAAGAAGGAAGAACTCGTGCAGGGCTTTGCGGCGCTCGACGAATGGGGCGAACTCACCTCCAAGGCCTTTGACGAAATCCTCGCGAAGATGCGGGAAGACGAGCTGGCCGATTACAACGTTTTCGTCGCCCTGCAGAACATGGGGAGGGAGGTAAAGGGCCTCCACGCCAATCTAAATGCCTGGGCCACGAGCCAGGCCCTTACGCGCAAGGATTTCGGCGGCCCACCCGACGCCGTGGCCCCCAAGCTCTCGGGCTTCGCCTCGACTCAAGAAGACCCCCTTGAACGGGATATCGAATACCTGGACAAGCTCCTCTACAAGCAGCAGTTCGACGATGCTCTCCGGAGCCGCGAAGAAATTGCCCAAGCGGCCGACCGGCTCAAGGAACTCCTCGAAGAGTACAAACAGACGAAGGACCCGGAGCTTCGCAAGAAGATTCTCGAAGAAATGAAGCGCCTTCGGGAGCAGATCAAGAGCGCTCTTTCCCGTTTGAACCGTCTCTATGACCAGATGCCCGATGAATTCCTGAACCCCGAAGTGCGCGAGCAACTTGAAAAGGACGACATCGGCAAGCTCGACCAGAAACTATCCCGCGCCCTGGAGAGCGGGGACCTCGATAGCGCCATGGAGGATATGGAGTCGTTCCTGGATGAGGTCTCTTCGCTCATGGATGGCCTTCAAGAGAGCAGCGGAGAGATGAATTCGGAGGAATTTTTCAAGGACCTGGCCAAGCTTCAGGAGGCGGAGGCCGAGGCGGCCAAGCTCGAAAAAGAGCAGAAACGGATTCTCGAGAAAACCCAGGCCCTTCAGGAGAAAGTCGAACCGGCCCAAGACGCTGAGGCCATGCGGAAGGCCGTCGAAGAGGCGAAAAAACACCTGGACGCGGCCGCCCGGCAACTCTCCCAGGCAAGGCAGGATGAAGAGATGCGGCTTCGGGCCCGGGAGCAGGCTTACGTTTCCCCCGAAGCGCGGAGCGATCCGGCCGAGCAGGCCCGGCGCCGCGCCGACATGCAAGCGCTCCAACGCTTTAATCTTCCGCAGATGGTTGGTGGAGCAGCGGGCCAGACGGACCGGGCCCAGGAATCCCTCGAACGCATGGACACGGAGAACGCCCAGCAGGCCGCCCAGCAAGCTCTCTCTCAACTTCAGCAAGCCAGGCGCCAAGCGGACGAGTCGCGCAAGCCCGCCGCTGGAGGAAGGCCCCAGCCGGGTGAGCCCAATTCGAGCAGTGCCATGGCCCGCGCCCAGGGGCAGCTGGAAAAAGCCATCGAGAAGCTTCGCGGCGCCATGGGCCGCGATCCGCCCCGGCTTTCCGAGGTGGATCAGAATGCGATGGCGGAACTCCAGAAGCAGCAAGAGGGGCTCCGGGACCGCACGGACGGCCTCGCCCAGAAATTGGAAGAACTTGCCGGAAGTTCGCCCATGGTGGACTCCAACCTGGGACAGCAGGCGCGGGGGGCTTCTTCCAGCATGAAGCAGGCAGGCGAGCGCTTGGGGCAGGGACTCCCCTCCTCCGCGGTTCCCAGCGAAGCGCAGGCCCGGGCTCAACTCGAAAGTCTCAAGAATCAGCTCGGCGAAGCCCGCGACCGGATGCAAAAGGGGGCCCAGGGAATGGGTGCTCCCATGCCCATGGGAATGGGCCGTATGGCTGGCCGGGGCCGCCAGGGGGTGAACGGTACCATGGTTAATCCCCACGCCCCCGTCGAAGTGCCGGGCGCCGGGCAGGGGCAAGTCCCTCCGGAACTCCGGGAAGAAATCATCAAGAGCATGAAAGAGCCCGCCCCCGAGGAATACGAGCCCTTAAACGACGCTTATTACAAGAAACTGATCCGCTAGTTTCCTCATCATAGGTAGGGGCCTCTGGTTTTTCCGACGCGGCGCGTCGGCTAGGATGCCTCCCTCCCGGACTTTTCCGGGCCGGGTGCCACATCGTGATCCAGCCATCCAGAAACCGCTTTTCCCTGCTTTGGGCTCTTTTCTCCCTGGCGTTTGGCGCCCCCGTGGCGTGCAAGGGAGGGCAGAAGGCTTTTGAAATGCCTCCTGTAGCGGTTGAAACCTACAAGGCCGACCCCGCTCCCTTCGCCCGGGCGATCCAGGCGGTGGGGAGCCTTTCGAGCCCCCAGTCGGCGGACCTGGCTTTCGAGGTGGGAGGCCGCGTGGCGGAGATCGACATCCCGGAAGGAAAGCCCATCGCCAAGGGCCATCTCCTGGCGCGGCTCGACAACGGGACCCACCGGGCCCAGGTTGCCGTGGCCAAGGCGCGCCTGGACCGGGCCCTGGAGACGGCCGGGCGTTACGAATCCCTCCAACAGGAAAAAATCGTCTCCCAACAGAACCTGGACGACGCCCTGGCGGAACTTCGCTCCGCCCAGGGCGATTACGACGCCGCCGAATCGGCCCTCCGAAAGACCCGGGTTGCCGCGCCGTTTGACGGGATCGTGGGTTTGAAAGAAGTGAGCGTGGGGCAGTTCGTCGATCCCGGTACGCCGGTCGTCCGCATTACCCAGATCAAGCCGCTCGACCTCGTTTTCAGCTTGCCGGAAAGGGATGTTCCCAAAGTCCAGCCGGGGCAGAAAGTCCGGGCCACGACCGCCGGGTGCGCCGTCGCGTTCGAGGGAGTGGTGACGGCCGTGGACCCGGCCATCGATCCGGTGAGCCGAACCGCGCGCGTTCAAGCGAGCATTCCGAATGAGGCCGTGACTCTCCGTCCCGGCATGTCGGCGGACGTGACTCTGGAATTCGAGACCGTGCCGGACGCCCTCGTCGTTCCGCAGGAGGCCCTCATCCGCGAGGGCGGAAAACTCCGGGTAGCCGTCGCCAAGGAGGACGGGTCCTTCGAGTTCCGGGAAGTCGAACCTTCGGATTGGTCCCGGGACAAGGTTCGCATTTCAAAAGGCCTTTCCGCAGGTGAACAGGTGATCACTGCGGGCCATCAGAAACTTCGTCCGGGGGCCAAAGTCGCGCCGTCTCCATACAAGCCCATTCAAAATCCCCGGCTCGATGAGGGGAAAGGCGGCTGCCCGCCCGCGGCGCCATGAATCTCTCCGGCATCTCCATCCGCCGGCCCGTGCTGGCGACGGTTTTGAGCCTCCTCATCGTGGTGGCGGGGGCGGGGTCTTTGGGGCGTCTTCCGGTCCGGGAGTATCCGGACGTGGACAACCCAGTCGTCTCCGTCCGGACGGTCTACGCCGGGGCGAGCCCCGAGACCGTCGAAACGGCCATCACCGAGCCTCTCGAACAGGCCTTGAACGGGATCGAGGGGATCCGGACCATCAGCTCGGTGAGCGCCTCCGGTTCGAGTTCCATCGACGTGGAATTCGTGACCAGCCGCGACGTGGACGCGGCTGCCTCTGACGTGACCAACGCCATCCAGGCCGCGCTCGGAAGGCTCCCCGAAGACGCCGAGCAGCCCGTTGTCTCCAAGACGGGAGCGAACCAGCAGGCGATCATGTGGCTCTCGCTTCGGTCCTCGACCAAGAGCCTCGAAGAACTAAGCGACCTGGCCGAGCGTGTGGGCCAGCCCATGCTTCAAATTTTACCGGGCGTCGCCCGGATCATCATCGGCGGCCAGCGGCGCTACGCCATGCGCGTGTGGCTCGACCCCCGCCGGATGGAAGCCCTCGGAGTAGACGCCGCCGACGTCCGCCGGACGCTCGTCGAAGGGAACGTGGAACTTCCCGCGGGCCTCGTGGAGGGCGATACGCGGCGCTTCACCGTGCGCGCCAACGCCATGCTCGACGACCCGGCGGCCTTCGGGCGCCTCATCGTGCGGGAGGAAGGCGGGCGCATCGTCCGTCTCGAAGACGTGGCCAAGATCGAGATGGGCTCGTCCAACTACAACTCGATCACCAAGTACGGCGGTGTTCCGGTCATCGGCCTGGGAATCGTCAAGCAATCCCGTGCCAACGAACTCGAAGTGGCGGAGGCCGTCGAGCAGACGATCCCGCGCCTCCGGGAGGCGCTTCCCTCGGACGTGGAACTCGAAAAAGTCGTCGATAACACGACTTTCGTCCGGGCGTCGCTGGCGGAAGTGTGGAGCACGCTCTTCGAGGCCTTCATCCTGGTCGTGCTCGTGAATTGGTTCTTTCTCCGATCCACCGCGACAACCTTGATCCCCTCGGCGGCCATTCCTGTATCGGTTGTAGGGACGTTCGCCGTTCTCTACGCCCTGGATTTCTCCGTCAACACGCTCACGCTCCTCGCCCTCGTGCTCGCCATCGGCATGCTGGTGGACGATGCCATCGTGGTGCTCGAAAACGTCTTCCGGCACGTGGAAGAGGGGACTCCGCCGCTCGAAGCCGCCTACACGGGTTCGAAGGAAGTGGGCTTCGCCGTTCTCGTGACGACGATCTCGCTCGTGGCCATTTTCATCCCCCTCTCGCTCCTCACGGGTACTTCGGGACGGCTCTTCCGGGAATTTTCCCTTACGATGGCGGGCTCGATCCTTATTTCGATGTTCGTCGCTTTGACGTTCATTCCCATGCTCTGCGCCCGGTACTTGAAACCGCCGAAGAAATCCCACGGAAAGGTCTATCTGGCCATCGAACGCTTTTTCGCCTGGCTTGATGAGAAATACGCCAAAGGCCTCTCCTGGGCGGTCGTTAACCCCAAGAAGATCGTCGGTTTCCTCTTGGGCAACGTGGTGGCGAGCGTCCTGCTTTTTTATTTCCTGCCCAAGACGCTGACGCCTGTCGAAGACCGGGGGCGCATTCTTACCTTCGTGAAAGCTCCCCAAGGAGCCACGCTCGCCTACACGGACCGTACCCTGAAAGAGATCGAGGCCGAGATGGCGAAGGTGGATGAAGTGCAGGGGTACTTCAGCGCTATCGGCCTTGCGATCGGCGGCCCTTCGAGCACCAGTTCCGGTATCGTGTTCGCGCGTCTTAAACCCTGGGAGGAGCGCAAGACCTCCCAGCAGGAACTCGTGGCGAGCTTCTTCCCCAAATTCATCCGCCTCCCGGGGGCGCTTGCTTTCCCGATCAATCCACCGGCCCTTGGCGGCGGGAGCCGGGAAGTCGAATTCGTCATCAAGAGCTCTTCGGCCAGTACGGATGAATTATCGGCCGTGGCCGAGGAACTCGCCGCCCGCGCCCGGATGGTGCCGGGGCTCGTGAACGTCGATACGAATCTCCTGGTCAGTAACCCCCAGCTCGACGTCCGGATCGACCGGAGCCGGGCGGCCGATCTAGGCATTTCCGTTGCTGACATCGGCCAGACCCTCCAGATTCTCTTGGCCGAACAGGAAACGGGCGATTTCGTCTTGAAGAGCAAGCAATACGACGTCATCCCCTCCGTCGCCCCCGAGTTCCGCAGCACGCCCGAGCAAATCGGAACTTTCCCGATCCGGACCCGGGAGGGGCGGCTCGTGCCCCTGGCGAGCGTTCTAGAAGTAAAATCTTCTATCGCGGCTTCGGAACTTCGCCGCTATGCCCTTGAACGGGCGGCTACGGTGTCGGCGAGCCTCGCCCCGGGTTTTCAGCTTGGGGACGCCTTGGCGGCGGTCGAAGGGATTGCCAAGGAAATCCTTCCGCCCGGCTACACGACGGCCCTCTCGGGCGCTTCCCGCGAGTTTGCAGAATCGTCCGCCGCCGCCGTGCAACTTTTCCTTTTCTCTCTTCTCTTTATTTATCTCGTGCTTGCCGGGCAGTTCGAGAGCTGGCTCGATCCGTTCGTGATCATCTTGAGCGTCCCGCTCGGCCTTTTGGGGGCGCTGCTCACGCTCTACTTCGCCGGGCAGAGCATCAATCTCTACAGCCAGGTGGGGATCATCCTTCTCTTGGGACTCGTGACGAAAAACGCCATCCTGCTCGTCGAGTATGCCAACCAGCTCCGGGAGCGAGGCCTCGTCCTTCTCGATGCCGTGATCGAGGCCGGCAAAACCCGGCTCCGCCCCATCCTGATGACCAGTACGACGACGATCCTGGGGGCTATTCCCCTGATCATCGCCTCTGGCGCCGGGGCCGAGAGCCGCCGCGCCATCGGTTACTCGGTCGTGGGAGGGCTTACCTTCGCCACGGCCCTGACCCTGCTCGTCATTCCGGTCGTCTACTTGCTCGTGAACCGCTTTGCCGAACGAATGGGGATAGCCACGGTCTCGCGCGCCATCGAACCTGTTCCGGTGATACCGGCTCCCGTGCCGCTTCCCTCCCGGGAAGAATCCCATGAACGCCGCGCGGCGGGAAAATAAGCGAAGCTAGCGCTTTAGAATGCCTTCCATGTTGTAGCGGATGAGCTCGTCGGAGAAGGCCCGGAGCTGGGCCGGGTCTTCGAGGCTAGCGGTGGCCGAATAGACCGCCAGTTCCTTGAAGCTTCCCAAAATACTTTTGGCGATGAGGTTGGGATTGAGGGGGCGGAGGAGCCCCTGCTGCATTCCCCGAAGGAGCGCTCGTTCGATCAAGCCCGTGATCCGGGCGTAGAAGTCCGTGAGCTTCCGGTCGAAATCTTCGTCGATGCCGATGGCCGTGCGGCGCAGGATGCTGGGAAGATCGCGGTTCGAGAGGAGGACCTGGATGACGCGCTCCACGTTTCCGTGGAGTTGTTCGAGAATTGGCGGATGTCCGGGCCCGAGTTCCACGCGGTGGATCACCGCCGTCAGGCGTTCCAGGAGATCATCCAGGATCGTCTCGAAAATCTCCCGCTTGCTATCAAAGTAAAGATAGAAAGTTCCCCGGGCGACGTCGGCCGCCTCGATCACGTCCGTGATGCTTGCGGCGTGGTAGCCCTTTTCGGCGAACACGCGCCGGCCGGCCGCGAGAATTTGCTCGCGCCGTTCCTTTCGGAGCGTCTTGGCCCTGGAACTGCGGCCGTCGGTGGAAGCGCCCGTTTGTAACCGCTTGATGCGTGTACTGGCAGCCATGGGGGCAGTACCCATCCGCCTCTCCTTCCCGTGCAGGGGAGCAGGGCGGGGGATGCCGGACTCCTTCGTGTCCTCGCCGTTCCTTTCCATTATGGCGGTTTTCTTTTCCGAAGGGGTCATTTGCGACTTATTTTAATGATGGACTCCATCGTCATCAAACTTTGTTTTATCTCTTAAAATTGACATTACCGTCATTATTAAACCATTAAAATCTCATTAAATAACTAGACTATCATGTCAGTCTAATATATTTTTGTTCCGCCACCACGATACCGCACCATCGCTTGCCGCGGACAACTCACTGGATTGGGGAGGACGCTCGTGAGCAACGAAACCGCTCTGCACGAAAGCGCCGGGGAATCCGAGAGCGCCACCGCCCTCGAAGGAATTCTAAGCCAGCACTACGACGAGCCCGCCCACGATTATGCAGGCTCCCTCGTCGTCGGCATCGACGTGGGTTCGACCACCGTGAAGGCGGCCGCCGTCGATCCCAAGACGAAGGCAATCCTCTGGAGCGATTACCAGCGCCACAACACCCGCCAGCCCGAAAAAGTCCTCGAATTCCTCGTCCGCATCGGCCACGCCTTCCCGAAAGTCTCCCGCGAGGAGATCCGTGTCTTCGTGACGGGTTCGGGGGCCGGGCCGCTCGCCGAACCCCTCGGCGCCAAATACGTCCAGGAAGTGAACTCCGTCACGATGGCGGTAGAAAAGCTTCATCCCGATGCGGGGAGCGTGGTCGAATTGGGCGGCCAGGACGCCAAGATCATCATCTTCAAGGTGAATGAGGAAACGGGCGCCAAGCAGGCCCAGACCTCCATGAACGACAAGTGCGCCTCCGGCACGGGGGCCACCATCGATAAATGCATGATCAAGGTGGGCCTTCCGCCCGCCGAAGTAGCAAAAATTCCTTTTGACGACTCCAAGCTCCACCACGTGGCCGCCAAGTGCGGCGTCTTCGCCGAGACGGATATCGTCAATCTCGTCAAAACCGGAATCCCGGCGAATGAGATCATGTGTTCGCTCGCCGACGCCATTGTGATGCAGAACCTTTCGGTCCTCACGCGTGGCAACACGCTTCGGCACAAGGTTCTCCTCCTTGGTGGACCCAACACGTATCTTCCGTTCCTCCGGGAATGCTGGCGAAAGCGCATTCCCGAAACCTGGAAGGAACGGGGGTATGAGTATCCCGCCGACGTTCCGCTCGAGGATTTAATCATCGTCCCCAAGAACGCGGACCTCTATGCCGCCTATGGGGCCGTCCTCTACGGCCTCCATGAACCGGCGGACGTGGGCCGCTACAAAGGAATCGGCCCCCTTAAAGAATTCATCCAGTTCGGACGAAAAGCGCGCCTTGGCGAATCGGCCGGGCCGCCGCTCGTGGAAGGTGGCCCAGAACTCGAGGCTTTCCGCGAGAAGTACAGGATTCCCCGTTTCGAACCCGCCGTGTTCGAGCCCGGCACCCATGTCCGCGGCGTGATCGGCCTGGATGGGGGCTCTACTTCATCCAAGTGCGTTCTGGTGGACGAGAGAGGCACGATCCTCAAGAAGGAATACCAACTCTCCAAAGGCAATCCGATCCAGGATACGAAGGAGATGCTCCTTCGGCTCAAGCAGTACGTCGAGAAGCAGGGGGCGACCTTGGAAGTGATCGGCTTTGGCGCCACCGGCTACGCAGCCGATGTTCTCGAAAAAGCCCTGCGGGCCGACGTGAACATCGTGGAGACGGTCGCCCACATGAAGAGCGCCGTCCATTTCTTCGGGGACGTGGACGTGATTTGCGACATCGGCGGCCAGGACATCAAGGTCCTGTTCATGCAGAACCAGGAGCTTCGCAACTTCAAGCTCTCGAACCAGTGTAGTGCCGGAAACGGAATGCTCCTGCAAGCCATGGCCGACCAGTTCGGCGTTCCGGTGACGGAGTACGCCGGCACGGCTTTCCAGGCGAAACTCTCGCCGCAATTCAGCTACGGCTGCGCCGTTTTTCTCGATTCGGACCGGGTGAATTTCCAGAAAGAGGGCTACTCCAAAGAAGAACTCATGGCCGGGCTTGCCCTCGTTCTTCCCAAGAACATCTGGCAGTACGTGGTCCAGATCCCGCGCATGGCGGAACTGGGCCGCAAGTTCGTCCTCCAGGGGGGAACCCAACACAACCTGGCGGCGGTGAAGGCCCAGGTCGATTACATCGAGGAGCGCGTGCCCGGAGCGGAGGTCTTCATCCATCCCCACACCGGGGAGGCGGGGGCCATTGGCGCGGCCATGGAGACGCTTCGGGTCGTAAAGCGCCGGGGCCATTCGACCTTCGTGGGGCTCGATCAGGCGATCGATATCCATTATTCGACCAAGAATGACGAGAGCACGCGTTGCAATTTCTGCCCAAACCTCTGTTCGCGAACATTCATTGATACCAAGACTCCGGACGGCTCGACCGCGAGGTACATCTCGGGCTTTTCCTGCGAAAAAGGAACCGTGGAGGACACGGAAGCTCTCCAGAAACTCCAAAAGCAGCGCCGGGATGTGATGACCCGTTTCCCGAATCTCGTGACTTACGAGGCGAAGCGCTGTTTTTCTTCCTGGTTCCAGCCCCAGAAACTTCCCGAAGCCGGTTCGCCGGTCGAATACCTCCAGGTGGAGAAGGGCTGGCTCGGGGGCGTTCGTAAAACGACCATCCGCCGGGGCTTCGAGCGCTCGTCGCCGGAAGCCATCGAGCGGCGCCGCAAGATTCGCGTCGGGATTCCCAAGGTCTTGAACCTTTGGAGCACGGGACCGTTCTGGCGGGCGTACTTCGAGGCACTCGGCATTCCCACGCAGAACGTGGTCTTCAGCGACGATACGAACGAAGAACTCTGGCAGGAGGGCGGCAAATACGGTTCGGTCGATCCCTGCTATCCGAGCAAGGTTGCCCAGGCCCACATCCACAACCTCCTCTTCCACAAGCACACGGAAAAAGCGCCGCTTAATTTTATCTTCTTCCCTTCGATCACCCACGTCCCCTCGGGGCTCGAATACCTCCAGGACACGGCGGCCTGCCCCATCGTGGCGGGGACGCCCAATGTCATGCGCGCGGCCTTCACGAAGGAGGTCGATTTCTTTACCCAGCGGGGGATCGAATACGTGGACGCGGCCATGACCTTCGTGGAGCCCAATTTCCTCAAGTACCAGCTTTTCTCAACCTGGGGCGGAAGGCTTGGGGTGACGGAGGACGAGAGCGGCTTCGCGGTGGACCAGGCCTGGAAGGCGCTCGATGAATTCCACCGGGACTTGGAAGGGAAGGGGCGGGAAATCCTCGAACAGATGGAGCGGGAAAGCCGCATGTGCCTCCTCCTCATCGGGCGGCCCTACCACAGCGATCCGGGGCTAAATCACAGCGTGACGGAGGAATTCCAGGCCCTGGGTTATCCGGTCCTTTCCATGCGCTCGATTCCGAAAGACCCCAAGTGGCTGGAGCGTTTCTTCAAGAAAGACCTGGAAGAGGGGCGCATCAAGACCCCCCTCGAAATCCGGGACGTGTGGCCCGAGAACTACAGCGCCAACAGCGCCCAGAAGGTCTGGGCAGCCAAGTTCGCCGCCCACCACCCGAACGTGGCCGTGCTCGACCTTTCGAGCTTCAAGTGTGGCCACGACGCCCCGACTTACGGGATCATCGAGGGGATCATCAACACGGCCAACACGCCCTATTCGGCCTTGCACGACATCGACGCCAACAAGCCTTCGGGCTCTATCAAGATTCGCGTGAAGACCTATGCCTACAGCCTCTCGCTCCGGGAGGAACGGCTCGAAGACCTGGCCAGGCGCCGCGCGGAGCTCGAAGAGAGAATCCGGCGCAAGAAGATCGAGCTGCTCGAACAAAAGCAGAAGGAACTCGAATTCCACCGGGGGCGGCGCGACCCGGGGATCGACCACGAACTTTCGGTCCTGCGAAGCAACCCGGTGGAAGCTTCCGGGGAGCGGCTCGCGGCCAGCGCGTAATCCGGTTCAAGCAAAGCAAAGAAAGAAAAGGGGAGGAGAACCCATGGAAACCCAAACAAGGCCCGAAGGACTTCATTCCGTCCCGCCGCCTTCCGTCGACGTGGACGCGGAACTCGCCCGCTTCGAAGAAGAAGAGCGGAAACGCCTGGGGCTTGCCGAGCGCACCCAGTGGCGAGATGCCAACCCCAATGCGTTCCGGGTGGACCAGCGGGCTCACACGACCCTCCTGGTCGCGGGCCTCACTCAGGCCCACGACATCTTCGTCCGCTCGGCCATCGCCTCCTGCGGCTACAAGGTGGAAGTCCTCGATTGCCCCGACAACGAGGCCCTGCGCTTCGGGAAAGAATTCGGCAACCGGGGCCAGTGCAACCCGACCTATTTCACCGTGGGGAACCTGGTGAAGTACCTCACTTACCTGCGGGATGAAAAGAAAATGAGCAAGGAAGAGATCGTCGAAAAATATCTCTTCCTGACGGCGGGAGCTTGCGGGCCTTGCCGTTTCGGCATGTACGTGACCGAATACCGGAAGGCCCTGCGGGACTCTGGTTTCGACGGCTTCCGCGTGCTCCTCCTCTCCCAGAGTGGCGACGTTCAGTCAGCATCCGGCGGGGGCCTCGTACTCTCCAAGTCGGACGTCCTGTGGGCCTTCCGGGCCATCTTGATCGGGGACGCGCTAAACGCCCTCATGTACCGCCTCCGCCCCTATGAGGTGGAGCCCGGCTCCACGGACAAGGCGGTGGCCGGGTGCCGGGAAATCCTCTCGGACGCCTTCGAGCACCGCAAATCCCTCATTCGTGCCGTGTGGCGCTGCCGGAAGATCCTTGCCCGCGTGAAGGTGGACCGCTCCCGTGTGAAGCCCAAGGTGGCCATCATCGGGGAGTTCTGGGCCATGACGACGGAAGGGGACGGCAACTACAAGCTCCAGCGCTTCCTCGAGTCCGAGGGGGCAGAGGTGGACATCCAGATCGTGACGGCCTGGCTTCTTTACAACATCTGGGAGCGGCGCTGGGACATCGGGCGGCGGAACAATCTGCGCGGGGAAGACGATAAATACCGGGGCATCAAGAACAAGAACGTCCGCAAGGAGCTCTTCGTCCTGGGCCTCGCCGACAAGCTACTACGGGCCGTGTTCCAGTTCTACGCGAAGCTCCTGGGCCTTCGGGGTTATCACCTTCCCGACATCGGAGAGGTCCACGCGGCGGCCAGGGCCCACTACCACGTGGAGGTCCGCGGGGGCGAGGGCTTCATGGAGGTCGGCAAGCTCATTCACAACGTGGTGGACAACAAGGTGAACATGACCATCAGCGTAAAGCCCTTCGGCTGCATGCCCTCGAGCGGCGTTTCCGACGGTGTCCAGACCATTGTGACCGAGCTTTATCCGCAGGCCCTTTTCCTTCCCATCGAGACGAGCGGCGATGCGGCGGTGAACGTCTACAGCCGCGTCCAGATGCAGCTCTTCAAGGCCCGGCAGGTGGCCCAGCGGGAAGTGGCTCAGGCTTTGGCCGAATGCGCCCTTTCGGAAGAGGAATTTCAGGCGTACTTGAGCGGTCATCCGGAACTTGCTCACGCATTCCACAAGAGCCCCCACCGGGCCGGCTGCACGGCGGCCGATCTGGTCTATGAAGTCGGGGTACGGCTGGGGCGGCGCCTTGGCACGGCTTTGCCTCCGGCTCCTGCGGCGAATCCAGCGTGAATTAATTTTTCCTTTTAGAATTTTCTTTCCCTGCAAGCCCCCAAGTCGGCCCGCTTGGGGGCTTCGTTTTGGCGTGAGAGAGCTTTTATCAATTGATCTTTGTCATAGAAATTCGTCATGCCGGTTCCGCGCGAGAGGAGGGTATAAATCGAAAACGGACGACGCATTTTAGGTCGTCCAGCAGACACTGGAGGATACTCCGATGAAGAAACACACTATCCGTCTGTTCCTTGCAGGATCGATCGCGCTTGGCTTTGCGGCCGGCCCGGCCGCCGCTACCGACAAGACGAACCAGGTCTTCTTCCGGGGCGCCTACTCGCGCCTCAACGACGGCCGCGGGGGCGAGGTCTTTACCGACGCCGGCGGCGCCACCACCTTCAACGGGAAGGAAGGGGGCTTTTCGGTCGCCGCGGGCCTGGACGTGGGCCTCATGCCTGGCGAGGAATGGGGTGGCAATCCCCTCCTGGGCGAGATCTTCCTGGAATACTCCCGCTTTTCCAACGAGCGTGTGACCACCGCGACGAGCGTTCTTTTAGGGGCGCCCGCCACGGACCGCGTCGCCATCAGCGCCCTCAACGTGACGGTGGCGCCCAAGCTGCGCTTTGATTCGATGGGCCAGGTCCGCCCCTGGGTGATTCCTGCGGGGCTCTCCTTCCTCGTCAATTCGCCGCCCTCCAACAACACGACCTATTTGGATGTCGGGGTCCACTTTGGAGCCGGAGTGGACGTGACGCTGGCCGAGCGCCTCAGCGTGGGGGCAGACGTCCGCTACACCCACGGCCTCGAACAGGCCGACACGTTCACCCGCTATTTTTCGACCGGCGCTTATCTGGGCATCAACTTCTGACCGGCTCCGGTTTTCTCTCCCACCGGAGAAGGGACGCCGGGTTCCAAATGGGGCCCGGCGTTTTGCTTTGTAGCAGGGGTTGACGGGGCTCATTGTCGCTAAAACAGGATTTCGGATATTTTTAGGGCCCTGGAAGGGGGGATTCCTATGCCCACGCCCCAGTCCGCCATTCTTCCCGAGCCCCGTCCCAATGCGCTCTTTCTGGTTTTGAGGGTAAACGATCCGGCCGCCGACGCCTCCGCCATTGGAAAAATTTTCTCGGGTCTTGAGAAAACAATCGTCGCTGTTCGCAAGCTCGATAAGGGCAAATCCAAACTCGTGGCGAGCGTGGCCTTCGGCAGCGAATTCTGGGATCGCCTTACGCTCGGGAAAAGGCCCAAATTCCTGAAGCCCTTTTCTCCCGTGAAGGGCCCATCCCTCGAAGCCCCCACCACGGGTGGGGATGTGCTCCTTCACATTCTTTCGGATCGCCACGACCTCAATTTCGAATTAGCGATGCGCCTTCGCGCGGAATTGGGTGAGCGAGTTTCCGTGATGGAGGAGGTCCACGGTTTCCGTTACCTGGACAGCCGGGATTTGACGGGCTTCATCGACGGAACGGAAAACCCCAAGGGGAAGGGGCGGGGCCCCGCCGCCATTATCGGAAAGGAAGACCCGGATTTCGCGGGTGGTAGCTACGTCTTCACTCAGCGCTACGTCCACAACTTCCAGAAATGGCGCGGCTTATCTCTCCAGGATCAAGAGCGCGCTGTCGGCAGGACAAAGAAAAACAGCCGGGAGATTCCGGATAAGAAACGCGATGCCCAGGCCCACATTAGCCGTGTCGTGATCGAAGAAAACGGCAAAGAACTGGAAATCGTCCGCCACAGTTTCCCCTATGGGACCACGAGCGAGGCGGGGCTCTTCTTTATCGCCTATACGCGGGACCTTCGCATTCCCTTCAAAATGCTCGAACGAATGATGGGTGCCTCGGGCGACGGCCGCCACGATCTCCTCATGGAAAACACCAAACCCGTGAGCGGCGCGACATTCTTCGCGCCTTCGGTACAGATGCTCAAGAAACTCGGGTGAATTTTATCCCCCCGCATTCTCCGCTTTGAACTTTTCGATCGCTTCGTTGGGGCCCACGAGGACAAGAACGTCCCTAGGGGCGAAGGGGCGGGCGGGGTCTGGCAGCTCGTTCCGGGCGGGGGAGTCGGCTGGGCGGACGGAGGCCACAACGACCCCGTAGCGGGCCCGCAGGTCCACCTCTCGCAGGGTTTTTCCGATGAGAAACGGCGGGACGGTGAGTACGGCCATCTGCTGTCCGGGAGGGAGCTGGACCGTGCCGCGCGAGGCAGGGCCGCTTGCGGATTCTTCGGCGATGGTTCCCAGGTAATCCGTGCGAAGGACCTCCCGGTTGTAGAAATCGAGCAGGTAGCGGCGGGAGATGGTGCCCATGAGCCTCTGCGTTTCCTCCTCGACGACGGGAAGGCTGTCTGTTTCGGCTTTCAGGAAAAGGTCCATGCACTCGCTGAGGGATGCCTTCGGGCTCACCCGCGATCCGTTCGTCCGGACGAGGTCGACGGCGACGGCAAGGTCGTGAGCCCCCTGAACGCTCATAAGGTCTTTCAAATCGGGCAGGGGGATAACTCCGACGTACTTCCCGCTCCCATCGGCCACGAAAATCTCGCTTTCCTGGCAGTCGAGAAAAATTGTGAGGAGATCGCCGATCGGCGTCTGGGGCGGGACGGCCCGCACGTCCCGGCGCATGATGTCTTCGGCGCGGTAGGAGCGGAGGACGAGGTCTTCCCTCCGGTGGCGGGGGGCGATGCCGCGCTTGGCGAGGCGGATAGCCCAGATGGAGTCTCCCAGGATGATCCGGCAGAAGAGCGTCGAGACGGAGCAGGCCACCATGAGTGGAAGGATGATTTCGTAGTTTCCCGTGATCTCGAAGAGCATGAAGATGCTCGTGATCGGGGCATGGATGACGCCTGCCAGGACCGCTCCCATGCCGACGAGGGCGTAAGCGCCCGCCGGCGCAGTGAATGTGGGAAAGAACGCGTGGGCAAAATTCCCAAAAATCGTGCCGAGGGCCGCTCCCAGGAAGAGGGACGGCGCGAAAGTCCCGCCGGAGCCAAGGGTGACGGAAGTGGCGAAAATCTTGGTGGGGATCAGTACAAGGAGCAGCCCAAGCGGCAAGGAGCCCGCAACGATCTGAGCGATGCTGAAAAAGCCGTGGCCGTAGACTTGGGGCGCGAAGAGAAGGCAGGCACCAAGGAGAAGCCCGCCAATGACCGGCCGCAGGTAGGGGTGGGCGCGGGAAGAATCGAAAAAGTTCTCCATCCATCCGACACTCGTTGTGAAAGCCAAGGAAACGAAACCGGCCAATAGCCCGAGGCCCCCGTAGAGAGGGATTTCAAAGACGCTCTTAAGGACGTATCCCGTCGCTTCGAAAAAAGCTGGGTGCTCTCCGAAAAGGAGCTTCGAGACGGCAACGCCCGTGACGGATGCCATGACGATGGGGCCGAACGTGGGGGCCGCGAAATTTCCCAGGATGATTTCGAGGGCGAAGAACGCGCCGCCGATGGGCGCGTTGTAGATGGCGGCCAGGGCGGCGGCGCTTCCGCATCCGACGAGGCTGATGAGCGACTCGGGCGGCAATTTCAGGAGTTGACCGACCTTCGATCCCACGGCCGCGCCGATTTGGACGGCGGGTCCCTCGCTTCCGATCGATCCGCCCGTTCCAACGGTGATGCCAGCTGCCAGGGATTTAACAACAGCGACGCGGCCGCGGATTTTTCCGTGGTGGACGGATACCGCTTCCATTACTTCGGGGATTCCATGTCCCCGGGTTTCCTTGACCCAGGTGTAGATCATAGGCGCCACGATGGCTGCGCCGATGGCGGGAAGGATAATCTTGTAATACCAGGGTGCATTTTGCAGTGCAGGAACCGGATCTTCCGCCGTCCCCAAGACGAGCTTCTGGACCAGGGTGATGAGGTGGTGAAAGCCCAGCCCCACCAGTCCGGCCGCCGCCCCGACCAGCACGGCGGTGGCGAGGAGGCGGATGGGCGCGCGGGAGGCACGTTCGAGGTAGAGGCGGAGCCCCTGCTTGTCTTCCATCACCGCTATTTTCCAGGCGGGGAATCCCGCGACAGAAATTAGTTAGAGCAACAACTATCTCATTGCAAAGGACAGGGTGGCAGAGCCCGCGATACTTCCTCTTCCAAACAGTGTTTGGAGATGGGGCGAAGGACCGGTAGACTGCCGCCCCATGGGTGATCGCACCTCCACGGCGGGCGCAAAAACCCGCTCCGAACCTTCCCGCGAAGAAGACCTGCGTGTTTTGGGCCTTGGCGGGGGCACTCCCGAGCCCTCCCGCAAACTCCCCCCGAGCCGCCGCAAATTCTGGATCGCCCTGACCGTGGCTGGCGTGCTCCTCTTGGGGGGGCTGGTCCGGCGGGCCTTAAGGCCTCCCCTCGTGGAGCTGGCGGCCGTTTCCATGCGGGAATTCGGGATGCCCCCCGCCCTCCTGACGGCGGCCGGATACGCCATCGCCAAGCGCCAGATCATCGTGAGCAGCAAGGCCCAGGGGAAAATCGTTCAGCTCCTGGCCGACGAGAACCAGCAGGTAAAGGAAGGACAAGTGATCGCCCGCCTGGACGATCAAGAGCAGCGTTCCAACCTCCGGCTCGCCAAGGCCGAACTCGATCAGGCCGAGATGGACCTGGCCCGCATGGCCCCCCTGGTGCAAGAGGTGGTGGCTTCCAAGGCGGACTGGGACCGGACCCAGACGGCCTTCGAGGTCGCCAAGTCGCGCTTCGAACTCGCGCAAGTGGCTCTCGACAACACGGTGATCCGGGCCCCTTTCGACGGCACGATCATCCGTAAAATCCGGGACGTGGGCGAGTTTCTTACCATCGGTGTCACGGCGAGCGGCGATCCGGGAACGGCCGTCGTCACTCTGGCCGATCTCTCCGAGATGTCCGTCGAACTTGAAATCAACGAGACGGAAATCTCCAAAGTCCGCCTGAACGGTCCGGCCCTCGTGACGGCCGAAGCCCTTCCCGAGCGGCGGTACTTGGCGGACGTGAGCCACGTGGGGGCCATGGCCGACCGGCAAAAATCGATCGTGAAAGTGAAAGTTCGCCTGCGGAGCAGCGATGCCGATTTAAAGCCCGACATGACGGCCAAAGTTTCTTTCCTCGAAAAAGAACCGGAAGGGAAAATCGAAGTCATCCGCTCCCTTCCGGAATCCTCCGTGGTCGAACGGGACGGGAAGAAAGCTGTTTTCACCGTCGAAGAGGGAAGGGCGGTTCTCAAAACCATCGAGGCCCGTCCCTCCGGAGATGGGCATTGGATTCTCAAGGACGGCCCGCCCGAGGGAACCTTCGTCATCAAGGCTCCACCAACCGATCTGGAAAACGGCGATAAAGTCGCCACTGGCCGGGAATGATGGAACTGTGCCCGCCGAGCTAAAATCCCTTCCCCTGGTTGAAATCCGCGACCTTCAAAAATCCTATTTCCGCGGCGGCGAGGAAGTTCCTGTTCTGCGGGAGATCGATCTTTCCATCGCTGGGGGGGAGTTCGTCGCACTCATGGGACCGTCGGGATCGGGCAAGACGACGCTGCTCAATTTGATCGCCGGGATCGACCGGCCCACGGCGGGTGAACTCAAGATCGCCGGGAGGAGCATCCAGGACCTTTCCGAAAAGGAACTCGATTCCTGGCGGAACCGTTCCATCGGGTTTATCTTTCAATTCTACAACCTCGTCCCTGTTTTTACAGCCGTCGAGAACGTGGAGCTTCCGCTTCTCCTTTCCGGACTCTCTGCCCCCGAACGCCGCGAGCGGGCCGAGGCGGCCCTCCGGATTGTGGGCCTTGGGGACCGGATGCACCACAAACCCGGCGAGCTTTCGGGCGGCCAGCAGCAGCGCGTGGCCATCGCCCGGGCGCTCGTGGGGAACCCCACGCTCATCCTGGCCGACGAGCCCACGGGCGATCTCGATTCCAAGAGCGCCGAAGAGATTCTTTCCTTGATGGAATCCCTCAACCAGGATTTTGGAAAGACTTTCATCATGGTGACCCACGACCCCCGGGCGGCGGCGCGGGCGCGGAGGCTCGTTCATTTAGAGAAGGGTCGTCTCGTGGAGGGCGGCGCGTGAACTGGCCCCGCTTCGTTCCGCTCGTCGCCCGGCAAATCCGCCGGAACCCGAGGCGGAGCCTGCTCACATTTCTAGGGCTCGCCGTTTCTTTCTTTTTGTTTACTTCCCTCAAGAGCCTTCTCTTTACGATGTCTGGCGTCGTGGACCGGGCCGGAAGCAACGTGACCCTCTTCATGCGTCCCCGCTACGGGACGCCCTTTTACCGGGCCGAAATTCCCCAATCGTATTTGGGCCGTATCCGCTCCATCCCGGGAATTGCCGGTGCGACGCCCTATCTCTTCTTCATCGGGAAAGGCCGCCGCGAAGGGCAGGGGAGCCTCGTCCTGGGGGCCGAGGCCGATTCGATTCGCAAAGTGCGGATCATGAAGGGCGTGACGGAAGAGGAGTTCGAAGCCTTCCGGCGCGAGCGCACGGCGGCCATCGTCGGGCGGACCTTGATGGATGCCAACGACTGGCGCATCGGCCAGGAAGTCACGGTCCAGGGCATGGGGGAGGGGAAGAGCGTCCGTTTCTGGATTCGCGGGGACGCCGACGCCGGAACGGACAGCAATTTCTCCAACGTGGCGATCGTACATCTCCCTTATCTCCAGGAGGTGACGGGCGAGCAGGGACGCCTGACCTTTATCGTCCTCAAGGCGGAGAGCGCGGACCTGGCCCCGGCCATCGCGGGGTCGATAGATGATCTCTTCGCGAACTTCACCGTCCCGACGGAAACCATCAGCGAGAAATCGTTCCTGTCCACGGTTATCGGCGGTCTTGCGGACGCCCTCAAGGCCATTACGATCATTGGATACCTCACCCTTGCGGCGACGGTTCTCGTCGTCGCCAACACCGTGGCCATGAGCATTCGCGAGCGGACGACGGAGATCGGCATGCTTCGGACGCTTGGGTTTGGCAAAGACATGCTCCTCTGGCTCGTCCTCTCGGAAGCGGTTTTCCTCGCTGTCGTGGGGGCGGTGGCGGGCTCCGGATCGGCCTGGGGTATGTTCGAAGCGAAGCTCATCCATTTCCCCAAAGACCTGGGCGGGCTCGAACTTAGGAGCAACCTGGGGCTTCTCCTCGAATCCATCCTCCTTTCGATTCCCGTGGGCCTTCTGGCGGGCCTCCAGCCGGCGTGGCACGCCTCGCGCCTTCCCATCACGGAGGCGCTCCGGCACGCGGACTAACAGACCATGGCCATCCCCTTTAGCTATTCCTGGCGGAATTTGACGGCCCGAAAGTCGAGCACGCTGATGACGACCGGCGGGATTGCGCTTGCCGTCATGGCCTTCGTCGTCATCTCGGCGACGGGCCAGAGCATGAAGCGGACGGCGGCCGTCACGGGCAATCCCCTGAACGTCGTCGTCCTCTCCCGCGGCGGGGCGAGCGCCGAGGCGTCCAAAGTTCCGTGGGAGACGTTGCGGACGATCCAATACCTTCCCGAAGTGGCCCGTGGCCCCGACGGGGAGGCCCAGGCCAGCATCGAAAGCGTTCTCGTCCGCGCGATCCAGCCGCCGGCCGCGCCCTTGGGCGATCTCTCTCAAGGAAGGTACACGACGATCCGGGGCGTGACGCCCCGGGTTTTTTCCGTCCAGCCAGAAGTAAAGATCGTCGAGGGGCGCCTTCCTTCCGCTCCGGGGGAAATCCTGATCGGACAGCTTCTGCCCTCGAAATTGAAGGGGGCCGGCATCGGGGCGGAACTCCGCTTCGGCCGCCAAAAGCACGTGGTGGTGGGAATATTCGACGCGGGCGGGCGGATTTTCGACGGTGAAATCTGGATGGGCTTGGAAGACCTTTTAAGCGAGATGCTGCTCAACGAACCCTCCATCGCGGTCCTCCGGCTCCGGGAAGGCACGGATGCGGTGGCGTTCGCCAAATCCCTGGAGGATTCCAAGCGCTTTACGGTCGATGCCCAGGCCGAGACGGATTATTACGCCGAAGCCTCCCGGGCGTCGGTCGCCTTCGTGATTTTGGGGAACATCATCGGCCTCATCATGGGATTGGGGGCGATTTTCGCCGGGATGAACACCATGTACGCGGCCATGAGCCGCCGCATCCGCGAGATTGGGACGCTCCGGGCCCTTGGCTTTGGGCGTTGGGTCATTGCCCGCTCGTTCTTGATCGAAAGCCTTCTGATCGCGAGCCTGGGAGGGATCGCCGGTTCGCTCGTGGCCCTGGCCTTTGACGGCGTGGGGCTCAATTTCTTTCAACTCGCTTTCCGGTTGGACGTGGGGGCGCCGAGCCTTATTCGAGGCGCGGTGCTCGCCTCGCTCATCGGCCTCTTTGGAGGCCTTCTTCCCGCCCGGGCGGCTTCGCGCCTGGCCATCGTGGAAGCGCTAAGGCACGTGTAATTAATTGGGAATCGCTTGGGCGCTTTCTGGTGTGAAGAGAAGTAAACGCTGCTCACTTCTGGGGCGGCTTGGATGTTTCAAATTAACTTGAAATTTCCGGGGGTTGTCCCCATGAAATTGCCGGGCAGGGGCATCCCCACGGGCGAAAAGGGGCGAAATTATGGTAGGATTAAGAGCGCTGGAGATATCAAACCAAATGCCCCACCACATCGGCGACGAGTGCATCAGTTGTGGTTCCTGCGAATTAGAGTGTTCCTTCAACGCCATCCACCCCGGGCCGCATCACATGATGATCGACCCCGCTCGTTGCCGTGATTGCGGCGCGTGCGCCGATGCCTGCCCCGTAGGGGCCATTACGGCGCCAGCGGCTTGCACGGAATCCGCTGTTTTGCCGCGGAAGACTGTTTACTCCCTGCACTAAGTCCTTCCCGCTTTTTCTTGGCGATTTCTCTACGGCTTTAAGACCGCGAAAAAGTACTGGTCTCCCCGCACGAAGCGGATGACGACCTGCCCGTTCTTGGCGAGCCGGATGACTTGTTCCAGGTCCCGGGCGCTCGAAAGCCCCCGGCGGTTGGCTTCCACGATCACGTCCCCCGGTTCGAGGCCGGCCCGGTCGGCCGGCCCGCCTCGCTGGATTTCCGTGACGAAGGCCCCGCGCTTCACCGCGACTCGCTGCTCCCGGGCCATCTGGGGCGTGAGCGTTTGAGCCCGCAAGCCGTATTTTTCCAGGGGATTGTCTTGCTCCCCCTTCCATTCGGGATTCTGCTCTCCCTCCGCCTGCGCCACTTCCTCGCCTTCCTGTTGGGCGATGACGGGGTCGAGGGTTTTGCGCTTTCCATCCCGCAGGACGGAGATTTTCACCTTGGTCCCCACGGGGGTGTCCGCCACGAGACGCGGCAGGTCGTTCACCGATCTAATGGGCTTGCCGTCGTAATCGACGATCACGTCCTGGGGTTCGAAGCCCGCCTTCTGGGCGGGGCTGTCCTCGAAAACCTGGGAGACGATGACGCCTTTCGTATCGGGGAGGCCCAGGGACTCGGCTAGTTCGGGAGTGAGCTGCTGGATGCCCACGCCGAGCCAGCCGCGGATCACGCTTCCGGACTTCTTGAGCTGGTCGAGGATTTTCCTCGCGGGGTTCGAGGGGATGGCAAAGCCGATCCCTTGCCCCCGGGCGCTGATGGCCGTGTTGATCCCAATGACTTCGCCCTTCGTGTTGAAGAGCGGGCCGCCCGAGTTGCCAGGATTGATCGAGGCGTCCGTCTGGATGAAGTCATCGTAGGGCCCGGCCCCGATGATCCGCCCCTTGGCCGAAATGATGCCGACCGTGACGGTCTCGGTGAGGCCGAAAGGATTTCCGATCGCCATGGCCCAATCGCCCACGCGGGCGGCTTCTGAGTCGCCCCAATTTGCCGCTTCGAGTTTCCCTTTGGGCTCGATTTTCACGAGGGCCAGGTCCATTTTGGGGTCCGAACCGATGACCTTTCCGTCGTATTCGGTTTCATCCAGAAGGACGACCTTGATGGTGGTGGCTCCGGCGACGACGTGGTGGTTCGTGGCGATGTAACCGTCGGGCGAGATAATGACGCCCGATCCCTGGCCCTGGCGTTCCTGGGGCGGCTGCATGCCGAAATCCCCGAAGAAGTGGCGGAAGATGTCGGGGATGTTGGGATCGTTCGGATCGATGGGTTGGCCGTTGAAAAAGAGCTGCCCGCCCGTTCCGGGGATTTTCTGGGAAATCCGGATGTTGACGACCGTCTTCCTCAGGGACTCGGCGAGGTCCGCGAAATTGACCATGCCGGCCGCTTCCATGGCAGCCGCCGCGTCGCGCTTTCGGCCCTGGGCCGCGGCGGGCACCGCGCTCGTGGTCCAGATGGAGAGAAAGGCGATGGCCGTGCCGAGGGCGGCAAGGCGCTGGCGAAGGGGGCGGGGGGTGTTCATGGAGAAGTACCTCCGAAACGCTGGGCATTTTTGTAGGCCCCGCCTCTGAATGCCAGATGAAGAAAAAATGAAAAAAAGATTAAACTGCCCGCGGCTTGCGCGTGGGGGGAGACTTGGGATACGGAGGGCTCTCTCCGTGCTTTCCGGGAGGCTGCCAATTTGAAGAGGCTTGCCAAAGGGCTCCTCACGCTGGCGTGCGTAACTTTCGGGGGTGCCTCGCCAGCGTTCTCCCAGGCCGCTCTTCCCCCCGCCGCTGTTGGGGAGGTTCCACCCCCTCTTTCGATTCCCTGGAGACCGGTCCAGGAAATCCTCGAAGGGATGGTTCGCGTCCCGGGAGGGCCTTTCCTTCGCGGGGCTTCCGGCGGGAAGACCGACGAGCAACCGGCCCGCAAAGCTTCCTTGGGCGCCTACTACATCGACCGGACGGAAGTTTCCGCCGCCAAATACCAGGAGTGTTCTGACCTGGGGGCCTGCACCCCCGCCCGGATCTATCCAGAGGAGAGCGGGCCCGATTCCCCCGTGACGGGGGTGAGCTGGTTCCAGGCGCGGGATTACTGCCTTTGGCGCGGCAAGCGCCTTCCTACCGAAGCCGAATGGGAAAAGGCGGCGCGGGGGGATACGGGCTGGCGCTTCCCTTGGGGGGACCTTTTCGATCCCAAACGCGCGAATGGCGCCGACACGGCCGACGACGGTACGCTTGGCGGGACCGATGGCTTTGCGGCCTTGGCGCCTGTCGAGTCGTTTCCAGACGGGGCGAGCCCCTACGGGATTCTCCAAATGGCGGGCAATGTTTCCGAATGGGTGCTCGATTGGTACGATCCGGAATACTACCGCCGCGGTCCCATCAAGAATCCCCGGGGGCCTTCCACCGGCACCCAGAAAGTCGTCCGTGGCGGTTCCTGGAACGACGTCCAGCGCGCCGAAACGGGGGACTTGCGCGCCACTTCCCGGACGCCTCTCGATTTCAACGCAGCGCGGGCCTTTATCGGTTTCCGCTGCGCCTGGGTGGCCGAAGAAGACCTCACCCACGTGGGTGATCCCGAGCTGCCAAAGAAATCTTCCCGGTAGAGCTTTCTTATTCCGGCATGCCCAGCAGGGAGAGGACTTTCGAGCGGAGGTTCCCCGGCGAATAGGGCTTGTTCATAAAGGCCGTGCAGCCGGCCTGGAGGGCTGTTTCCTCCGAACCTGTGGCCGTGAGCATGAGGATGGGGAGCTTGGAGAACTCGGGAATCCGCCGGAGCGCCTCCGTCACCTCATAACCGTTCATCTTGGGCATGTTCATGTCCATGATGATGAGGTCGGGTTTGAGGGCCTTGGCTTTCTCAAAGGCTTCCGCCCCGTCGAAGGCGTCGACGAATTCCACGTTGATGTTCCGCAGGGAATTGCGGATGAGCTTCGAGAGGATCTCGAAGTCCTCGGCGATGAGGATTTTTTTCGCCGCTGTCGGCATGGCTTGGTGCGGGCGAACCTTAACACGGCCCCGCCGCCCGCGAAAGGGTTTGGGGGCGGTTAACCGGCTGGAGCCGCCCAATTGACAGCCCCCGGCCAGCCACACTATAGACCCCGGCCGCGGCCCCTTTGGGGCCCTTTTC